>CANFPP010000003.1 GCA_947449005.1 Holosporales bacterium | reverse complement strand
TTAGTGATGACTGCGATTGACGAAGCGCTGCCAATTTTATTCTTTCTTCATATCCTAATTGTTTGTATTCTCTCATTTGCAACGCCTTTCTGTGCCTGTCTTATCAACAAACACTCTAATGCGTTGCACCTCATTTTAGAACACGGCCAAGAAGGGGAATGTCTGGTTCACCTGTAATTGTCACACCAATTAATGGATACATCACTGATGGCGGTGGGATAATTAATAATGGGGTACGTAAAGCAAGGTTTATAGGTGTATATTCTGGCCGCATACTTGATCCTAAAGAGACACCAAAAAGTGAAGAAGAAAAGTATCAAGATACTTTATTTCGCGCTCAAATTGGAATTGTTTGGAAGGAAAAAGTTATACAGGAAATTATTGATGGCAAAGTTCCTGGAAAAAGCCAATTTCTGTAATTCGTAGTCAGTTTTCTGAGATCCCCGGGTCAAGCCCGGGGACGACAATGCGGGGAGAGAAAGTTGTCTTAACCCTGGAGACGACACTGTGGTAATGGCGATGACAGTGTAAAAAATGAGGATGACTCCTCTTACTGTCGTCCTCGTTTCCAGATTTTACCTGGTAATAACCCGGGGATCTAAAAATAGAAAAATGATTCTATGCAATACTTTATTTACATTGTGACGAATAAACCAAAAGGGACACTTTATGTTGGTGTAACAAATGATATTATTCGACGTATTTATGAGCACAAAACTGGGGTAATTGATGGATTTACAAAGAAGTACAATTTAAAAATTCTTGTTTATTTTGAATGTTATGAAGAAATTCTATTTGCTATTCAAAGAGAAAAAAACATAAAACATTGGTCGAAGAAATGGAAAATTGAGCTAATTGAAAAGATGAATCCAGAATGGCGTGATTTATATAGTAGTTTAGTCTGAATTCAATATGTTAGAGATCCCCAGGTCAAGCCCGGGGATGACAACGGAGGGGGGTGATGACACTGTGGGGATGGTGGGGGTGAGTGTGGCGAGGTTGGATGAAGATAGAGGGAGCGAGATGATGAACACTCCACTCTACTGTCGTCCCCGGGCTCGACCCGGGGATCTCATAAAACATAGCTGATGACAACGAAGGAGTGGAGGTGTCTAAAAGAGAGCTGGATAGCTTTCTTAACTCTTAACCAACAGCTGATTTAAGTACTGCAATGGATGAAGAGTCATGTTGCTTGAGTCACTGGTTGTTGTTTTTTTTCCAGATTTGTTTTTGCTGCTTGCGGCGCAAAAGGCTTTTGAGAAGCCAAGTTTTTCTGCTTCTTTTAGGCGGATTTCATTATGACTAACAGAGCGGACTTCACCCGCTAATCCGACTTCGCCAAAGTAAACACTGGCAGCGGGGACAGGTTGATTTTTCAATGCGGAAATCAAAGCAGCGGCGACGGCAAGATCGGCTGCAGGTTCTGTAATTTTAAGTCCACCAGCTACATTGAGATAGACATCTTTATTCCCGAATGTCAGGCCACATCGAGCTTCTAAGACAGCGAGAACCATAGCGAGTCTGCCGTTGTCCCAGCCAACAGATGTGCGTCTTGGAGTACCAAGATAAGAAGGGGAAACTAAAGCTTGAATTTCGCACAAGATTGGCCGCGTTCCTTCTATACCAGCAAAGATAGCGGTACCGCTAACTTCTCCTTCGTGGTTTGCTAAAAATAGGGCAGAGGGGTTGGTAACTTCAGCAAGACCTTTGTCTGTCATGGCAAATACGCCGATTTCATCAGTGGCGCCGAAACGATTTTTAACGGATCTAAGAATTCGATAATCATAATTCCTTTCCCCTTCAAAATATAAAACCGTATCTACCATGTGCTCAAGAACGCGCGGACCTGCAAGGGTTCCCTCTTTCGTGACATGCCCAACTAACACAACAATAAAACCATGTTTTTTTGCAGCTGTAATTAATTCATGTGCCGTGGTTCGAACTTGTGAAACTGTTCCAGGAGCAGAATCAATAGCATCGCTTGTCATTGTTTGGATGGAGTCAATAATAACAAGTCGTGTCTCTGGAAGTTTAGATATTGCTTCTAATATTTCACTAACATTCGTTGAAGCAGCAAGATGAACATTCTTAGGGGATAGGCCAAGGCGCTGGGAGCGCATTCTAACTTGTGAAACAGCTTCTTCTCCCGAAACATAAGCACAGGCAGTTTTTAAAGAAAGGGACGCGACAACCTGAAGGAGTAAGGTGGATTTTCCAATGCCTGGATCGCCGCCAACCAAAAGGGCGGAACCTGGCACCAAACCGCCACCGCACACACGATCAAACTCAGCGATTCCTGTTAAGTAGCGTGTCATTGAGAGTGTGGCATCAGCAGTGTCATCTTCAATCGGGCTAAAAAAAGGCCCTTTGTCTGTTTTCATTTTACTGCGACGGGGAGATTCGGTTGCTTGTTCTTCAACTAAGCGATTCCACTCTCCGCAACCTTCACAACGACCGCCCCACTTACTGTGCCAGGTGCCGCAGTCTTGGCAGACAAAACGTATTGTCGTTTTAGCCATTGTTTAAAGCAGTCTGTATCCCCGGCTTTCGCGGGGATAACGATGGAGAGATCGAAAGTGACGGAAGGGTATGAAAAGAATAGCGATGGAGAGAATGGTGACATTCAATCATGCTGTCATTCCAGCAACGGTGGAAATTCATGCTTATAACATTCTGAGGGCAGAAACTAATGTTTTTCATTATCTGTGAAAGGACCATGAGGTAATCCATTGATAAATTGCTTTACATGGGGATCCTTGGTTTTGTCCATTTCTGCGACAGTACCAACCCAGATTAATTTTCCTTTGCATAAAAGCCCAACTCGGTCAGCAATTTGCCTTAAGCTTTGAATATCGTGCGTGATGGTAATGGCAGCTGCACCGATTTCACGAACGCATTTAATGATTAGGCTGTTAATTGTGCCGCTAACAATAGGGTCCAGACCCGTGGTTGGTTCATCGAAAAATATAACTTCAGGATCCGTTGCGATAGCACGTGCTAATGCAACACGTTTTTGCATTCCGCCTGAAAGTTCAGCAGGATAAACGTCTGCAGTGGAGGCATCTAAATCAACAGAAGGTAATTTGTTAAGGGCGATTTCTTTTGCCTTCGCTTTGCTCATGCCTTCACCTTGGATAAGACCAAAAGCAACGTTTTCCCAAACCTTCATACTGTCAAACAGAGCACCGCCCTGAAATAGCATGCCGAATCGCTTTAATAGTTTTTGTCTCGCGGTGTGAGACAGTCCAATAATCTCTGTTCCATCAATAAGAATACTGCCTTCATCAGGTTCTATCAGGCCTAAAATACATTTGATAAGAACTGATTTTCCAGTACCTGATCCACCAATAACGACAAACGATTCGCCTGGATATACATCAAGATCAATGCCATCTAAAATGCAATTTTTGCCAAAGGATTTTTTAAGCCCGCGGACTTGGATTTTAGGGATAGGTGCTGCTTTAGGTTTTTTAGAAACTGTCATTTTTATTTCTCGAAGAGAAGAGTGGTTAATGCATAATTCATAAATAAAATTAGGATGGAAGCAGAAACAACAGAATTGGTTGTCGCACGTCCAACACCTTCTGCGCCTCTGCCAGAATTATAACCATGATAACATCCCATCAATGCGATAATGAGACCGAAAATCGAAGCCTTAATCAATCCAGAAACGACATCCTGTGTTTCTAGATATTTAGCTGTTTGCTGTAGATAATTACTGGGATTCATTCCAAGTTTATAAACCGCAACTAGATAACCACCAAGAACACCGATGATGTCGGCAACAAGAACCAATAAAGGAAGCATTGTAAAGCCGGCGAGTAACCGCGGAAAAATTAAATATTTAAAAGGATTTGTTGATAAAGTTGTAAGAGCATCTATTTGTTCTGTCACACGCATCGTGCCAATCTCTGCTGCTATCGCGGCACCAACTCTTCCCGTTACCATTAAACCAGCGAGGACAGGACCAAGCTCTCGTGTCATTGATAACACGACGACAGTTGCAACGGCACTTTCTGCGGAAAATCTAGAAAACCCAGTATAGCTTTGCAAGACCAAAACCATACCTGTAAAAACTGCTGTTAAGCCAACAACGGGCAGAGAGTAAAATCCAAATTGAATGCATTGCTTTAGGATTTGCTTGCCATACCAAGGAGGTAGTAATCCATATTTTAAAGCATCAACTAAAAACAGGGCAATACGGCCGCAATTTGTTAAAAAATTAATAACGAGTCGACCAATAAAGGCAAAAAAATTAAGCACGGATTTCCTCATCAATTTTATTTAATGATTTACTATAGACGCGATGGAAGCGCTTCCCAAGCCCTAAAAGAACTTCATAGGGAATTGTTTTTGACATTTTCGCAATTTCATCGATTGAAAGATGATCACCAACGACTTGGGCCCAAGCTCCAGGCACAACGAGATGATCGGGAATGTTCGTAACATCAATCGTCATTAAATCCATTGAGATGCGACCAACAATACGAGCAGGGTACCCAGAAATCATAACGTTGCTCTCCGGAGTTGCTTGCCATGGATAACCATCTGCATACCCTAAGGCCAAGGTTGCAATCTTTGCGGGAGCCTGCGTGTAGTAGCTTTGGCCGTAACCAATGGATTGACCTTCATTAATATCTTGAACTTGGTAAATTCGGCTCCATAAGCTTAGAACAGGCGTCATCGGATTTTCTTTATAGGGCATTGGGTTCATGCCATAGATAGCCATACCTGAGCGAGTTAAATTGAAATGATAGTCACTACTCAAGAAAATGCCACCTGAGTTTGATAAACTGAGGGGAACGGTAGGGAGGCGCTCATGAATTTTTTTTGCTTTTTCTAGCTGGTGCTCATTGTGCGGATGATGCAATTGATCGCTACAAGCTAGGTGACTGATGATCAGCGAGAGAGCAATGCCCTGGAAAGTCTCAGGACTCTCAATGAGATCCCAAAAATCTCGATAGGGAATACCCGTGCGTCTCATGCCCGTATCAACATGAAGAGCCGCTGCCAAAGGGCGATTAAGGGTTCTTGCGTGTGCTTGCCAAAGGCGAATTTGCTCAATAGTGCAAAGAACTGGGGTTAAATCATGCTCTATAAAAACAGGTTCACATTTTGGAAAAAAGCCATTTAACACGTAAATTCGCGCCTTTTTATTCATCTGCCTTAATGTTTTTCGAAGGGAAATTCCTTCATCGATATAGGCTGTGAAAAATGTTTGGCAACCTTGATTTGCTATCGTTGGTGTTAGCGCTTCTGCCCCAAGACCATAGGCATCGGCCTTAATAACGGCTGCACATTGACCTGATTTTGAAATATTGATAAGTTTTTTATAATTACTAGCAACGGCTTCTAAATCAATAAGAGCGCTAGAATAAATCGTATTATCAAGAGTATCTAAAAGGTTTTGGTGAGTATTATTCATCGAACAATCCTAGAATTGTGTGTTGATTGGCTTCTTTCGGTAAAAGGGGCATCCCCAGATGCCTGTAGGCATTGTCTGTTAACATGCGTCCGCGAGGAGTCCGTTGGATGAATCCTTGTTGAATTAGATAAGGTTCAATCACTTCTTCAACAGTATCTTTTTGCTCTGATAATGCGGCAGCGAGAGTTTCAATTCCAACTGGGCCACCTTTATAAAAATCAGCGATAATGTTGAGATATCGAAGGTCTTGGGCATCTAACCCTAGAGGATCAACATCTAAGCGATTCAAAGCCAAATCAGCGATTTTTTCGGTGACAATTTCTTCGTTCATAACGGTTGCAAAATCGCGTACACGGCGCAGCAATCGTCCTGATATTCGTGGTGTTCCTCGAGATCTGCGAGCAATCTCATTTGCGCCACCTTCACTGATAGAAAGATTCAGAATTTTTGCAGCGCGTTGAACAATAGAGGTGAGTTCTTCAATTCTATAAAATGTTAGGCGCAAAGGAATACCAAATCGTTCACGTAGAGGCTGAGTTAAAAGGCCTGATCGTGTTGTGGCGCCAACGAGAGTAAACGGGGGAAGATCAAGACGAATTGAGCGTGCCGCAGGTCCTTCACCAATCATTAAGTCAAGTTTGAAGTCTTCCATTGCGGGGTATAAAACTTCTTCGATTGCAGGATTGAGACGATGAATTTCATCAATAAATAAGACATCATGTGCCTGAAGGTTCGTTAAAATTGCGGCTAGATCGCCGGCTTTGGCAATAACGGGGCCAGAGGTTGAACGAAATCCAACGCCGAGTTCTTTTGCGATGATTTGCGCTAACGTTGTTTTTCCAAGTCCGGGAGGACCATAAAGCAGAACATGGTCCATGGCCTCACTTCGTCCCTTTGCAGCGCTAATAAAGACTTTTAAATTAGCCTTAACGGGAACTTGACCGGTAAATTCATCTAAACTTGGTGGGCGCAATGAGACATCAGTGATGTCTTCTGACATGACTTCTGGAGTGACAATACGAGATTGATTGGTATTAACCATTAGTCACCTGACCGAGCTTCTTAAGACTATGACGAATAAGTGTTTCTGTGTCTGTTTGATCACCTAACTCTGCAGCGATAAGGGCAACAGCTTTAGCGGCTTCATGTCTAGCATACCCTAAGTTTATTAAAACAGAAATCACTTCTTGAACGGAGGATTGCGCTGAAGCATTCGTAACATTCTGGAAGGCTTGAAGATTTTCCATGCCAATAGTTTTATCTTTGAGCTCTGAGACGATGCGTGTTGCGAGTTTTGGCCCAACACCTTCTGCGCGAGAGATGAGCGTTTTGTCCTGAAAAAGAATCGCATTGCCAATATCTTCTGGCGATAATGCGGATAAAATTGCAAGAGCAACTTTCGCGCCAACGCCCTGTACGCCAATTAGTAATCGAAACCATCTGCGGTCAACTTCATCAAGAAAGCCACAAAGTTGTGGTTGTTCATTGCGGATGATTGTTTCAATTAGGAGTGAAAATTTTTGTCCCTCAAGCGGTAAATTAGATAAAGTTCTCCCTGATACATAAACCATGTATCCAACACCACTAACATCAATAACCAACCAATCGCGGCCACTGCTGTCGAATAATCCTGTTAATTTTGCAATCACTTTATTTCTTTAACGTAAGATTGTTTTTCACTTTATATAAGTATATATAGTTACGACTATAAATAGCTACAAGATTAGTATCGTAAAATTTAACTGTGCGAGCGAATTTATCAGCGTAGACCTTGAGTTTAGATTAACTCGTAACTATATAAATAACATCGTATTTTACTAAGGAATACACCGATGAAAATGAAGTTAATCAAAAAGTACATAGTAGTTTTAATGACTATGGTTTTTGTAGTGCCTTGTTGTGATGCTGCGGAAGAAGTTGATCATTTGGAGCAGGTGTATTATAGCAAGTTTCCAAAAATGGACCAAGCTAGCTCTCTTCAAGAAGTTATACCTATAAAGCAACAACTTGATCTACTAGATCCTTTTATTCGAAAAGCTATTGCCGTTGGACGGCCGTTAGTAATCGCGTTTGGTGCTAATCAACTAGAACGTCATCATTTTAATCTTTCCAAGTATGATAATCCTTTTGTCATCTACATCCAAAATTGGGTAGCAACTATTCCCCGTGATGATAAAACGCTGCAAAGAATCTTTAACGAGAAAACGTTTCATGATTTGTATAGAGCGCAAACTGGTTTAAACACAGACCCTTCTTATGAAGAACTCAGGGAATTTTTTATTAAAGAATTACTTAATCCGTTTCTTATTGCAGCAGATATTACAAGGCCTGAACTGTATGAAGAGCTTTCATTGAGATACCCAGGATGTTTTGATTTAATCACCACTGATCTTGGTGTGACAGATAAATTTGCCTTTAGTTACGATGCATTAGCGCATTATGTCCGTTTACTAAAAGATGAGGGAATAATGGCGTTTGATATTCCTCATCATTTAATAGCTTTTGGACAGGATGTGCATAAGGAATACGTAAATATAAAGAAAATTAAAGAAGAGCAGTATGTAAAAGGAATTAAATCTTTAAGAGATTATAGTCTCTGTGAACGAGAAAATTTCGAGGAATCAGATGATCTCACACTAGAAGAAAAGGACCAAGTATGGGAATGGCGGGAAGAAAATAGTAAAGATTTTGAATCCAAGGAATCAATCCATTCCTTTGTAACCAGGCTTTTATATATCAATAAAGAAAGATACAGAAAAAATTTTGGAGATATGAAACTCTTACCTTCTCCAATACATATTTTCAATGTTGACTATTGGCGGCCTTTTGCTTTCAAATGTCGACAAGATGAATATGATTCATTGCTTTCTAAAGTTGGAGAACAGGAAACTCTTGAGGAATATAAAACTAAACTGGACGAATATCATAAAACATTTTTTTCGGATTTTTTCTCTCAAACAGGTTTTGATGGATATAATACGGCAATATATTCCGGTCTTCTTCCGTATGTGATAGAAGGAGAAGACATTGGTATTAAGTATGTTGTAATTCAAAAGAAATAAAATCTCTTAGCATAAACAGGAAGAGGGTCGTCAAAATCCTCTTTCACTTTTGCTGTTATTATAGGGACGAGTCTAAAATTGAGGAAGCTATAGCAAAACCAATTCAGGCTCTATTGCACTCTTAAAAGAATCAGATAGGTTGTATAGATCAATAATATCAACTTTGAAAATCAAAGCTGATTCATCAAAAGCATCTTTGAGGTCGAGCAGCTCTGTCTCAGATAGTGCACGGCCTAAATCAACTGCAAGATCTAAATCAGAAAATGGTTTGCAAATTTCTCGAACACGCGAGCCAAATACATAAACCTTAGCAGAGGCAGGCAAAAGCTTAGAAAGCGTTTGTGTAACAATTTCATGTTCATTTGAGGTTAGATGTAGAGGCATCCTAGATATTTATTTCTTTTAATTTTGCCAATAGTGCGCGTGCTTCATCTAAAAATTGTGGTAATTTTTCAAAAACAAGTTCTGCTTTTTCTGACATATAAGTATGACTGGTAGTGCTCCTGTATTCACGGTACAAGCGCCATTGATTCACATCTGATTTTATTAATCCTTTTTCAGAAGCTGTTCGCATTAAAGTTAGAAATGACATTTGGTCAATAGCTTCTGATGTAGGCTCTGAAATTTCTAGCGAACGTTTAATTAACTTCCAAGATAATTCATATACGAATTCAAAGGCTTGAATTGCACCTGCTCTTACGTGAATTAAAAGGTCGGGATTATTTTGAACAGTATTAGAGTTATACGTTGTTAGCGCACCTTCCAATTGCATAATCACTTTTTCATATGATGACAGATCTAGTTTCATAAGAGACTTGCTTTACCTTTCATCTATGGACGTTCATACTTTATTGTATAGAGATGCATACAACAATTTACAAGATTAGAGAGAAATTGATGAAATCGTTTTTAACCATGGATGATGCGGATTTTTTTTGCAAAAGAGTTTTGGTGCGGGTTGATTTGAACGTGCCAGTACAAGACGGAGAAGTTACAGATTTAACGCGTATTGAACGCATAATACCAACTTTAAAAGAATTAGTGAAAGCGAATGCCAAGGTTGTTATTATCTCGCATTTTGGCCGTCCGCCTTTTCATGAACGTGGAAAATGGGAAGCCTCTTACTCTTTAAAGTTTTTAGCACCGATTCTTGAGAAACTTCTGGGGGTACACGTTGCCTTTGCTTCAGATTGTATCGGCCCAAAGGTGGCGGCACAGGTAGATTCTCTATCAATCGGTCAGGTTATTCTTCTTGAGAATTTACGTTTTTATAAAGAAGAAGAGGAAAATGATGAGGCGTTTGCTAATGAGCTTGCCGGTTCAGGGGATATCTATATTAATGATGCCTTTTCCTGTTCGCATCGCGCGCATGCCTCTATCGTTGGAATACCGAAGTTTGCAAAAATCTCGATGGTGGGGCGTAGTATGCAAGCGGAACTTGAGGCTTTGGAGCGGACACTAACCACGCCTGAACGCCCGTTGGTTGCCGTTATTGGCGGTTCAAAAATTTCAACAAAACTCGATTTGCTTATGAATTTAATGGATAAAGTTGATTCCTTAGTTATTGGCGGAGCGATGGCGAATACTTTTTTTGCAGCTCAGGGCTTTCCTGTTGGTAAATCATTGTGCGAATTTGACATGAAGGAAACGGCTCTTAAAATTTTAGCAAAAGCTAAAGACAATAAATGCCAAATTATTCTGCCTGAAGATGTCGTTGTTGCTGAAAAAATGACACCAAAAGAGGTAATAAGAGTGATAGGGAAGGAGCAAGTTTTAGAAACAGATATGATTCTTGATATTGGGCCAAAAACCGTATCAAGTTTGGAAAATGTTCTAAAAACGGCAAAAACACTTTTATGGAATGGACCGCTTGGCGTTTCCGAAATGCCTCCTTTCGATGTTGGAACTGTTGAGGTGGCAAAAACAGCTGCCAGATTTACTGTTGAGGGATCTTTGGTTAGCGTTGCTGGCGGCGGCGATACTCTGGCAGCGCTGGCACACGCAGGTGTAAAGGAACAGTTTTCTTATGTTTCAACTGCAGGCGGGGCTTTCCTTGAGTGGCTTGAAGGAAAAACTTTGCCTGGCGTTCAAGTGCTGATTCGAGAAAATTAGTAAGCTAAACAGTTTTCTAGTTTTCTTAAACGGACTGCTCGGTCACCAGAAATCTCTATTATTTCAGGATGATTATATTGAGGAAATATATCGCAGATATCATCTCGGTATAGCTTTTTTAAAAAAATATCAACGGCCTTACGATAGTCGAGATCTTCTTCGGTATATTCAATGGAATTTTCTTTTGTGATGGGCAAAAATATAATCAAATCTAAATTATCTAGTGCTGCTTTCACATCAGAGAATCTTTCAGAGACTTCACTATCATTAATGTTGATAGAGTCTTGATTTAGCTCACACATTGCATAGGCTAAAAAATCAACCGGACATCTGTCAAAAATGATATTTTGTTCATCTGCGCATTCATTTATCTGGTTAATGCTATAATCTAATTGCACTAGGAAGCTATCAAGGCAAGGTTCTAGTGATGATTCCACTGTTGCCTGATCTTGTAATTTATAATATGGCTCAACTTCAGATCTATAGTTGGGATGCTTTTTAATAAAATCTTCAATAAGAGTGCTTTTGCCAATAAAATGGGTACCTGAAATAGCAATACGCATAGGATTTCCCTCAGTAAGATATTTTCGTCATTAAAATCTAGACAGATAGCTTGGTAAGATTGCCTCGACAGAGCTTGGATTGATTCCAAGTTGGGCAAAACCTGAGGAATCTTTAGCAATGACGCAATCTTCTTTTAGTAAAAAAATTTGATCTTTTGTAAGGAGTGGTTCAGATAAAAGCTTTGAGGCGATGGCGACAGCGTAGGCAGTTACAAAGGGAAGGGGAAGGAGGAGCCTTTTTTTGCCAATCACACTTAGTAAAAGTTGCATCAGTTGTTTGAAATTATAAATCTGGGCTCCTCCTAATTCATAGAGAGAATCCGTGGTTTTTTTTGTAATAACAGCAATGATGGCCTTGACTACATCTTCAACATAAACGGGTTGAAAAAGGGTTTGGCCGCCGCCAAATAACGGTAGAACTGGACTGAGTCCTGCTAGGCTTGCAATGCGATTAAAGAACTTATCCTCTGGTCCAAAAATTAAATTCGGACGCAAAATGATGGTGTTTGGAAAATGAGACAGGACAGCTCGTTCACCAAGGGCTTTTGATTGTGCATATTGAGAACGAGACGTTGTGCTAGCAGAAACGGCAGAAAGATGAATAAATTTTTTAACGCCTGCTTCTTTTGAAAAATAGGCCATGGCAGCAGGAGCCAGGTGGTGGATTAAATCAAACTTTTGAGATCCTTTTTCAAAGAGTATTCCTGTTAAATTAATGACAATATCAGATCCAGTTATTGTGGATTTAATAGAGTTAAGATCACAAATATTAGCTGGGATAAATTGGATCTGCCCAATGTCAGCTAAGGGCTTTAAGAACAGGGCATTGCTTGGAGAACGAGTAACAATTTTTAAAGTAAAACCAAGTTTTGCTAGATGTTGAACAAGATGACGTCCAACAAAGCCAGTTCCGCCGAATATTGTGATTGTGTTCATGGGATACTACCCAGAAAATCTGCATGAGATCCTGGTGTCAAGCACCAGGATGACACTGTGGGGCGTAATGATGACGTTGTGAAAAAAGATGGCGCCATCAGTCTTACTGTCATCCCTTTGAGGGCGGAAATCCATAATAAAAACTGATGGAACAATGTGTTAATGTAATTTAAAACAGCCTGGATCCCCGCCTTCGCGAGGATGACGATCGAGAGGGAGAAGACAATGGAGTGTATGATGATATTTTTAATAGGCTGAATAATGGTCATTCTCTTTAATCCTCGAAAAGTTGATCAAACTTTTCTTGACTTAACTCTTTCTTAGCTGGTTTTGTTCTTTCTGGTTTTTGCGGCGTTGGAGTCGTTGCATTTGGGCCTTTGAAGAATGCCGCAGCAACACGAGTTGGAAGTCTACCACCTGTCGATATCTTCGCCATCAAACTATTGTCATTATTCCCTGTGCGTACTCCAACGACTATATTGGAATAACCACTTCCTGATAAAGGATCGTGTTCTATCGGCAAATGTTCACGATAGCCAATGAACCACGCATCTATATCGCCATTACTTCCTGTTTTACCAGAAACGCTATAACCAATTTTAGTCGCACGGCCGCTTCCTTTTTGTACAACGCTAGATAGTAATTGTCGTATAGATTGAAGAGGGATAGGGGCAATCACAGGATTTGAATGACTGTCCTGATGAGAGTAGAGGATATCACCCCGTTTGTTGCGAATTTCTATAATTCCGTAAGGCCACACAGCTTTACCTTCGTTTGTGCATGTTGCGTAAGCTGAAGTAAGTTCTAACAGAGTAACCTCTCCCGTTCCCAAAGAAATACTTAAGTCATTAGTTAAATTGCTGGTGATGCCTAAACGACGAGCAACACTTACAACTTTTTGAGGTGTTACATGTTGAGTTAGTCTGACGGTAACTGCATTCACAGAATAAGCAAAAGCATCTTCCATTGTAATTTCGCCGCGGGTTTTCCACTTGTAATTACTTGGTTTCCAATTGCCAACTTCGACAGGGCTATCATCTATCAGTGTGTCTGGTGTTAATCCTTCTTCCAAAGCGGCTAAGTAAATAAAAAACTTAAAAGCAGAGCCAGGCTGACGATTTGCTTGTGTTACTCCATTAAATTGGCTTGATCCATAATTGCGACCCCCAACCATCGCCTTAACTTCGCCGTTGGGAGTCATTGCAACCAAAGCAATTTCATTGGTTTTAAGCTCTGGACCCATCTCTTGCAGGAGTGATACAGCAGAAGACTCAGCGTGTCGTTGCATTGGCAAATCTAGAGTTGTTACAACGACCAAATCTTCGCCTTTTACTGAGACTAAATTAGGGATGGATTCATAAATCCAATCTGTGAAATATCTCAAGCTCTGTTCCGTCTCATTCTTAGTGGCACCTACTGGCTGTTCAGATTGATTGAGATAAGAAGCTCCTTCACGCAAAAATCCAGATTCAACCATAAGTTCTAAAACAACTTTTGCACGAGAACGGGCTCTTTCTGGATGTTGCGCAGGTGAATATTTTGAGGGTGCTTTTAAAAGACCAGCAATAACGGCGGCTTCGTAAACTGTTAATTCTCTGGCTGATTTATCAAAATAGCGCCGAGCTGCGGCATCAACACCGAACGTCCCCGATCCAAAATAAACTCTATTCAGATACATGGTTAGAATTTGATCTTTGGTGAATTTCCACTCTAGCCACAGCGCCATCAACACTTCTTGGATCTTACGTTTTAAAGAACGATCGCTGGTATTAAAGAGTCCTTGAGTTTGCAGAAAATTCTTTGCAAGCTGCTGTGTGATTGTAGAACCACCTTGCACAATACGATTTGCACGATAATTAGTATAAGCTGCTCTTACAAGGCCAATAACATCGATGCCGAAATGTGAGTAGAACCGGCGATCTTCCACAGACATAACTGCCTGAGAAACATAGGGCGGTAAATCTTGCACACGTAGCATGTCTTCATACATATCCCCATAAGTTCCGATGATTGTGCCATCCTGAGTTTGCAGGGTAATGCTTGGTTTTCTTGCTGTTGCTTGTAAGTCTTTTAATTCTGGAAGATCATGGCTAAACCAAAGTGCGCCAAGCAGCAGAATGGATATTCCCCAGATGCCAAGAACAAATCCAGTTTTTATGAAAATGAGGAAAAAAGAGGGTTTTTGCTTAGGTGAGGGCGTCGGCCAAGATCTCGGATTTGATCCTGGCCTTAAAGTTTTCTTAGATTTAGAGAAAATTCTAAGCGTCAAGATTTACCACTTTTAACGCATTGTCTTGAATGAATTTACGTCTTGGCTCGACAACATCTCCCATTAATGTTGAGAAAATCTCTTCTGCTTCCTCTGCATGACTTAGTTTCACTTGCAAGAGAGTTCGAACATTGGGATCAAGTGTCGTTTGCCATAGTTGATCTGGGTTCATTTCTCCCAAACCTTTATATCGGTTGATGGTGATACCTTTGCGCCCAGCATCCAAAAGAGCCTCGGCCAATTCCGTCGGACCAGCAACAGAAACACGCTGAACTTTGTCTGAACGACCAGGTTGTTCATACTGAATAGAGCTTTTGAAGACTTCAGCAAAAGAAGGTCTGAAAGCCAATAAAGATCTGACTTCAGGAGCTTGTAGTAAAGATTCTTCTAATTTCCATGATTCTTTTACGCCTGCTACAGTGTGGGATATATCTAAAGATTCATGATTTCGGATAACAGACCAGTCACCAATGGGAGAAAGTTGCGCTAAACGTTTTTGCAAAATCTCAGTATCCTGACTCATGTCTTCTAAGAATCCTGTCATTAGAGCTTGCTCAATGATAAAAATATTTTGAAAACGACGAGAGAGTGATTGTGTTGATTGTCTGACTTTCATAACAATATCCGCGAATTGGCGGAAATCTTGTCCTGTCATAACAACACCGTCATTGGTAATTAGGCGAGAATCTGAAATAGCACCGTCCATCAAATAACTCTCATAGGCACGCTCGTCTTTTAAGTAAACTTCTGATTGTCCTTTTTTAACGCGATACAAAGGCGGCTGAGCAATATACAAATATCCTCTTTCAATTAGCGGACGCATTTGACGATAGAAAAAAGTTAAGAGCAGCGTTCGGATGTGACTTCCGTCAACGTCCGCGTCGGTCATTATGATGATTTTGTGATAACGAGCTTTATCGGGGTTAAATTCTTCTGCTCCAATACTCGTCCCAAGTGCTGTGATCAATGTACCAATTTCAGCAGAGGCGAGCATTTTATCAAAACGAGCGCGTTCTACGTTTAGAATTTTACCTTTAATTGGCAAGATAGCTTGGAAATGTCGTTTACGAGCCTGTTTTGCTGAACCACCCGCAGAATCTCCCTCAACAATGAAGATTTCGCTTTTTGCTGGATCACGTTCTGTACAATCGGCAAGTTTTCCTGGCAGAGAAGCTAAATCTAACGCTCCTTTACGGCGTGTTAATTCACGTGCACGTCTCGCAGCTTCACGAGCAGATGCTGCTTCTAAAACTTTAGCGGCGATAATTTTTGCCTGAGCAGGGTTTTCCTCAAACCATTGAAGGATAGCTTCAGATACGGCGCCTTCAACAACAGGACGAACTTCAGAAGAAACAAGTTTATCTTTTGTTTGTGAAGAAAATTTAGGATCGGGAACTTTAATTGACAAAACGCATGTCAAACCTTCTCTTGCATCTTCACCGGTGAGGGAGAGCTTATCTTTTTTCGCTTGTTCTTTTTTTCCTAAATCCTTTTTACCCTGGGAGCTATCAGCAACATAACCACCAACTGTACGAGTTAAAGCTGCTCTAAAACCAGCTAAGTGGGTTCCCCCATCTCTTTGCGGAATATTGTTGGTAAAGCACAACATTGTTTCATGGTAACTATCTGTCCATTCCATTGCGACTTCAACAGTCATATCGCCGCTAACGGTTTTTATAACGATTGGTAATGTATGCAATGCATTTTTACCGCGATCCAAATACCGTACGAACTCTGTAAGGCCACCTTGGTAATTAAGATCAACTTCATAGAGACTATCTGGTCTTTCATCGCGAAGGAGAATATGAATGCCAGAGTTTAAAAATGCTAATTCACGTAAACGATGTTCAATGGTTGCACGATTAAATTCAACTGTCGTAAAAGTTGAAGTCGCAGGCAAGAAGCGTATTTCTGTTCCTGTTTTGCCGTTTGATTCTCCAACCATTGCCAAGGGAGCCACAGGTACACCATGCTCGAACTTCATGTAGTATTGATGTCCACCGCGCCATATAGTTAGCTCTAAAACTTCTGACAGCGCATTCACAACAGAAACACCCACACCGTGCAATCCACCTGAAACTTTATAGGAGTTTTGGTCGAATTTACCACCAGCATGGAGCTGAGTCATAATAACTTCAGCAGCTGAAACTCCCATTTCTTGATGAATATCAACAGGGATACCTCTGCCATTATCATTCACGACTATTGAGCCATCAACTTTAATGGCGATCTCGATAAGAGTACAATGACCTGCTAAAGATTCATCGATGGCATTATCGACAACTTCATACACCATATGGTGAAGTCCTGTACCATCATCGGTATCGCCAATATACATACCTGGACGTTTGCGAACTGCATCAAGACCTTTAAGGACTTTGATGGAATCTGCGTTATACTCATCAGCTTGGATTTTTTCGTTGCTAACAGGAGAAGTCATTCTAATAAAAACCGTGTGTTAAAGTTGAGTTATTGACATTAAAAAATTGCGCGTGCTCTAGTAAAGGTTGAAACGAAGAGCTGTCTGTGCCCGTCATCCATGTTTGTAAACCTCCGCCTTTATAACCATTAGAGGATAAAAGTTGATCAAAAGCACTAATCTCGCCGAATAGTACCATACGATGCGTAAAATCTAAATGAGCAACTACATCATCGAGTAGTAATAAAATTAAACGCATTTTTGAAGGCACTTCTTGCTTTATAAAAGCAAGTGTAATTGCAAGAAGCAAAATCTTCTGCTCACCAGTTGAACAAAACTCAGCAAGTAAGTTTTTTGCCAGATGTTGCACCTTTAAATCACTGCGATGCGGCCCAATACTAGACCCGCCTGTTGCTGCATCTTCTCTTCGAGCATCTTTTAATTTTTCTGCCATTCTTTCTTCCATCACAATAGCAGATTCTCCCTGATCTATCCATTGATCAATCTCGCCGCTCATATAGGCTCTGAAACGAGGAAAAGGATACTGACGATCTTCCCCATGTCCCCAATATTGGCTGGCGTTTAGATCGTTAACAAGGTCTCTGCGGGCGATTGTAATGGCGACACCATCTGCGCTGAGTTTTTCTTCCAGCGTTTTAACCCATAATTCATCAAAGCGATTTTCTCGAAGTAGGGTCGAGCGCTCTCTAAGTGCGTGGTCATAACGATTGACACGTTCTGCATGCTGAGAGTCACGTGCATAAACAAAACGATCAATAAATTTACGGCGACTTGAAGATGCATCTAGAAATAATCGATCCATTTGCGGTGTTACCCAAACAACACTGAGCCATTCGGTTAAAACGCTCTGGCTTTTAGCAGTTTCTCCCTGAATCTTAACAATTCGCTTTTCTTTTCCCATTGGGGTTAATTCTAACCCTGTTCCTAACGTTACATCGTTGTCTAACTGAGCAGACACTGTCCAAAGAAAATGATCCCGAATTTCTTTATCAGTACATACATTTGTAACCTGTGCCAACTTTGCAGAGCGCAATCCGCGACCTGGAGACAAGAACGACAATGCTTCTAATAAATTTGTCTTGCCGGCACCATTTGGTCCCATTAATACAACAGGACGTGCTTCAAGCTGCAAATTCAAACTCGAATAGTTGCGATAGTTATGTAGAAAAAGTTCTGTTACTCCGGTAGAACTTCTAAGCTCATTGTATTCTCGTTTTAGATTAAGCAATTAAGCTCTCATTGGCATCAAAATATAAACAACATTATCATTGTTTAAAGGTTTGACTAAAACGGAAGATTCACCATCACTAACGAGAAGTCTCATTTCTTCCTCTTCAATTTGCTGAGAGATATCTAATAAATAGCGCACATTAAAGCAAAGTTCGACAGCATCCGGATAAGGATAATCAACATCTAACTCTTCAGTAGCACTTCCAAAGTCGGTGTTAACTGCTGATAAAACTGCTGAGTTTTCACTTAAAGTTAATTTAATAGCACGGACTTTATCATTCACAACTGTTCCAACTCTATCAACAGCTTCAGCGAATGCCTTTGTCCCAACAATAAGAGTTTTATCATTATCAACATCTAAAGCTTCTTTGTATTCTGGAAAAGTTCCATCGATTAAGCGCGAGCTTAGGACTGCTTGGCTACTTGCGCCTGCAATTGCGAATTCAATACGCGCTGAAGAGAGGCTGATGTTTACGATTTGATCTGATTCGTCAAGAAGCTTTCGTATCTCTACAATTGTTTTACGGCCAACAATTATATCAGGCATTCCATCAGCGCCCTCAGGCATCGGGCACTCTATAGAAGCGAGGCGATGCATGTCTGTTGCGACAGCGCGTAAAACCATACCGCTTGTGCTTTCCACGGTGTGGAAATGAATACCATTCAGATGATAGCGTGTTTCCTCATTCGACATAGCAAAGCGACTGTTGTCAATTAGGTATTTCAGTGTTGTTGAGGGAAGAGAAAAATGATGTGAAAGCTCTCCGTGAGTTAATTGCGGAAAATCTTCGGCAGATAAGCACGATAAATTAAAACGAGAGCGTCCAGATGTGATGATTACTTGACCAGAGTCTTGATCGAGAACCATTTCAATGAGATTTTTATCCGTCATTTTACGAACAATTTCATGCAAAATATGTGCAGATACACAGATAGTGCCAACTTCCTCAACCTGTGCAGGAATTGTTTCTATAAGTGCAAGATCCATATCCGTCGTTGTTAAAACTAAACCACTTGGCATAGCTGTTAAAAGGATATGACTCAAAATCGGCAGAGTCGTTCGACGCTCTACAACGCTTTGACCATGAGATAATGCTTTTAAAAAGAAAGAACGTTCAATTGATAGTTTCATTGTTCAGCTTTCACCTAATATTATGTTTCTAAAGATCGTTTAAGGATATCAACGTCATCAGCAAATTCTTTATCATTGAGATAAATTTCCTGAACTTTTCTGACGGAATGAAGGACTGTCGTGTGATCACGTCCTCCAAATTTTCGGCCAATGTCTGGGAGAGATCTAGATGTTAAAATCTTTGCAAGATACATAGCCACTTGCCGAGGGCGAGCAATGTTTTGTAGACGCCGAGCAGACTGCATGTCGGAAGTCTTAATATTATAGTACTCCGCAACACGTTTTTGAATATCTTCGATTGTAACACGACGGTCATTCGCTTTTAATAAATCTCTTAAAACTTCCTGCGTTGTATCAACTGTAATGCTACGTCCAACTAAGGTTGCATGGGCAATGATGCGATTTAAAGCACCCTCTAATTCACGCACATTAGAGCTGATCTTAAATGCTAAGAACTCAATAACTTCTTTGGGGATTTCCACGCCCATTGATTCGGCTTTTGCCTGCAGTATTCCGATTCTAAGTTCGTACGTTGTCGGGTGAATGTCGGCGACTAATCCCCAGCCAAGGCGTGATTTTAATCGATCTTCCATTCGCTCTAGGTCGGCTGGAGACTTATCTGCAGAAATAATGATTTGGTGATTGTTATCCACCAATGCGTTGAAAGTATGGAAAAATTCTTCCTGAGTTGTTTCTTTGCCGCCAATAAACTGCACATCATCAATCATCAAGACATTCACGGAACGGAATTGCTCTTTAAATGCAACAGTATCTTTGAAACGCAGAGCGCGTACAAATTGATACATGAATTTCTCAGCTGATAAATAAATCACCTTTCGATCTGGGTGACATTTTTTTATGTGCCAAGCAATTGCATGCATTAAATGAGTTTTACCAAGGCCAACGCCGCCGTAAAGAAATAGAGGATTAAAAAGTGGTTTTGCCGATTCAGCAACACGAAGTGCAGCGGCATAAGCAAGTTCATTTGGTTTTCCAACCACAAAGTTCTCAAAGGTAAAACGGCTATCTAAAGCAGCGCCCATGGCCTCTCTCTCAAGAGTCTCACCTAAATCTTCGGATTCAACAGGTGTTTTAACTGTTGCTGGGATTTTATTTTCAGCGGTCGCTGCAATTGGGGCTTTTATTATTATGTCTATGGACTCAATATCTGAATTCATTGACATCCAGAGTTTACAAATCCTATTTGCGTAATGCGCATTAACCCAATCACGCATAAAGCGACTTGGGGCAGCGAGGATTAGCTTTCGTTGCTGAAAGCCTAAAACGACTAAGGGTTTTAACCAGCTTTTAAAAGCTGCATCACCAAATTCCTTAATTAAGTCAAGGCTAACTTTTTCCCATTGAAGGAGAAGAGCTGAATCAGGTTCTGAGATATTTTTGAGTGCCGATGGCATAACTTAAGATATTTCCTTATTTCTTTACAGATTCAATTCTGAAGTCAACTTTATCTAGATAAATAGTAACTTCTTTATCTTCGCCAATAGCCATACGATGATCACCAGGCAATTCATGAGAGTAGCGTGCAAATACTAACACACCTTCTCCAGATACTTTAGAGGGATTTATTGTAAAACCATCAACATTTTGTCCTGGTACTAATTCTTGCACAAAGAAATCCACTTGACCGATGTTATCATTTTTTATTTGTTCATATTTTTCAAAGTAAGTATCTGCGTTTAGTTTTGCAAGATCTGCAAGCAATTCTTTCTTATATACTATTAGTATGTGAAGTTGAAGAGGAGAATTATTGTTTGCATCACTTGCTGTCTTAATATTTACTTTTTCAAGCCATACTTTAGCCGTGTCTAAATTAAAGGTTGATTTGACGGCAGAAATAATGGCATCAGTGCCGCATCCTGAAAGCATCAAACATGGCAGTAATAATCCTCCTAAGATATAGAGTTTTTTCCGCAAAAAATGTTTGAGCATGCTTACTTCCTTGAGTGCTAAAATTATTTATTCACCATCATAATCATGAGTTGAATGATGATCCATCTTTTAAAAAAATATTTTTAAGAAAAGTAATTTTTTCTTCTGTATCGAGACAATTTGTTAACTTTTCTCATTTACTGTGAAGGGTGTAGAGCAACATTCAGGCTGATCATTTTTCAAATGACGGCTTACGTTAAAGAATTATAGGAAGAAAGAATATGGTATACCCTCACAAAGACAGAATTTATCCAGATTTACCAGATATTACTGACTTCTATATCTTAGCTCACGAAACATTATGTAATCTTCCTGAAGAACTGCAGAAAAAAACAGATAATTTATTGATTAAGGTTGAGAACTTTGCCAATAAAGAGACCTTACTTAGCCTTAATATTTACGACAAATATGATCTTTTGGGTCTTTATCGCGGTGTTCCTATCTCTTCTAAGCGTAAGTCTTCAAAAACACAGATCCATGACACTATTTTTCTTTACAGGTGTTCCTTAATTCGGTTTGCTCGGGAAAATAGGGAGACCATAGATAAGTTAGTTCATAACGTGATTATTCATGAAGTTGGTCATCACCTTGGCTTTAGTGAAGTAGATATGGAGTTAATTAGAAAAGGTGGTTCTTAAATCATATTATATGGTAGAAAGCACAAAATACTTTAAGGCTATTGATTCTATGTTTCGAATTATTCTTTTTTTTATTCTCTTTTTTCCAGTCTATGGAATGGATGTTGAGGCTGTAATTGGACAATTATCTTATGGTAAAGTTTTAGAGCCAGCGCAAACGGGTGAACTGAGAGATATAGTTAGAGCAATTAGCCTAGAAAATCCTTATGTAACGATTGCTGATTTTAATTTGGAAGTACAACCAGCTTGCCATGATGCTGATTTTGAGGGGATGTTATTTCTTCTTAATGAATTTCGTACAAAAGATCCTCGTGTTTTGGTTGGAAAGCTTTATACGGATGCAATAAGAAGCGCAGGAGAGAGACGCAGTGCTGTGCGCAGCCATATTGTAGCACTCAAAAATGAATATCGACATAAGGCTGGTTATAGTTCTGATGATTGGACGGAGATTGTTGATACAGCAAGTTTGTTGTTAACTCCTGATATGAATGTGAGACAGGTAACTAGAATTATAGATGCTTTAAATGCTCTTAATACTCCTCCTGCTGGTATTGAAGAAGTCATTCAAATTAATAACCGACATGATATTAATAATCTTTTGGATCATATGCCTGAAACGCCTAATATTCGTATTATGTTTGGGCCAGGTGTCGATGCGGAATTACGAGCAGAATTCGGTCAGACTATTGAGCTCTATGGAAAGACGATGGAAGTCGTTCCTTCTCAGCAACAATTACAGCCTTTGAGGCAACGTCACTTCGTTAAGCTTATAAAAGAAGCTGTTGCTACATATGATAATGTGCAATCGCGTGTTGATACTGTTGTATATTCAATTCAATGGTTAGCGGGCATGCAAAATGCGTTGAGGCGTTTTTCAGGCGTGGACACGAGAGCAGATTTTTATGATTCATTAGATACCCAAGAAGTTCGCATTAATCGTGAAAAATTAAGACAGGCGAAATTGCCGCAGTTACCAGCATCCAGGCTTTCTGGGGTGGAAATCCTAAGCCAATTTGAGCGAATTATAGCAAGTTTTGATTTAGACAATCCAACGCTGCCAAATTTTCTTCCTATTACGATTGTTAATCCAGAGGCTAAAACGACTGATAATAATCGCGTTTTGGTGCAGGAAAATATTGATCAAGTTATTAGGTACTTAAGAGTCCTTTATGGATTAGAGTCTCCCCAAGGAAATGAAGAATGGAAACCAAAGTTAGAAGAAGTTCCATCTCTTAAACAAGGATTGGAAGCAATATTTGCAAAATTAGAAGCAACAGAAGATCCATCTGTAAAAGCAATGAATGCAGGATTGCTTATGTCAGGATTACTTCATTGTCCAGCGGGTCAAAAAGAAGGTGTTGATACAGTTCTCAAGACCGTTGTTTATAGTGAAAATGCCGCTTCTTCAGGTATAGAGGAACAGATAAAGACGTTGATTGCCCTTAGGAAAGAAGATGTTTTTGGACAAATTGTTCTTGAGCCTTCTAATCCGGAAAATAATCATATTACCTCATTCTATAAGCATGCATTACAAGAAGAACTTGGCTTATTTAGCTCTTCTGAAAATTACCGTGAAACAAATCACCAGCGTAATGATCAGTATGAGGGAAGCCCTGACGTTGTTGTGGCGCGTTTTTATAAAACAGTAACTCCTGAATTTTTAGCTAAATTGATCTTTGGGGTGGTTGAAAATGCAGAAGATAAGCGATTGAAAGCGCAAGTTTCAGGTTTTCAAAAAATAATACAAGATGTTAAAAGCAGAAAAGATGTGCAGCAAAAAATTGTACAGCTTGAAAGAATGTTAGGACGAGTTAGTACAGCAACTCAAGCTGAACAGATGAGAACACAAATAGGCAGATTGCGAAGCTTAGCTGCCCCAGAAGAATATGAACTACAATCTATGGATACCCTGCAAAAATCTATGCCAGGTTTAAAACAACAACTAGCGCTTAATAAAAAAGCACGCTCTATTTCGACAGGCGATATTATTCAATATTTAACGAATCGATATCATGTTGATTATATGGATGAAGAAGAAAAAGATGAGTTTTTCAGAGCTTATCTTGATAGATCAGTCAACGATGAAAGCGCAGTTTTAACGCTTCAGGGAGCACATAATCTTTGTGTTGATTTAGGATATGTTATTGACGAAACAGAAGTTCGTCTGTTAGCAGAAGCAATTCGAATTTCTTTTGAATATGGAGTTCCTGAAAGAAAACTAGCGCGAGAAAACCAAAGGATTATGGATGAGTTCCACAGCTTCCAAGAAATAATTACGGCTGATTATGCGAGATTTGTTTCTTCAAATAGGACTGTTTCAAAAGCTGTTTCATACCTTGGGTATTTGAGAAAAGAATTGGCAGATTCTTTGAAAGGATTAAATGATTTAGTGGGTGATGATTACGAGATTCAGTTAGACGAAGTTAAAAAATTATCTCGTAAAATTCTTGCAATTATAACGCAAGGACAGGGAGTCGGGGGGCTTGCAACTCGTGTAGCAACACCGGCAGAAGCCGGAATTATTGGTGATGTATTTGCGATGGCTATGCAAAAAGCAGCTCCGAATATTGTGAGAAATTATATTCAAAGCCAAGATATCAGTAAGTTATCACCAAACGCTCAAAGACATGAAAAAATTATTTGGGTCAAAACACAAGTTGAAGAGTTGAAAAAAGATTCTGATTGGGCAGGCAGTGATTTGAGCGGAAAAGCAAGATTGGTGCGTTCTAAAGTGAATGGAGTTTTTCCTGATATTGAAGATGATATAATTTCTGTACTTGTGCGGTGATGTGATTGGATCGGTATAAATATTGATGAGATCACCGGATCAAGTCCGGTGATGACAATTTAGAAACCCTATGATGACACAGGAGAGCGTTGAGGATACTTGTGAGAATGGAGGAATTCCTCCTTAACTGTCGTCCCCGGGCTTGACCCGGGGATCTCATAAACAGAGTTGGACGCTTCTTTCAGCCTAAGAACAACCACTGGTAGCGCCGCAGGTGTTGCATTTTAAGCAAGTTCCATTGCGTACCATTGTAAAGTTTCCACAATCACCGCAAGCATCGCCCTCATAGCCCTGCAACTTTGCTTGGCGTGATTTCTCTTGGCGATTTACGCGAGCGCCACCTGCAGAACTATCTGTTCCTGTTGCGGCAAGAGTGCCACGCTCAAGTGCTTCAGTGCGCAGAACATACACATTACCATCTTGTGGGATTTCAACAGCAAGAGAAGATGTTGTTTCGGTGTTGTGTTCTTTGTGTGCGCTTTCTTCCATAAGACTTGGGTAGTCACTTGGTGTGCCAATTGTGTCAGGCGCCAGATCTTGAGGTTGTACATGCGCTAAGTCATTGCGACCTAAATAAGTGATCGCAAGCTCTCTGAAAATATAGTCAAGAATTGAGGTTGCAATTTTGATCAAATCATTGCCTTCAACAACACCAGACGGTTCAAAGCGTGTGAAAGTAAACGCATCAACATATTCCTCTAAAGGAACGCCGTATTGCAATCCAATTGAAATTGCCATTGCAAAGTTATGCATTAATGAGCGGAAAGAAGCGCCTTCTTTGTGCATATCAATGAAAATTTCACCAATGCTGCCATCTTGATAGTCACCGGTACGCAAGTAAATCTTATGACCACCAACGTTTGCTTTTTGAGTATAACCACTGCGGCGATTCGGAAGTTTGCGGCGCTGTGATTGATGGGTGATTTTTTCAATAACTTTCTCGACAATCTTTTCAGCCATGACTGTTGCTTTTTTTGTGTTTGGCATAGCGCTGAGTTCTTCAATATCCTCGTCATCAAGAATAGCAGAGTTTAACGGTTGAGATAGTTTTGAGCCATCACGGTATAATGCATTTGCTTTTAAACAAGAACGCCAAGAAGTGAGATATGCATTCTCGCAATCTTCAATTGTACTATTATTTGGCATGTTGATTGTTTTGGAAATCGCACCTGAAATGAAAGGCTGAACGGCAGCCATCATGTGGATATGGCTATCTATTGATAAATAACGTTTACCAATACGACCGCAAGGGTTAGCACAATCAAACACAGGAAGATGTTCATCTTTAAGATAAGGCGCACCTTCTAACGTCATCGTGCCACAGCAATAATTGTTTGCAGCTTCGATATCTGCCTTCGAAAAACCAAGGGCTTCGAGCATATCGAATGTCGGAGAATTAAGCTGTGCTTCCGTAAATCCAAGTGTGGTTTTGCAGAAGTCTTCACCAAGATTCCATTTGTTGAAAACAAATTTAATATCAAAGGCGCTGGCCAGTGAACTTTGTAGTTTTTCTAAGATTTCTGGAGTGAACCCTTTTTCTTTTAGACTTACTGGGTTAATGCTAGAGCAATTTTCAAGTGTGCCATGACCAACAGCATACTGGATCATTTCACTGATCTCTTTCTCAGCGTACCCAAGAGTTGTTAGGGCTTTTAGAACCATTTGGTTAATGATTTTAAAGTAACCACCACCTGCTAGTTTTTTAAATTTAACCAAAGCGAAATCAGGTTCAACGCCGGTTGTGTCACAATCCATGACCAAACCAATTGTTCCGGTTGGCGCGATCACTGTCGTTTGAGCGTTGCGATACCCGTGCTTTTCTCCTAATTTCAAAGCATCATCCCAAGCAGCTTTCGCCGATTGAATAAGCTCTGGTATAGGGCAATCTTTTGCTTTTAAAGGCGTCGGGAGAATTGATAAGCCATCATAACCATCACTCTTTCCATAAGCAGCCTGACGGTGATTGCGAATAACGCGTAACATTGGTTTGTTGTTTAACTGATACTCAGAAAATGCACCTAATTCTTTGGCCATCTTTGCAGAAGTTTTATAGGAAATGCCTGTTAAAATTGCAGCCAAAGATCCCGCAATTGATCTGCCTGCATCACTATCATAAGGAATGCCCATCGACATTAATAGACCACCAAGGTTAGCGTACCCTAAGCCTAGAGTTCGGAAATCATAAGATAATTGTGCGATTTCTTTAGATGGGAACTGTGCCATCATCACAGAGATTTCTAAGACGATCGTCCAAAGTGCTGTTGCGTGCTCATAAAGAGCAACATCAAACGTGTTGTTTTTATAAAATGTTGCCAAATTCAGGGAAGCTAGATTACAAGCGGTGTCATCAAGGAACATGTACTCTGAACAAGGGTTTGAAGCATTAATTCGGCCGCTTGCTGGGCAGGTATGCCATTCATTGATAGTTGTGTCAAATTGAACTCCTGGATCAGCGCATGCCCAAGCTGCATAGCCAATTTTTTCCCAAAGATCGCGTGCTTTAATTGTCTTTGCAATGCCACCATTTTTACGATTTAAAAGATTCCAATCTTTATCTCCTAAAACAGCCTCAATAAAATCGTTGCTTAGGCGAACTGAGTTATTAGAGTTTTGTCCAGATACAGTAGAGTAAGCTTCAGAATCCCAGTCGGAGTCATAAACAGGTACATCAATATGAGTGTGACCGATCTCAGCCAATTGAATCGTACGACGAATAGAGTTATCTGGAACCATAGCTGTTCTTGCTGCACGGATTGCTGCTTTTAAGCCAGGATTGGTTTTTGGATCAAATCGTTTGGACTCTTCCACATCACTTTGATGACAAGCTTCTAAAATCATGTTGAGGTAAAGATTGTTCGTTTTTGATCCCGCAACAAGAGCAGCAACCTTTTGTTCTTCAATGACTTTCCAGTTGATGAACTCTTCAACATCTGGGTGATCAATATCAAGCACAACCATTTTTGCCGCTCGGCGTGTTGTTCCGCCTGATTTAATGGCGCCAGCTGAACGATCACCGATTCTAAGGAAACTCATCAATCCTGAAGATTTACCGCCGCCTGATAAGGATTCACCAGAACCACGAATTCTGGAGAAGTTCGTTCCTGTTCCAGAACCATATTTGAATAAGCGTGCTTCCCGAACCCACAGATCCATAATGCCACCCTCGTTTACCAAGTCATCAGAAATCCCTTGGATAAAGCAGGCGTGTGGTTGTGGTCTTTCATAAGAAGAGTCTGAAGCTTTTAGCTCGCCTGTTTTGTCATCGACATAAAAGTGTCCTTGAGCCGGACCATTAATACCATAATACCAATGAAGACCTGTGTTAAACCATTGAGGTGAGTTAGGAGCTGCCATTTGTGTACAGAGCATGTAGCGCATTTCGTCATAAAATGTCTGCGCATCCTCTTCGCTATCAAAATAGCCGCCTTTCCAACCCCAGTATGTCCATGCTCCAGCTAATCTATCAAAAACTTGTTTGGAATTTGTTTCAGCGCCGAATGAACAACCTGGTTTTGCCTCGCATCTTGATAACCAAGCAGGAACGCCTTCTTCTACAACTGCAATTGTTTCGCTTGGAACGCCGGCTTTACGAAAATATTTTTGTGCGAGAACATCGCAAGCAACCTGTGACCAGCTTGTAGGAACTTCAATATTTTCTTGACGAAAAACAATAGATCCATCTGGATTTTTAATCTCGCTACTCGTAAAGCGAAAGCTAATGTCAGCGTATGGAGATTTCCCAGCAGTGGTGCAGAGGCGGCTTATTTTCATTCGGCAATTCCTTAAAATATATCTAAAAATATACTATATCTAGTTGTTTTTCTTGGTCACATGACAATATATAGTTAATTCATCATGAAAAAGCTAGCATTTCAAGTCTTGAAATTAAAAAAAAATTGTGATTTGGAAAAAAGGAAACTATTAAAAATTGAGGTGAATTTAAGGAAAAATTGTGTGTTTAGTAAGTATTCTTCTCTGTTTTTATGAGATCCCCGGGTTTAACCCGAGGATGACTGCGCTGGTGGGGGCTCTCTCTGTTTTCTACACTATCATTACTCTCCCATGTTTTCCCCGGGCTTGACCCGGGGATCTCGATGAGAAGAGCTCTTCTTAAACGATTATTATCGTCAGTGAGCTGCGGGTTTTGCAGCTGGATCTACTTTTTTAGGCTCTTCAACTTTTTGTTTTTCTTGAGGAGCTGGAGCTTCTTTAGGTGCAACAACAGGTGCTGTCGCTCCGCCAACGTTAAAGTTCATTTCTTTTAGAACAGCGCCGCTTTTATCAACGATGGCAACAGACCAATTACCAGGAAGGGCACTAACGTGGCTAAATGTGCGCCAACGAGCAGAGTCCGAGACTTTTACTTGAACTTTAGCATGCTCTTTACCATTATGCTTCCATTGAAAAACAACGTGATCATGGCCTTTTGAATTTAAGTCAGCAAAGGCAAAAACTTTGCCATCAGCAGTTGTAAAATTTTCTTTTGCATTGTGTGGTTCACGATGTTCAATACCTGTTGCTAATACAAAACGATTAAGAGAGATGTGTGCATTCGCTGCAGCTTCTGGCTTATTCGCAGGAGCGTGTTGTTCTACAGCAGGTGCTGTGTTATGAGCGTAAACAGCTGTTGTGCTAAGGAAAGCTGCTGTAAGTGAAAGACAAAATTTCATAATTAAGACCCCATTATTTAAACATTATTACATTATCTCTACTTAAAATGATCAGGCTTTTCTTTGAATTTGTCAACGATGTGAATTATTTTCATTTTCAGATTTTACTTGAAGATTTTTTCTAGAATGTCTATTGAATTCCAAAGATTAAATATTAACTGAATAATATTCAGTTTTTCTATTATTAGAGGTCATTTTGATTTTTCGATTTGTAGCGGCTGTGTTGTGTTGTTTTAAAATGGCAATAGCTGGAGAGACTCTAGTGCGAGAAGATTTAGGGAGTAATGACCATATTACCTACTTTTCTAAGAAAGGATATGTGGCCACTGATTATTTTCTTTCTTTCAAGTTGTATGAGACTAATCCTGAATTAAGCACACAGAGAATGATGGCAATTACAAAAAATACAGGAGCCTATTTCTCACCGAATGCTTTTGAATTTCTTGTCGAAAGAGGGAATGAGTCAGTGCAAGAACAATTAAGAGAACATGTGCGTCAGTTTAATTATGCTGATTCTTTAAAAAAAGGCCTTAAAATACAATACATCTATCATTTTCTAAGAAGTGTTAACGAGAAAAATCAAGAGTTTGCGAAAGCACAAAAAGAGAAATTAATTGACGCAACAGATGAAGGAAATGCGATTCGTACTGCACGAATTAACTGGAGTGAGCATTACGATGTATTAGGAAGAGCTATGGCGGAAAATCGTGGTTTATCTTAATTATTAGGGAGAAGTACTCTGAGTGATTTATTAGAGAAAGAAATCCCAGAAAAAAAAGAGGTGCTTGCTGTAAATTGGGACTTCTGATAGGTTGATGCTCGTGCACAATCTGAGGAATTCTTTATGACAGTGACCATTCCTTTGCTTTATAATAAAAGTGCTGACTCATCTTTATCTTCTCCCTTTGAAATTGTCTCTTCATTCAAACCTGCAGGAGATCAACCTCAGGCAATCGAGCAGCTCATCCAAGGTGTGCAAGAAGAAAAGAAAGATCAAGTTCTTTTAGGTGTAACGGGATCTGGAAAAACCTTTACAATTGCCCATCTGATTCAGTCCGTCCAACGACCAGCATTGGTTTTAGCACCTAATAAAATTTTAGCAGGCCAACTCTATGCAGAAATGAAAGATTTCTTTCCCAATAATGCGGTTGAGTATTTTGTTTCTTATTATGACTATTACCAGCCTGAAGCTTATGTTGCTCGTACAGATACTTTCATAGAAAAAACTGCATCTATTAATGAGCAGATCGACAGAATGCGCCACTCCGCAACGCGCTCTCTGCTTGAGCGGAGAGATGTTATCATCGTTGCCAGTGTATCCTGTATTTATGGTATTGGCGGTGTTTCGACTTACGGTGAAATGATCCTTCCCTTAAAGACAGGGCAGTCGATTGATCGTCAGAAATTGATGCGTCAATTGGTTGAACTACATTATAAACGCAATGATCTTGGATTTAGTCGTGGAAATTTTCGAGTTAGAGGTGACATTGTTGAAATTTTCCCCGCTCACTATGAAGATCGAGCGTGGCGATTAAGTTTCTTCGGTGATGAAATTGAAGTCATTACAGAAATTGATTCTTTAACAGGTGAAAAGTTTAAAACTCTTGATGAGATTCGCGTTTTTGCGAACAGTCACTATGTGACGCCTGGACCAACAATGCAGCAGGCAATTAAGCAAATCCAATTTGATTTGGGAAAACGGTTAGAAGAATTCCAAAATGAGGGGAAACACCTAGAGTTTCAACGTCTTGAACAGCGTACTAAGTTTGATTTGGAAATGATGAGTGCAACAGGCACTTGTGCTGGAATTGAGAATTATTCAAGGTATCTGACAGGTCGTGCTCCAGGTCAAAATCCTCCAACTTTATTTGAATATTTACCAAAGGATGCGCTTTTAATTGTAGATGAGAGCCACGTTAGTGTACCTCAATTGGGGGCTATGTATAAGGGAGACAAGGCGCGCAAAGGTGTGCTGAGTGAACATGGTTTTCGGTTACCTTCCTGTGCAGATAATCGTCCTTTGAAGTTTGAAGAGTGGGAAGAAATGAGGCCGCAAACTATTTTTGTTTCGGCAACGCCTGGACCTTGGGAACTTGAGAAAACAGCTGGTGAGTTTGTGGAGCAAATTATTCGCCCAACTGGCTTGATTGACCCTATTTACATTGTTCGTCCCTGTGAACATCAGGTGGACGATCTTATTGCAGAATGCCAACTAACTGTCAAAAAAGGGATGCGCGTTCTTGTGACGACCCTAACCAAAAAAATGGCAGAAGCTCTAACTGATTACATGGTTGAGGCGGGTTTGCGAGTGCGTTATATGCACTCTGATATTGAAACGCTTGAAAGAATGAAAATTATTAGAGGCCTGCGGTTGGGGGAGTTTGAAGTCTTAGTTGGCATTAACTTGCTCAGAGAAGGACTTGATATTCCAGAGTGCGGCCTTGTTGCAATTCTTGATGCGGATAAGGAGGGGTTTTTGCGCTCAAAGACATCCTTAATTCAAACGATTGGAAGAGCCGCTCGAAATATTGAGGGTAAAGCTCTGCTATATGCCGATAGAATTACAAAATCTATGGAAGCGGCTTTTGCAGAAACCGATCGTCGCCGTGAAAAACAACACGCTTATAACCTGGAGCATAATATTACGCCTGAAAGTATTAAAAAAGGAATTTCAGACGTTATGCATAGTGTGAGTGAATCAGATTACCTAACTGTTGATACGAAAACAGCACTGCTTAGTGGCAAAGAGCTGCAATCATATAAAGTTAAAGTCGAAAAACAAATGAAAGAAGCAGCGTCCAATCTGGAATTTGAAGAGGCGGCGCGCCTACGCGATGAACTCAAACGACTCGATGATCAAGAGTTAGGTGTGCGATTTTAAGCTTTTGTGCAATTCTTCGATGTTGTCGAAGAATTGCACAAAGTGTGTTTTTGGTATTGAGTAATTACGAATAAAATATCTATTCAAAGTTAAATTCTATAGATCCATTGCACACAATTTTTACAAGGATCTCGACGTTTCCTATTTTTATCAATCGCTTCAAATTCAATAGTACCCTTTGCAATGTCAGGATATTTTGTTAAAAATTTTTCAGCGCACTTAACTTCAGCACAATTATAAACATCCCACTCTTCTACTTGTTTTACAGTTTTCAAAATTTCAATAAGACGTTTATTTTGTATTTTTACTATGTCTTTAGGTCCAGATGTTCCACAGTAATGGCTATAAGGAGACACTTTTTGGCGTGCAACACACGTTACCGTTTCTAATTCATCATACTTTTTATCCCTTACATAGTCATCATGATGTTTAACAGCATATCCCCAAGTTGTTGTGTATTCACGTTTTTCTAAAAATGGATCAGAAGATAGTTTTTTAAATACTCCAAAACACAAAAACGATTTGGAATCTTTTGTTAATTGATCAATGTCGTGGTGAGTTTTATATAAATTGAGAACCTCTTGAAGATCCCTATCTTTTTTATAGGTTGTATTGAGATTGATTTGAGCACTGCATTTACTACACCACCAAATTTCTTCACGTCCAACTTCTTTCCAATACGTGTCAATTTGCTTCATATGTATTTTTCTTTTTATTTTCTATAAAAATATCATATTTAAAATAACAAGTAATATAATGTGGTTAAAGTTTAAATGCCTACTTTTTTTCTTATAAGGTTTCAATACATAAAGCATATCAACAAAGGATTCTGTGGCATCCTTCTTTGTCGCATTTAGTCAATTTCTGTTAATATTTTTTTTGCTCTGATACTAATTCTTTTAAAAGCTGGATCAATGATTATTGGTTATGATCAGGTAATTTTCCAAAAAATTCGGCATCGATTTTCTCTATGATTGGAATGAATTTATAGACAAAATCTTTTCCTTTATCCCTCAGAGACACGCTTTTAGCATGCGTATCTGTTGCATAAATCGATCCACGAGATCTAGGCTAACAAGTTTTTAAGTGATTTTGACACTGTCATTTTATCAAGCTTGGACCAGTTCACAATGAGGATTTGTGTTGTATCGTAGTTGTGTTTTCCAAACCAGAGAAGAATCGCCATAATAACAAATTGCGCATGAGAAATGTCGTGAGGTTCCAACGCTTTCTTAATAAGTCGTTGCCAGGTAATATACCTATACAAACTGAAGATGTTGATCTTTTATCAACCAACTATCGCCTTTAAAGCCTTAGATAGAAGGAGCTATCTGCGGTTTTAAAGGCTCTGTCCTTTGCCAAAATCTCCGCCTTAAATTCTCAACATCTTCAATTTGCATAGGTATAGTCGTTTGCCAGAGCAAAAAACCAGGACTGTCTTCGGGCTTATCAAAATCAAAAGGTAGATCAGTCATCTCCGCCTGTGCAGAGATGATGACAGAGAAAGAAAAAGTGCATAAATACATATATCTAATAGAAATCATGCGTTAGCAGGCTGTAAAAAACTGACGGGTGACAAGCTTGTGTGCATGTTATTGTGTAAAAGAAAGTTAATTCTAAGTTAACCTATTAAAAAACAAACATTAATTTTGTTAAAATTTTATGTTTATTTTATTTAAAAAACTGGTACCATAAATCAGTAAGTTGATTTTAAAAGGGAGTGTCCATATGAAAAAACAATTAATAATTGGGCTAATTTCTATGTTAAGTGTAACATATAGCTTCGCCGATAATGAAAATGGTAGCGTGCAAAATACATCAGCAATCGTATCACCTGGTGTGCCAAGTCCAGAATCAATAAAAATTCTTATCAAAAGTGAAATGCCCAGACAATAAATTTTAGTTGGGGCGACTGTTTGCTTTGCTAAGCCAATCAGCGCTGTTGGTTGTGAATAGGGCAGGGGATTCTTTAGTGATTATTGATAAAGTATCTTCTAGCCATTCATGATCTTGTTTAGAGAAGTTTCCTAATACGTAATTTGTAACGGCATCACGGTGCCCAGGGTGCCCGATGCCGATGCGAAGACGCCAATAGTCTTTGCCAATATGTTGATCAAGGCTGCTTAAGCCATTGTGACCACCATTGCCGCCACCTAATTTGAGTTTGATTTTCCCAGGTAAAACATCAAGATCATCATGGATGACATAAACTTTTTCAAGCGGAATTTTGTAGAACTGTAACAGCGCCTGTGCGCTCTTTCCCGAAAGATTCATGAAGGTGAGGGGTTTACAAAGAATGACCTTCGTCTCGCCAATCATTCCTTCACTTATCAGAGCATTAAATTTGTTTTTAAAGGGAGAGAAATTATAAGACTCAGCTATGACATCAATTGCCATAAAACCAATGTTGTGCCGATTCAAGGCATATTGCGCGCCTGGATTCCCCAGGCCAATCAGCACAAACATTGTGTATTAATGAAAGAAAAAACTAAGCAGCTTCTTCTTCTTTTTCATCACTAGCGCTACTTGGAGCAACGATCGTTGCAATCGTGTTATCGCGTTCAGGATGAGCAGCAACAACGCCAGTTGGTAGGTTGAGGGCTGCAATATGAATCGACTGGTTAGATTCCATTCCAGTTAAATCAACCGTAAGTCTCTCTGGAATTGATTGCACTGGGCAAATGACTTCAAGAGTGTGGAAAATAATGTTAAGCATACCGCCGCGTTTAATGCCTGGTGCTTTATCTTCATTAATAAAGTTAATAGGAATAGACACGTGAATTTTTGAATCTTTGTTAACACGTTGAAAATCAACATGCATAGGCTCATCTGTAACTGGGTGCAAGTGCACATCTTTAGCAACAGTTTGTTGAGTTTTTCCATCAAGGGTAATATCAAACACTCTGCTAAAAAATCCAGAGCTTTGGCATTCTTTCGCCAAAACCTTTGGGTCAACAGCAATCATTTGCGGTTCTTTGTTGTCGCCATAAATGATTCCTGGAACGAATCCAGCTCTTCTGGTAGCACGTGCTGCTCCGGTTCCTGCTTGTGTTCTTGCTTGTGCTTGTAAAGTTGTGGCAGCACTCATTGTCTACTCCGATCACTATAAATCTAATATTATCCTATTTTACATACACGACTATGATTCAGTTTGCAATTATTGTCTTAATCGTTTTTGTTGTTATTTCTCAATAATCGTGCTTTGTCACGTCCCCATTCGCGCTCTTTAATGGTTTGACGTTTATCTACGGTTTTCTTTCCTTTGCCAAGTCCGAGTTCAATTTTTGCGCGGCCTTTGGCATTAAAATAAAGAGTTAGAGGAATTAATGTCATACCTTTACGGCGAATTGATCCTAAGAATCGGTTAGCTTGACGTTTTCTTAAGAGAAGCTTCCGGGGCCTTGTTGGTTGATGATTGAACTGATTCGCTTCAGTGTATTCCGTAATATTTGCATTAAAGAGATAAATCTCTCCTGCCATATCTCCACCCATTTCACCTGCATAGGATTCGTTAATGCTGACTTTGCCAGAGCGAATCGATTTTACTTCGCTGCCGGTGAGCATAATTCCAGCTTCTAGTGTCTCTAGTATTTCGTAATCAAACCTTGCTCTGCGATTTTGAGCGACAGGCTGAAATCCGTTGGAAGGGCGTGCCATTGTATACCTAACTCAATAATTTTGCGTGAATCATTGCTTCTTTTACACGAGCTTCTGTTTGTGAACTGACAGAAACTAATGGTAAACGCAGTTCATTATGGCATTTTCCTAAAAGAGATACAGCATATTTAACAGGTCCAGGGTTAGTTTCAACAAACATAGATAGATTTAAAGGCGTGAGAAGGTCCGTAAGTTTGCGGAAAAGATCGATATCTTTATCCTTCCATGCTTGAGTGAGCATTTTGCAAAGCTTTGGTGCGACATTGCCAGCAACAGAACACCAGCCATCAGCACCATAAGTAAAGTAAGCAGGAGCTGTTGGGTCATCACCAGAGAGAATACAGAAATCTTTCTTGATTGTTTGACGTAGAAAAACGGGACGGGTTAAATCGCTACCTGATTCTTTATAGCCAACAATACGAGGAAGCTCTGCAAGTTTAGAGAGCGTTTCAACTGAAATCTCACCAGAAGTTCGTCCTGGATTATTATATATAATGATTGGTAAATTAGTTTTCTCATGTATTTCAATAAAGTGTTGATATAAACCCAAAGATGTAGGCTTAATATAGAAGGGCGTAACAATAAGAGCTGCAGCTGCCCCAGCGTTCTGAGCTTCTTGGACCATCTTTATTGTTTCGAGAGTTCCAGCGGCACTACAGCCAACAATAACAGGAATGCGATTTGCGGCAGCTTTTAAGGTGAGGGTGATAACTTTATGTCGTTCTTCTGAAGATAACAATAATGCTTCGCCAGTCGTGCCACAACAGACGATGCCATCAGTTCCTTCACCAATGTGCCAGGAAACAAGATCTTGCAAAGCTGCTTCATCTAATTTTCCTGAATGGAAAGGCGTAATAATTGCTACAATTGAGCCGGAAAACATGTTAAACCTTGTGAAAAAAAAATCTTTTCTTAAGATACCCATAAGTCTTACTTTTGCCAAGCTTTTGCTTCATGTAAGCTGTATATTGGGATTTGCTTTTGCATCAGGAGAAAATATTTCGATGAAGCTAAATCAATGGGTTAGATTACAAGAAGACAACGTTAGCTTTACTGAAGCTTCAAAGTTTATCGATACAAACCCATCTTGGCCAAGACTTGAGGCTTTGCAAAGAAGAGCAGAGCAATCTCTTAAAGGACTTGAGGCTTCTCCAGACGTTGCTAATTGGTTTACAAAGCATCCTCCCTTAACAGTTACGGGAAAGATTATCCAAATTCGAACTCTATTAAAAAACGGGAAAGAGATCGATGCAATTGCTCTTATTAAAAAGACTTGGATTGAGGATGAATTTGATTCCTCAAGCTTTAAACGATTTAATGAAGAATTTGGTAAACATCTAACACCCGGAGACTATAATCAGCGTTTAAATTATCTCTTGTCCTTCGAAAAGCTTGATGAGGTTAGGCGTTATTTACCTATGGTTGATAAAAATCATCAAGCCCTTGCTGCAGCTAGAATAGCAATGATTCAAAAGAAAACTGAAATTCCGCCAATTCCAGAAACGCTTAAATCAGCGTTGGGACTTTCTTATGAAAAGGCTAAGTTATATCGTCGCCAAGAAAAGAATGAAAAAGCTTTAGAGGTTTTGACTTCACGAAAAGTTGGAGTGAGTGAAAAGATCCTCCCAAGTTTATGGTGGCAAGAGCGCAATATTATGGCAAGGCGGATGATTGAAGCTAAGCGTTATAAAGATGCGTTTGACATCATCAACAAACATCAGCTTGCAGGGGGGGAAGACTATGCTCATGCAGAGTGGATGATGGGTTGGTTGTCATTACGGTTTTTAAAAGATCCCCATAAAGCCTTTGCTATTTTTAAAAATCTTTATGAAAAAGTGAAAGCACCAATTAGCCGTTCTCGTGCCGCATTTTGGGCTGGGGAAGCAGCCGCTGTTTTAAAATTAGACTCTGAAAAAATGGATTGGTTGCAAAAAGCAAGTTTTCACGCAGGCACTTATTATGGTCAGTTAGCAAATGCTCGGTTGGAAGAGTTAGGGCATGTCATTTCAACAACTTCATTGTTTAAAAAAACATCAACCTCTCAAGCCGTCCGTAAAAAATTTGAAGATCGTGAGTTAGTTAAGGCTCTTCATATTCTAATATCCCAAGGAAAGCATGATTTTGCCGAAGCATTTATTATAAGATTGGCTGAGATTATCGATGATAACGAACGACCCTTATTAATCGAGTTAGTCCATGAGAAGAAGAATGCATCTGCAGCAATTAGAACTGCTAAAAAAGCAGCGAGAGGGTCAACGTTAATTTTGTCTCATGCGTACCCGACTCTTTCGGATGCGCTTGTTAAACAGATGGAAAAAACCCATCCAGTGCTGCCATTTTTAAGCCATGCTATTATTCGTCAAGAAAGTTGTTTTGACACTAGTGCCCTTAGTGGTGCAGGTGCGCAGGGTCTCATGCAGCTCATGCCAGCAACTGCGGCAGAAGAAGCAAGGAAGATCAAAAAGGAAAAGGGAAAGACCGTCTCAACAAAATCTCTTTATAATAAGGATGCTAATATCACATTAGGGGTATCGCATTTGCATACGCTCTTGAATCAGTTTAATGGATCTTTGGTTTTAGCAATTGCTGCTTATAATGCAGGCGCTAAAGCTGTGAATCAGTGGTTAATTGACTTTGGTGATCCACGTGACCCTTCTGTTGATATTATCGATTGGATTGAACATATTCCCTATGCTGAGACACGTAATTACGTGCAACGTGTTATGGAAAACTTTGGGCTATATTTTCACCGCCTCAAGCCTGTATCTCCTTACAAACTAAAAAAATATAGTATTTTCCACTTCTTAAAGGGTAAGTTTTAGGAATAAGAAAGGGGCTTTAAACGCCAAATATTCCTTTGTTTTCCCGAATGAATTCCGAGATCGAGAAATCTGAGAGCTTTTCTAGTTTTCGAAGTCCCTGGTCAAGTGCTGCCATAGTTTTTTCTTGATTAGGTGATGAATCATTAACCCAGAAATTGAGAATATAAAGGCAAAAAACGGTGAAAGCTTCGATTCTCACATACCCAAGCCATCCTGCCGTATCAATTGAAGCCTGCTCTAGCATACGTTCCAGTATTTTAGAAAGATGTGATTTAAGAGGCAATGCAGTTGCAGGTTTACACCAAAGCTCATCCCACAGACGTTTAACTGTTTGGTGATGGGTTTTAATCACATCTAGGTATGTCATTATTTGATCAAAGAGAATCTCCTGTGCAACCTGACCAGCAGAGAAAGAGGGGAGGAGGTCTGTTGCCTCACGGTCAACCTCTGAAAGCATTAGGAGAAGAATATGCGTTTGCTGATCTGGAAAAAGATGCTTTAATTCAGCATGTGGGTGTGACAAAGCCTGCGCAAGATTTTCTGTCGTAAGGCCAGAGAGGCCATGTTTCCTAGCTAAATCCCAGCTTGCTTTGGTTATTTCTTTAAAATTAATTTCCATCAAGAATACACTATATAATTTTGTATTTAACTTAATCAGTTTTAACTGCATTGACAATATATGAAAAATTTTCTACAGGTCTGTTAAGTAGAAACATAAAAATGGTGTTGAATAATGAGAAAATATTTAGGTGTTGTATTGCTGTCCTTTTTGGCAAGTACGGCTTATGGAATGCAAGATGGCGTGGGTAGAATAGAACAAGGAGATGGTAACAATGGGCTTAATCTTGTTCCTGTGAGACCAGCAGCATTGCGACAACAAATTCTGAGTGAGTTTTCAGAATTGCCAACGGAGTTTTTGGGAGGAAGTCTTCTTAATCTGGTAGGATTAGGTTCTCACGGAGATGATTATGTAAGAAAATCGGATGTTCTTACTTTTATAAGAAATAAAGCTATAAGTAGAATCATTGCGGTCACGCACGATCTGGCCGAAACCCAAAGAAAATCATCTGAGACCGAGCAGGCATTAAGGCAGGTTTCTTTAAGGTTAGAGGAAAATGTAGCATCACTTGCAAATGTCAATGCTACTAATCGAGCATTAGAAGAAGCACAACTGGAAATCGATACGTTAAGACGGACGCTGCGTGAAGCTCAATTTGCAAAAGAGGCGGCAGAGCTTGTTATTACAAGAGAAAGAGAATCAAGAATTGCGCTTCTAACTGCTAAAGATGGCGCTGAAGCGGATAATATTGCTCAAAAAATGCGCGTTAGGGATTTAGAAGATCATGTCAAAGAGAAAGACAGAATTATTGCTGAGCTGCGTGCGGCATTGTCAGAGAAAGCACAATTAATCGAAGAAAAGCAAAGATTGAAAGATTTACTTGAAAGTAAGCTTGGTGCTGACACTCCAAGAGATGGGGATGTTGCTGCTGATTTAGAAGCATTGATCTCTGAAAAAGATGAGAAAGCAGCACATTTAGAAGCAAAAATTGCACGTTTGGAGAGAGAAAAACGGGAAAGAGAAGATTTAATTGAGCAGTACAAGGTTTCTGTTCATATGGGTGATCCATATAATTACATTGTGGATTTAATTAATAAACCAATAAGTGAAATTTCAGATGAACGATTAAGAATAGAGTTGTTATGTGTCATGACACGCACAGGACAAGATCTTGATCAATTATCAGTAGGTAAGCCTAAAAAAATCGTTGCTAAATTGATTCTCGCTTCACGGCCGACAAAGGATGCATATAGGAGAGCGGGTAAAAATAGAGATACAGATCCGACATACGTAGGCTATGGCTATCGGGAGATCGGAAATGATTTTGTGGGTCTAGGCTGGGGTGGGCCTATTCTAAACCCTGATGCTCATCTTTATGTGGGGTCAACCTTAGAAAAAAACATTAAGAGTGCTGCTAGCATACTTGGTAAAAAATAAGCTGACTCCTCTGTTCGCGAGAAGCAGTATCAATAGAGTGGAACGATTTATCTTTCCACTCTATCTGCCTCAACTGCATTTTCGTATACTACAGTTAATTTACTTCTCCACAGAAATTGCTAATTCTTTTGCACGTTTGAAAGCAGCTTGTGTTGCTTGTTCAATGCTAGCTTTGAATTCTGTCTGTAAAACATCAAGGGCAGCTGCTGTGGTTCCATTGGGGCTGGTGACTTGCTGACGCAAGGTAGCGGCTGAGTATGAAGACTGCTCTAGCATCGCGCCTGCACCGACGGCTGTTTGTCTTGCGAGCTTTTCTGCCATGTCAAAGGGAAGGCCAAGTTTTTCACCAGCAATCGTTAAGCACTCAACAAGCCAATAGAAGTAAGCTGGTCCGCTTCCTGAAATCGCGGTTACAGCATCCATGAGAGCTTCATTCTCTAGCCATACGGTTTTGCCGGCAATGTTAAAGAGAGTTTCAGCAATATCTCGATTCTCTTGGTCCACACTGTCTGATGCAAAAAGTGCTGTCATTCCTTGGCCAACAATTACAGGTAAGTTGGGCATCACTCGTACAATTTGTTCTTTTTCAGAAAGAATTTTTTGATAAAACTTTAGATCTATCCCCGCAGCAACACTGATAAACAAACATTTTTGATTGCAAAATTTTTGATATAGCGGAGTGATCTCTGCAAGGCTTTGAGGTTTAACTGCAAAAACAATGCAATCAGGATTATAGGAGCTGGGAAGGTCTTCTGGCCCCTTAAGGCAATGAGGATTATTGGGATCAATAACTGTTATTTTACAAGTATTTCCCCAATGATGCTCTAAAGCTGCTCCCATTGCGCCGTAACCTAGTAATAATAAATCTATAATTTTCAACATGATATAATTTACTTTTTTAAAAACAATATTAAAATTTGTGATAACTCTGGAGTAATACAAGAAAAAGAACTATAGTTTCAAACGAAAAGAAAAAATTCTGCAAACTTACTTATTGTATGTAGCTAGAATTTCAAATAAAAATATATTTTTTTACATTTATTAAACTAATTTTAACTAATTGGATGTTAGTTTAATAAAAGGAATACCAAACTTTAAGGTGATATTATGAAAGAAGCTTACTTTGAATCAGTGGTAATGATCGAAAGATTGCACCGCTTGTTTTTGGAAGTAATCAAGATTGAGTTAGACAGAATGGGAACGCGCGACATTAATAACGTTCAGGCATTAGTTCTGTATAACATTGGCAAAGGCCAGCTAACGGTAGGTGAGTTAACCAATCGTGGCTATTATCTTGGCTCAAATGTATCTTACAATTTACGTAAGATGGTTCAAAATGCGTATGTTGAGCAGATCCCGTCTCCTCATGATCGCAGATCTAGTCATGTTAAGCTCTCTGAAAAGGGGCTTGGGCTTTATGCAAAGCTTGATGAATTACTCTCGCACCATTCGGTTGCGATGGCTGATGATAAAGTTGAGAGGAATGATATTGTTTCTCTGTGCGATACTTTGCATAAGTTAGAAAGTTTTTGGACAAGTCTGCTTACAACACGTCGTTAATAAAACTTAGTGGAAACGCGGAAGCAGTTTTGATTGCTTCCGCGTTTTTATTTTGCTATTTGTGTCCTAAATTTTTCCATGTATAGATATAAGTATACCTGTCATGAATGAAGACATCCGTTTTTAAGTTGATCTTTTGATCATTAATTATCGCTTTTAAAATCTTAGATAGAATTAGCTATCTGCGGTTTTAAAAACTCTATTTCTGCTCAAAATCTCTGCCTTAAATTCCAGGTATTTTCATTCATGACAGGTATGTACATATTCAACTTATGAATTTTAAAAAGGAAAAGTAGACATGGCAGGTCATTCGCAATTTAAAAACATTATGTACCGCAAGGGTGCTCAGGACGCAAAGAGAGCGCGCGCCTTCGCTAAGATCTCGCGTGAATTAATGGTTGCAGTGAAATCTGGTTTACCGGATCCGCACTCTAATCCGCGTCTAAGAACAGCTTTAGCTTCAGCGCGAGCAGCCAATATGCCAAAAGATAACGTTGATCGTGCCATCAAAAAGGCTCTTGGTGGGGATGACGGCGTTCACTATGAAGAAATGCGCTATGAAGGTTATGGTCCTGGTGGCGTGGCTGTTATTGTTGAAAGTTTAACAGATAATCGAAATCGTACCGCAGCTGAAGTTAGATCATACTTTAACAAACACGGTGGTAACTTAGGTGAAACTGGTAGCGTTAGTTTTATGTTTGATCGCATTGGTTTGATTCGTTTTGATTCCACAAAAATATCCTTTGATAAGATGTTTGAAGCTGCTGTAGAAGCAGGTGCAGATAATGTTGAAGAAGGCGAAGGATCGTTAGATGTCACATGTGCTATGGAAGCCTTTGCTGAGGTGCGTGATAAACTTTCTCATGATTTTGGTGATCCGACAGAAGCAAAAGTTATTTGGCGTCCTTTGACGACGACTCCTTGTGATGAAGGAACAGCACAGACTTTATTGAAATTGATTGATGTTTTGGAAGATAATGAAGATGTCCAGAATGTTTATGCAAACTTTGAAATGAGTGACGAGGTTTTGCAAAAGCTGTTGGCTTAAAGGTTTCTAGTAGGTTGTTTGTGATGCTGAATAATATTCGTTTACCAGAAAAAGAGATAGCCGCGATTCAAAATACTTTTCGGCAACATTTTCTACCAGCAGATCATTTATGGATTTTTGGTTCTCGAACTGATCTTGCAAAAAAAGGTGGAGACATTGATCTTTATGTCGAAACTGAAATGCTAGATGCAGGAGATGTTGTGGATGCACGCATTCATTTTATCTCTTCACTTCAAATGATTATTGGTGAACAAAAAATTGATATTGTTGTAAAACAAAATCGATCTAATTTTTGTTTGCCTGTTTATGATGTTGCGAGAGCGACAGGGGTCCAGTTGGTATGAATTGTTTTGAACGCCTAAAGTATGAACGAGAGATATGCTGTAAACATGAAACTCGCTTGCAGTTTGCACTTAATCGAACGCAACACCTTTATCCATTTACACTGGGGAAGATAGAGCATTTAAATGAAGATGAACTGGGGATTTTGGATTCGCTATTAAGCCGATTTTCAAAACTACAAGATACTTTAGGAGAGAAGGTTTTTACGCTTTTATTGGAATGTTTAGGGGAGCGTGTTGACAGCATGTCTTTTATAGATAAATTGAATAAACTCGAAAAATTAGAAATTCTGCCAAATGCGCAATGGTGGAAAAATATTCGTGTGCTTCGGAACGCTTTAACACATGAATATCCAGAAAATCCTGAATTTATGGTAAAAATATTAAATGAAACCGTAGTAGAAGCAAAGAATTTGATCAGTTTTTGGCATACTCTTATGGATTTGATCAAAACAAGAGTTGTGTCTGCCCAGCTATCTTTTTAGGGATCCCCTTTTGGTCATTAGCGGATAAAATCCGGTAACGGGGATCTTAAAAGTGCCAGATAAATTATCAGCTTTGTTTATTAGCGTCTTTATTACTGTATTTTCCAAAGTTACCAAATACATCTCTAAAGATGCTTGATTCATAGCTCTTTGATTCAGTTTTGCGCTTGACTGGTTTAATGTGTTTTGCATCTTTTCCAACATATTTTTTTACATCTTGGACGATATTACGCTCATCGAAATTAATCACAACGATTTGCTCTTCTATCACTTCTGGGTGGAAAAAGGCTGTTGTTGAAGTTTTTTTAGAAATATAGTACCAAGTCTGTGCTGGAAATGACGAAACTGTTGACGGGCTTCCAAGAAGTTGTTGAACTTCTTCTTTCGAGTTAATACCCGGTTTAACCTTATCAAGTTCAGGAATCTCGGGATTATAGCCGCGACTATCAATTGTTGGAGAGCAGCTGCAGCAGAGAAGAGCTATTAAACTTATGATAGAATTTTTTTTATTCATTGTCCGTCAAAGAATTAGATGTTGAATATCCTAGATTTCGCACTACTTTAAATTAGTGTCAATCACTTAATACCTATGTGAAATGCAGATGTTGATTTTTAAGTTGATCTTTTGACCATTAATCATCATCTTCATTCCACATAGGTATGCATGAAAAACAAGGTTAACCCATGGATGAAATAAACGGTAAAGAATTTAGTCGCATTGTTGCTGTAGAGCGGATTAACAACATCAGCGCAGAGTATAATATTGAAGCCAATGAAAAAGAAAGAGAAGAGCTTTCTTCGAGGTTTGGCCTTGTTTCTATGAAGCGTTTAAAGGCACATTTTACTATCTCACGTGCTGAAGAGAGATCTGGTTATCTTATTAAAGGAAAAGTGCTTTCAGAGATTGTTCAGTCTTGCAGCGTAACACTGGTTGATGTTCCTGCTACACTAGAGGTAACTGTTGAGGTTATAGCCTGTAAGCAACGTGCTATTGAGAGTGGAACGGATGTTCATCTGCTTGATTTGGAAGAAGACGATATTGAATGCATTGATGAGCATGGTTGTGTTGATATTGGGGAAATTGCTTCTCAATATCTTTCTTTGGACATAGATCCCTATCCACGGGCTCCTGGACTTGCTATCTTAGAAGGTGAAGATGAGCCAAAAGGTAAACCTGATGTTATTAATCCATTTTTGGTCTTAGAAAAATTAAAAAAATAATGCCAGTTTCTGGCGTCAACGCTGTTAATAGTGTTGATCTTAGTCAAAAAATCAGTTAAATATCGTGGATGTTTATGCATATTCGGTATCTATTAAAGACACACGATGATCAACGGAGTTAAATAAGTTATGGCAGTTCCAAAGAAAAAGACATCAAAATCAAGGCGTAATATGAGACGCTCTCATGATCATCTCTCTTTAATTAATACAGCAGAGTGTTCAAATTGTGGTGCTCAGAAATTACCACACCACATTTGTGGCGCTTGTGGTCATTACAATGGCAGACAAGTCATTAGATTAAAACAAAAACAACCTGCTAACGATTAATTATTCTTTGGTTTTTAAAATTACCCACAAATTATGAGTTTAGTACTAGCTCTGGATGCGATGAGTGGAGATCGAGGGACCTCTATGGTTATAGAAGGTGTCTCTATTGCTTTGCGGAGCTTTTCTAAAAAAAAAATAAAGCCACCTCATTTTTTACTCTTTGGGGACACGGCAGAAATTACAACGCATCTGAATGCTTTTCCTGAAATAAAGCCGTATGTGACGATTCGTCATGCTGATCAAGTTGTGAGTAGTTCAATGAAACCTTCATCCGCTGTTCGCAGTGCGAGGCGCTCCAGTATGGGGCTGGCAATAGATTCAGTTGCAAGCGGAGAAGCAAATGCTGTGTTATCGGCAGGTAATACTGGCGCCTATATGGCTCTCTCTAAAATTATTTTAAAAGCTTTCAAAGGCATCAATCGTCCTGCAATCCCTGCAATCCTGCCAACGGTTAGAGGTAAAACCGTAGTTTTGGATTTAGGAGCAACGATTGATTGTACTGCTGAGAATTTAGTTCAGTTTGCTTTGATGGGTGAAGTTTTTGCCCGTCAGCTTTTGCATTTGCCGCATCCTTCTGTTGGATTGCTTAATGTCGGATCAGAAGAGTTAAAAGGTAATGCAATTGTTCAAGAAGCGGCTCAACAATTGAGACTGCTGCCTGGAATAAACTTTAAAGGATTTGTTGAGGGAGATGATATTGCGGCTGGAACGACTGATGTTGTCGTAACTGATGGCTTTTCTGGCAACATTGCTTTGAAATCAATTGAGGGTGCGGCGCGTTTAATACGTCACTTCTTAACAGAGTCACTTTCTTCTTCTTGGCGAGGTAAGCTTGGTTATTTAATAGCGAAGCCAGCATTTAAACAGATTCAACGTCGAAGTGATCCTCGTCATTATAATGGTGCTGTATTCTTAGGCTTAAAAGGTATTGCTGTTAAAAGCCATGGTGGAACGGATGCTGTTGGCTTTGCAAATGCAATTGAAGTCGCTACAGATATGGCTTCTCATAACTTTATTCAAGAAATTCAAGACCGCTTGAGCCTTAATTTACCTGCGGTTGAGGCTTAATTTAATGGCTTACCAATCTGTTGTTACTGGGTGTGGAAGCTATGTTCCGTCAAAGATTATGATGAATGCAGAGTTTTCTGAGCTTATTGACACAACTGATGAGTGGATTATTGATAGAACAGGAATTAAACAACGTCATATAGCAGCGCCAGATCAATTTACTTCAGATTTGGGATGTGCTGCTGCGATCGAAGCACTTAAGAGTGCTGGTAAGGTTGCAAGTGATGTGGATGTGATCGTTGTTGCAACGACGACTCCAGATAATATTTTTCCCTCTACGGCAACAAAAATTCAAGCTAAGCTTGGGGCGCACAATGCTTTTGCTTTAGATATTCAGGCAGTTTGCGCAGGTTTTATTTATGCTTTAGCAGTGGCTGATAATTTTTTAAAAACAGGTCAAGCAAAAACAGCTTTAGTTATTGGCTGTGAGACAATGTCACGCATTATTGATTGGCAAGATCGAGCGACTTGCGTTCTTTTCGGCGATGGAGCTGGAGCAGTTCTTTTAGAACGGCAAGAAAATCCTGAGCGTGGGATTTTATCAACACGTCTTTATTCAGATGGCCGTCTTTATGATGCGTTGTATGCCGATGGTGGGGCAAGTCAATCTAAACACGGAACTATTCGTATGAATGGTCGTGAAGTTATGAAAAATGCAGTTGAAAAGCTGGGGTCAGCAATTGAAAATGCGCTTGAAGCTCATAATTTGACGATTGAAGATATTGACTGGTTCGTTCCGCATCAAGCTAATATACGTATTATCAAGGCATTGGCAGAAAAATTTAACATCCCTCTTGAAAAAGTTATAATCAATGTAGAAAAGTATGCGAATACATCTGCAGCTTCTATTCCTTTGGCTTTGGCGACTGCGGTTACCGATGGTCGTTTGAAGCCTGGACAATTGATTATTTGCGAGGGAATTGGTGGCGGATTAACTTGGGGTTCAGCGGTTATTCGCTGGTAGAAAAGGATTATATTATGAGTGAAACAATAACCAGAGCTGATATCATTACAAGTATTGTCGATGAGATTGGGACTTCTCGTGCTCAAGCTTCAGTATTATTAGAATCAGTATTAGAGACAGTTATGGGCACGTTGATGTCAGGTGACTCAGTAAAGATTACTCATTTTGGAACGTTTACAGTGCGGCAGAAAACTGCACGTATCGGACGAAATCCGCGTACAGGTAAAGAGGCAAAAATTACACCGCGCCGTGTTGTTCTATTCCGAGCTTCACCGACGCTAAAAGAAGCTGCTCTGGAAAAATAGCGCTACGCTTAAATGCATCATATTAGTATTGAGCCTTTACACTAAGCTTTTAATAAGTTTGAAATTTTTCGTTTAAATACGAACACAGAACAGGAAAAAGCTGGTGCAATTCTAGCTTTTAAATACTGTTTTGAATTGGTATGGAAAACCATGAGGCGTTTGTTAGAGGTACGTGGACAAATTGCTAATTCACCAAGAGAAGTTATTCGACTGGCTGCACTTGAATCGTTTATTGAAGATCCGGAAATATGGTTTGATTTTCTTAAAAAACGCAATATGACAGTTCACGCATATCAAGAAAAAGAAGCTGAAGAAGTTTTGTCAGTTTTAGAAAAATTTTCAGGCGAAGTGAAAGTTTTCTTGAGTAATATTGGCGTCCAGGCCTATGTGCTAGAAAATTAATCTGTAAACAAAATATAAAATTGCAACGCCCATGATACGTTCAATCCAATGCTTGATAGAGATTATTTTAGATCTTAAGGTTGGATTTGTAAAAATATAGGCTACAAATGCAAACCATAGAAATGTTATTAAGGGCATTTCGATTAAGTAAAAAGCATATTCATACCAACTATATTCGGTTTCTAGGTAGGAGCTAAACAGTCCGACAAAAAATAAAAATGCTTTGGGGTTGAGAGCATTGGTTATAAAGCCTATAGAGAAAGCTTTTTTTACGGATAAAGTTTTTGAAGTTTTTTTGTTGTTAACTGAAATTTCATTTATCGAAGTTGGACGTGCAAGAATTGATTTAATTCCTATGTACACGAGAAACAGGCATCCCATAAGCTTTAATGCATCGAGTATGGGGGATTGCTGGTGAGTAAACAGACTAAGCCCAAATAAACAATAAGCCAGATGAAATATCACCCCAAAGGCAATTCCAGCAGCTGTCCATAAGGCAACTCTTCTTGAATACGTTAAGCTGTTTCTAACAATTAAAGCAAAATCAATTCCAGGGCTAGCAAGTGCCAAGAATTGAAGTCCTGCAATAGTTAAACTCTTAATCATTTATAATTAGTCCATCTTGGTGGTGTTAGCTGGTTGTTGAGTGAAAATATAACAGCTCTTTGTGTAAACGATATGTCGACTCTGAAACGTTAAAATTCGATTTTCAAAGTGGTAATTCTGTAGTCTAATACTCGAACGCAGCCTTTAGAAGGTCTTGCGTATATTTTTCTTTGGGGTTGTTAAATACTTCATCAGTTTGTCCTTCTTCAACGACCGCACCATCTTTCATCACCATAATTCGATGACTCATAGCACGTACGACCTTTAGGTCATGGCTGATAAATAAATAGCTGAGTTGGTGCTTACTTTGCAGATCACGCAAAAGCGTAATAACTTCTGCTTGAATAGAACGATCAAGAGCAGAAGTTGGCTCATCTAAAATAAGAAGTTTTGATTGAAGAATAATAGAACGGGCAATGGCAATTCTCTGGCGCTGCCCTCCTGAAAGTTCATGAGGATAACGGTTTCTTATTTCTGGATCTAAATCGACCTCTTTTAAAATAGAAACGATTTTATCTTCTTTATCGGCTTTGCTTAAGCCTGGAAAATGAATAGCCAGCCCTTCTTCAATAATCTGGCTAATGGATAAGCGGGGATTTAAAGAACTAAAGGGATCTTGAAAAACAATTTGCATACTTGATCTAAGCGGGCGCATTTCTTTTCGGGAAAGGGGTTGCAAATTAACACCTTCAAAAATAATATCACCAGTGCTTTGTTGTAGTTTTAATAAGGCGTACGCAAGAGTACTTTTTCCAGAACCACTTTCTCCAACAATGCCAAGTGTTTCCCCCACACGCAAAGATAAAGAAATATTATTCACGGCTATCAGAGGTTGCGGCTTTTCTTTTGCTAACCAGCGTTTCTTTTTTTCAAACTTAACGTACATATCTTTTGCAATTAAAATAACAGGTGCTTTTTCTTTAAGGGGGGCGGGATGACCAGAGGGTTCAGAATCAATTAAATGACGAGTATACGGATGCGTAGGATTTTTTAAAACTTTTTGAGTTTCACCTTGTTCGACAATTTTTCCATGATTCATGACCGCAATATTCTCTGCCATTTTTGAAACAATGGAAAGGTTATGGCTTATCAAAAGAAGAGCCATTTTAAAGCGACTTTGCAGATCTTGGATAAGATCAAGAATGCTTGCTTGTATGGTGACGTCTAGTGCGGTTGTTGGTTCATCGGCGATGAGCAAATCAGGTTCACATGCTAAAGCCATTGCAATCATAACGCGCTGACGTTGCCCCCCGGAGAGTTGATGTGGGAACGCATTCAATCTCTCTACACCATCAGGAAATCCAACGAGATTTAAAAGTTCAATAACACGAGCCCGTGCCTGTGAGCGCGTTAATCCTTTGTGAATAAATAATGGTTCGGAAATTTGTTTTCCTATTGTGTGTAGGGGATTCAGAGCCGTCATTGGCTCTTGAAAAATCATGCCAATCTTCGATCCGCGAATGGAACGCAATAGATTTTCATTCTGATTTAAAAGTTCTCGCCCTTGAAAAATAATTGAGCCTGTTGGATGAGAGGCCAATGGGTAAGGAAGCAACCCTAAAATCGATAAAGCCGTTACAGATTTTCCTGAACCACTTTCTCCAACTAAAGCTAATGTCTTTCCGTGCTCTAATTCGAAAGAGACTCCCTTAACAGCATTTGTAACTTCTTGCGGGGATCGGCTAAAATTAGTTGAAAGATTTTTGATTTCTAATAGGGCCATTTATTTAACCGTGCGTGGATCAAAAGCATCGCGAAATGCCTCGCCAATAAAAATTAATAAGCTTAATACAAAAGCAATTGAGAAGAATCCGGTTAGACCTAACCAAGGAGCCTGAATGTTGTTTTTTCCTTGAGTTAACAATTCTCCAAGTGATGCTGACCCAGGCGGGAGACCAAACCCAAGAAAATCAAGAGATGTTAAAGTGGTAATTGAGCCATTTAAAATAAAGGGGATATAGGTGATTGTCGCTATCATGGCATTGGGAAGAATGTGGCGTAAAATAATGCGGAAAGTTGGAACGCCTAAAGATTCTGCGGCTCTGACAAAATCTAATGACCTTGCTCTAAAAAATTCTGCTCGAACAACAGGGACTAATATCATCCAGCTAAACAATAACATAATACTCAAAAGCCACCAAAAATTTGGCTCAATCATGCTTGAGAGAATAATCAGTAAATAGAGTATGGGCAATCCTGACCAAATTTCAATGAAACGCTGGAAAATGATGTCGATACGCCCACCAAAATAACCTTGGATTGCTCCCGCTAATACGCCAAAAACTGAAGAAAAAAGAGTCAAAGCTAAGCCAAAAAGAATTGAAACGCGAAACCCATATATTAGGCGTGCCGTAACATCACGTCCTTGATCATCCGTCCCGAGCCAATTCGTGGCAGAGGGTGGGGCGGGGGCTGGAACTGGCAAATCATAATTAACTGTATTTATACTGTAAGGGATTAATGGCCAAACCATCCACCCATCTTTTTTAATTAAAGATTGAACGACGGGATCACGGTAATTCGCAGCGGTTTCAAATTGTCCGCCAAAGGTTGTCTCTGGATATGAATGGAAAATCGGGAGGTACGTTTCACCTTTAAAACGAACGATGATTGGTTTCTCGTTCGCAATAAGTTCAGCTAAAAGGGTGACAACAAATAATCCGATAAAAATCCAAAGCGACCAATAGCCACGTTTGTTCGATTTAAATTGAGAAATTCGTCGTTTTGTAACAGGAGATAGGACCATAATTTAACTCTTACTTTCGCTGAGATCAATGCGGCGATCCACCAGCATATAGGTTAAATCACCAATAAGGTGCAAAAACATCCCAAGTAACGTGAACATATAAAGCGTTCCAAACATAACAGGATAATCACGGCTCATTGCTGCTTCAAATCCTAGAAGCCCTAAGCCATCGAGTGAGAAGAGAACTTCAATCAATAGGGATGAAGTGAATAAAATCATAATAAAAGCGCTTGGAAATCCGGCAATAACAATCAACATTGCATTTCTGAAAATATGATTATACAGAACTCGTTTCTCACTCAATCCCTTAGCGCGCGCTGTTGTTACATATTGCTTGTTAATTTCTTCTAAAAAAGAGTTCTTGGTAAGCAGAGTTAGTTTTGCAAAACCGCCAATCATCATGGAAAAAATGGGAAGAACTAAGTGCCATAAATAATCGATGATTTTTTGATACCAATTTAAGAATGGCCAGTTTTCTGAAGTTAATCCACGCAAGGGAAACACACTCCAAAAGCTGCCACCAGAAAAAAGCACAATTAAGAAAAGTGCAAAAAGAAAACTAGGGACAGCATATCCAACAATAATCACGCCACTTGTCCAAATATCGAAACTGGAACCATTATGTACGGCCTTGGTTATGCCCATTGGAATTGAGATTAAATACACTAGCAGTGTTGTCCACAAACCAAGCGAAATCGAGACGGGTAGTTTTGATGCAACTAAAGACGCGACACTCTGGTCCCTGAAATAGCTCTTACCAAAATCAAAAGTTAAATAATTCCCAATCATTTGAATGAATCGAATATGCGCTGGTTTATCAAAACCAAATTGCTGTTCCAGTTCTTTGATGAAGGCAGGGTCAATGCCTTGCATTCCGCGATACTGATTATCATGCGATATATCTGTACCAAAATTGGCCATGTCTTGAGATGCTCCGCCAAGACGATTTTCTGCGTCTCCTGATTCTCCTCTTAGCTTCACAAGAATTTGCTGGATGGGGCCACCTGGAGCAGCTTGGATGATAATAAAATTTACCAACATAATCCCAAAAAGAGTTGGGATCATCAAAAGTAAACGCTTGAGAATATAGCCAGGCATTATTTTGTTTTCTTAAAAAGATTAATTATATGATTATATAGACGTTGAAAGAAATTTTCACTTGTTTTGTTCTCTGTCATTTTATTTTGCACTGGAACAGTATTTCCACGCTTTAAATGATCTGGAAGTTTTGCTGTCCGGTCTTTATCAATCCACCATGTGGTAAATGGCATTGATGCAAATTTTGGTTCAACTGCTGGTTTGCCAAATCGATCCCAATAGGCAATCGGCGTGCCTTTTGAATGCCAAGTTGGAATCATGTAATATCCCCATAACAAAACTCGATCTAGTGTACGAACACGTGTTTGCAATTCAGCATAGCTTGCGGAGTTAATAACCAATTCAATTAATTGATCAATAACAGGATCTTTTATTCCTGCAAAATTATAGCTGCCCGGAGTATCAGCAGTTTTTGACCCCCAAAAACTACGTTGTTCGTTGCCTGGAATTAGGCTTTGTCCTAAAACACTCAGAACCATATCGTATTCTTTATTGTTAACTCTTTGCTCGTAGGAAGTATTATCGACTGAGCGAATATTCATTTTAATACCAAGATTTTTTAGAGAATTTGCAAATTGCAAAGCTACCCTTTCTACTGCTGGATCATGGTTTAAGAACTCAAAAACAAATGGTGAACCATCTTCTTTTGAAATTAGAATTTGATCTTTAATTACCCAACCTGCTTTTTCTAAAAGCTCTAATGATTTTTGAACAGATTTTCGAACATCATTCTCGTCCTTATAGTTAGGTAAATCAAATGCTGTTGTAAAAATTTCAGGTGGCAATTGTTTTTTTAATGGGTCAAGGATTTGTAATTCGTCTCTCTCTGGTATTCCTTTTGCTTCGAGAGATGAAGGTGCGAAATAACTTTTGCTGCGTTCATATCTTCCATAAAATAAGTTTTTATTTGCCCAGTTGAAATCAAAAGCATTTGTTAATGCTTCACGTACCAATCGATTAGAAAAAATTTTCTTTCGTGTATTAAAAAATAGACCATAAGTTCTGGGTATTTCGTAAGAAGCCATAACTTTTTGAACAAAACCTTGTTTGACTGCAGGAAAATTATAAGAAGTTGACCATAGTTTGGAGCTATTTTCCATTCGAAGGTCTGTTTTTCCTGCTTTAAATGCCTCAAACATCGCATTGGTATCACGGTAATAATCTATTTTAATCTTTTCAAAATTATACAGACCTTTTTTTGCGGGAAGTTTTGCGCCCCACCAGTTTTTTACTTTTCTATAAACAATGGTGCGACCAGAGTCAATTGTGTCAACTTCATAAGGGCCACTGCAGGGACATGGCTCTAAACTTGTCTCTTCAAATTTATGCGTTTCGTAATAGGTTTTCGAAAAAATCGGAAGCTGGCCAAGAATTACAGGAATCTCTCTGCTTGTTGGCTTTCCTAAAGAGAATTTAACTTCATGATCAGAAATACGTTCAACTTTTGTGACATTTTCGTAGTATGTTCTGAAGTGAGGGACGCCTTTTGTTTTTAAAATATTAAAACTAAAAATAACATCATCTGCCGTAATTTTCTGGCCGTTATTAAATTTTGCTTCGGGATTTAAGTGAAAGGTAACCCATGAAGAATCAGGCGCGACTTCAATGCCTTTTGCAACATAACCATAAGAACTAGATGGCTCATCGGCAGAACTTGTAAATAAGGAGGCAATGCAGAACATGCCAAAGTAGGGTTCTGCAGAGCCTTTTACGATATAGGGATTTAAGTTATCAAAGTTCCCCATATTTGATAATTGAAGCTCACCACCTTGCGGAGCATCAGGATTAACATAATCAAAATGTTCAAAATTCGCCGGGTATTTTAGGTCTCCAAAAATAGAAACGCCATGCATGATTTCTGCATTGAGTGGCAATGCAAAACTGAAGAGAGAAGCGATTACTGCAAGTGTTCTATTGTTCAAAATAATACCTTTCATTTTAAGAAGACTTTATAAAGGTAGACAGTTTTCAGGAGAACATCAAGGGAGTGGAGGAGGGTTGTCATTCTGTTTTCTCAAGTAAGCAATTAAATCTGCTCTCTCACTAACACTACTTAATCCTGCGAAAGACATTTTTGTTCCTGGCGCAAATTCCCTGGGTTTATAAAGGAAATGATTTAATTTCTCGTAAGTCCAAGTTTCTTTATCATGTTTTTCTTTGAGCGTGCTTGAGTAAGCATAATCAGCCGCATGCGCAAGTTTATTAAGGACTATGTTCCAAAGATTAGGCCCAACTTTATGCGGTTCACCTTTACCTGTTGTGTGGCATTGGTAGCATTTTTTTGCAATGGCTTCTCCATTGTCAACATTTGCTTTTGCGAGAAGGGGGGTTACTGGCTCTAAAGAAGGAGCAGAAGCTGTAGGTGTGCCAGTGGACTCATTCATTTGAATCACCAACACATTTTTATCTAGTTTATCAGATTTTACCAGAAAATCACTAATCAAGCTGGCTCCCATTGCTATTAAAAGTGCAATGAGAATGCTGGCGAAAATCTTATTAAACTCAAAACTATCCATTAATCTTTATTAGATGAAATCATAACCTAGTTTTAAGATAGCAGCAGAGTATCGTTTATAGAACTTAAAAATTAGCTGAGAGGTTGCCTTACCAATCCAAATCTTTACTGAAGACCTCTAAAGGAAAATTTTTTTCTTGTAGTATTGAATCTTTGACACCTGGAATGGATATAAGATAAAGCGTTTCAACTAGGACGCTATAGTCCTCTTCTTTTGTTGTGAGTATTTCCATGATTACTTTCCTAATTCTAATGATTGTATTGTGCAGAATTTAGTGTGTTTTGTGAAGAAAAATGATATCAATGTCTTGAATTCTCCTTGACATAAAAATTGCCTTAATCTACCTTTTGTACAATAAAGAAAATGGAGTGTTTTCAATGGATCGTATCTCTCAATAAGCCCACATAAAAAGGGGCTTAAATTTAAAAATCTAACCCTGGATTTTTGAAAAACTTTAAAGTTTAGCCGCTTATATAGTTGAGAGAAAACATGGCCCATAAACCGATTCAATTTAAAGACATTTGTTTGTCTTTTCCCCAAAAAGTTTGTTTTGAAAATTTCAGCACTCATGTTCATGATGGCAACCGTATTGCAATCATTGGACGTAACGGGAGTGGCAAATCAACGTTGCTTAAAGTGCTACGTGGAGAAACTATACTTCATGAAGGACAACTAGTTATTCCTAATGATATTGTTTTTGGTTATGTCCCTCAGATTGTTGACATCCTTGAACCTTTAAGCGGAAGTGAGCGCTTAAATAAAGCATTGACGCAAGCTTTAGCTCTGAAACCCGATGTCCTTTTGCTAGACGAGCCGACAAATCATCTTGATCAACGTAATAGAAGAGCATTAATGCGGATGCTGCACTCGTTTCCAGGGACTCTTGTTGTCGTCACTCATGATGTGGAGCTACTCAGAAATAATATTGATATACTGTGGCATATCGATAACGAGAAGGTTCATGTTTTTCAGGGAAATTATGATGATTACATCCGTGAAGCTCACATCAAAAGGGCATCTATCGAAGACGAAATTTCATCCCTTAAGTTTCAAAAAAAGGAGGCTCACAAAGTTTTGATGAAGGAACAAGACAGAGCGAAGAAAAGTGATTTAAAGGGGCAAAAATTTATTGAAAATCGAAGATGGCCTACGGTTGGTTCAGCTGAAAAAGCGAGACGTGCCATTGAAACAACGGGCCGAAAAAAAAGCGCTATTCGCGACAAACGTGAGGGATTGGCTGACACGTTATCAGAGCTAAAACTTCCTGAAAGTCTTAATCCTAAATTTTCATTATCGGCAGCGGATCTTGGGTGTTGCGCCTCGGTGTCCGTTACTGACGGCAATATTGGATTTGTTGAGAATGGCCAACCTCTTTTGCATAACCTTAATTTCTCTATTTCAGCGGGAGAGCGTATTGCCATCACCGGGGATAATGGAAGCGGTAAATCAACCTTGATTAAGGCAATTTTAAATGACCCTAATATCTTTAAATCAGGCACTTGGTATGTCCCAAAAACCGAAGACATTGGTTATCTTGATCAGCATTATAAAACATTGTCTCCAGATCAAACAGTTTATGAAACAATTGAAGAGTTAGCGCCTCATTGGACGCATGCAGAGATACGCTGCCACTTAAACGATTTCCTGTTTCGCAAAAATGAAGAAATCAGTGCGAAGGTATCTGTTCTTTCAGGCGGTGAAAAAGCAAAACTTTGCCTTGCACAAATTGCTGCCAAAACACCAAAACTTCTAATCCTTGACGAGATGACCAATAATCTAGATCTAGAAACTCGTACGCACGTCATTCAAGTGCTTCAGCAGTATCCAGGAACGTTGATCGTGATCTCTCATGATACAGATTTTCTAAAGGCTATTAATGTCACTGAGTCGATTGATGTTGGTCAGTTTGTATTATAAACTATAGTATTTAAAATCGCAGATAATGCAGATATTATTTAACTGGATGGCGAGCACCGTAGGTGCGTGGACATCCAGAAGAATTAAGATCAACTTAAAAACAGGTGTTTTCATTCATGACCTTAAACCCAATCATCGTAATTCCAGCACGTCTTGCTGCAATACGTCTCCCAAATAAGCCTCTGGCTGATATTAATGGATTGCCGATGATTGTGCACGTTTGGCAGCAGGCGTTAAAAGCAAACATCGGTCCTGTTGTTGTTGCGTGCTGCAGCGAAGAAATTGCGTGCGAAATTAGAGGTCGGGGAGGGATTGCTGTTCTAACAGACCCAGATCTTCCCAAAGGTTCAGACCGTATTTATGCTGCTCTTCAAGGTGTTGAAGATCAAAAACAATACAATGTGATTATCAATTTACAGGGCGACTTACCAGCGATTGATCCCGAGGTTTTAAAGAGTGTTCTTGCTCCGCTTAATAATCCGGATGTTGATATTGCAACCGTTGCAGCTATTATCAAAGATCCGTCAGAAATTCAAAATCCCAACGTTGTAAAAATTGCAATGTGTGCCCCTGATCCTATCACTATGACTGGGCGTGCTTTATATTTTTCGCGTTGCCCTATTCCTGCAAATGCGCCCGTTTATTATCATCATATTGGTATTTATGCTTATCGGCGTGCTGCCTTAGAAAAGTTTATTACGCTTCCGATATCGTATTTGGAAAATTGCGAGAGCTTAGAGCAATTGCGTTCTATGGAATCTGGAATGCGCATGGATGTCGCAATTGTGGATGCGTTTCCTCTCAGTATTGATACGCAAGAAGATCTAGATAAAGCTAGGTCGATGATGGCGGGATAGAGTGCAAACTCGTGAAAGAAATTGAAGTGAGTTGGGCAGAAGACAACCTAGCTTCGAACGGCTATAAAATTCAAGGTCAGCCTAATATTGTTCGAACGATGCTATGGTCTCGCGTGACTTCTTTCGAAACTTCCAAAGGACGTGTTTACCTGAAATCTATGACTCTCCCTTTTTCTAAAGAGCCCCTTCTGTTGCAGTTTTTAGCTGATCATGAAGTCAAAAATATTACAAAAGTGATCGCCGTAAATGAGCAGTTATCTTGTTTCTTAATGAAAGATGCTGGTGAGCCTCTTCGAAGTGTTTTGAAAGAAAACTTTAAGATAGATCTCTTAATTAATGCCTTGAAAACCTGCGCCAGCGTTCAAATTAAATGTATTGATTATGTTGATCAGCTGCTTAGATTAGGCATTAATGATTGGCGACTCGAAAAACTGCCACTCCTTTATCAGGATTTAGTCCAAAAAGTGGACATGTTAAAAGGTGATGGTCTAACACCTGGTGAGATAGAAGTCCTTTATCAGTCTGCTCCCAAAATGCATGCATTGTGTAAGCAATTATCGGGATATGCCATCCCGGAAACTCTAGAGCATGGAGACTTTCAGGATAACAATATGTTAATTGATGGTGATTCTCTTATCCTTAGTGATTGGGGCGATGCTAGTATTTCTCACCCATTCTTTTCATTGGTTTCAGCGCTTAATAGTGTTCAGCGTAACCATCATTTTCAAGATGATGACCCTCGTTATATAAGTGCTCAAAATGCCTATCTCGATCAATGGAGAGAATACGGAACAGAAATTGAACTTTTAGAAGCTTTTAAATTAGCACAGACGATAAGGCATTTTGTTTTTGCCTTAAATCTTAGCCGAATTAAATCTCTTCCTCATATAGACAATGTTCCCAAGCTTGATGGTTATCTTGCAAACTCATTAAGAGATTTTATTAAAAGCATTTTGTGAAAGGATAGTAATTCTCCATTCTTCTTGAAGAATTGGGTTGATCATGATAGCGTCGTCTTCATTCAAAATTTATTAATATTAGTCCTGTGTACTGTTTTAGATTATTTAAACAACTGCCTGTTCAGCTGATTCTCAGTATAATACTCGCTCTGATAATGGGAGAAAAACTTGGCTTAGATTCCGTATGTTTTTTTTATACGATTAGCTCTTGTTTCATCGAAATTCTTATGTTCGTTCTGCCTCTCATTGTCTTTAGTTTTATTTTGCGCGCGTTAGTGAATTTAGAACGTGGGTCTCTCACATTACTTTTGTTGATTTTTCTCGGCGTTACGATCTCTAACTGTCTTGCGTTAACGACTGCGTATTTGTTTGGAAAAGCGACATTATCGTTTGTTGGTCTGTGTCTTGCTCCTGATTTTGCGGCGAAATTTTCCTCTTCTGTTTCTGTGCTTTTCAGTTTTAATTTCCCCAAAATTATTGCTACGGAACAAGCTTTGTTAGGGGGCGTTATTTGCGGCTTAGCATTGAATATTCTGAATCAAAAAAATCAATTTAGAAGAACGATGAAGAATTCTTCAATTTGGTTGAGTGATAAAATAAGTTTATTTTTGGGGAAGATCTTTATTCCTCTGCTTCCAATTTATGTGTTCGGATTTTGTCTCAAGCTTAGCTATGATGATGCGTTGATTCACTTGTTTCATCAGTATGGAAAAGTCTTTCTTCTCAGTATGTCATTGGTCGTGATTTATATATTCTCTCTCTACCTCATTAGTTCAATGGGGAATGTTCGCAGTGCCTTGAACTCATTAAAAATAATGCTGCCAGCGGGGCTTACAGGGTTTAGCACGATGTCATCTGCTGCAACAATGCCTGTCACTTTAAAATGTACAGAGATTAACACGAAAGATAAGAATTTTACGGATCTTGTTATTCCTTCAACGGCGAATATTCACATGCTTGGGGATGATTTGACCATCATCATGATCGCAATGACGCTCCTTTCTATCTTTGGAATGCCGTGGCCAGATTTTGTCGCCTTTATACCCTTTGCTCTAGCTTTTTCTGTTGCCAAATTATCTTGCGTTGGGATTCCAGGTGCCAGTGTTTTAGTTATCTTGCCAGTACTGCAAAACTACCTCGGCTTCACTCCAGAAATGCTCAGTATCTTAACAACAATTTATGTGCTGCAAGATCCTTTCGGGACAGCTGCCAATGTGATGGGCAACGGTGCCTTCGCCTTAATTATTCGCAAAATATTTAAGAAACTGTCTTGATGAAATAAATTATAATAAAATTTTAACGATTTTGTGTAATTAAAGCAGTTGAATATTTTATATCTATTCTTATTTATCTCTTAAGAGTATAATCCCATTAAAATAAATAGGAATAAAAATGATTAAACTTCTTGTTGTAGCGATAATCAGCTTAAGCTCTGTAACATTTGCAGTGGGGCACTCGTTGTCTGAAGATCAATTGCGCGATTTACCTGTGCGCGTGCGATATGACGCGAACCAATTTTATGCTGAAACTTATGACTTGCTTATGACGCCCTGGTCTCATAATAACAATCCTTATAGATGTCTTATTAAAGGAATTGTTTTTGGACAAACTTTTAGGGCTATAGAAGATTCTGAGACAAGTTCAGAACTTGAGAATGCTGTGAATAGTCTCGTTTCAACAGAAGAGCTTCAAAATTCAAAGAAGTTCTTATCAGTGTTAACTGGACGTTCTACATCAACAGGAGCTTTAGGAGCAGATAGAGGAAATTGGAGAGCAGAGTTTAAACGTAAGTTTGCTTTAGATACCCTTTATAAGGACGGAAATATTTATGCAATTTTTGTAAGAGGACTTTTAGGTTTTGACGAAGCTTCAGAAAGTTTTGCGTTTCACTCTAATTCAACTTCAATCTCTGAACTTGAACTCGCAGCACATCATTTATGTTTACCGGCTCTTAGGTTTTGTGATTGGTTGTTTGATGCTCGAAAAGAAACCAATCAAATTTTAAAAACTAAGCTTGATTTAATTAAGTCTGGAGCCCAGTCTTCTTATTTCGATTCTGTTGAGTATGTCAAAGAGCTCATAGTTAATCCTTTCGCTTCAGCATATCATATTGAATCTAATCCCTCCTTTTTACATGGATTAAGAGGTTATACGAGAATTCAAGCAAGTGTTGGATTGCCTGTGATTGATACTTTAGATAAGGTGAAAAAATCTGTTTTCTTATTAGCTGATAATTATTATGAACAGTATCGATTTTCAATGTGGAAAAAATTGACTGAATCCTCTGGAAACATATCGCATAATCAGTCGGCTCTTGGAAATTGGGAGAAGGCCGCTGTTATTCTAAGTCCTACCATAGGGATTTTAGGGGGAGCAGCCCAAGGGTTTTATACTGGTGAAACAAGTGCTATTATCCCAACTGTCGCACTTGTACCTCCTGCTGTGTATGGTATCTATAAAGCGTTATCAACAAAGCCAATATGTAGTGTAACTGGTGAAGATAAAAAGTATCAAATTTCTATGATTTCTTTGTATTTAACTCTTAAAAGAAATTTTCCTTTTATAGAAAATGAAGTGTTTTTAGAAGATGAGATTTTTGTAAATCATAGTCAAACAGTTCTTGATGTATTTAGTTTAGGATTAAACGATGGTCTATTGAATCAATTTAAAAGATTAGTAGGATATAAAAAATTAACTCTAAGCCAGATGGTACTACGGAAAATGGAGGGATTATGAAAATAAAGCAGTTATGGTTTAGTTTTTGTACTGCTCTCCTGTTTTTTTCAAATCAATGCGGGGCAGTAGATGATTTTTTTGGAAATTTTTCATCAGGAGTTACTTCAAGATTAGGATTAATTCTTTCTTCTGCTACAGGTAGAACAACAGATGATTCTGATACTAAATTACCCGATTGTTTTAGACGGATGAATTATACTCCGAAGCCATACTATGTAGATAATGGCTCGTTGTCTCCTTTTGATTTGTCTGAGCAATCAGTTATAGAGATGGAGCAACGTTACCAGTATTTTAAGTCCATAGAAAGCACTGATATAGCTGTAATACCGAAAAAAAATGATATCATTATGGACTTATGTTGCCAGCTTGGCAAAGAGGGATATGCTCCTGTTTTTTGGGATTTATATCGTATTTTTGAAGAGGGTAAGTATGGCCAGAAAAAAAATAGAGAACTATCCTATCTTTTTCACAGATATGCTGTAGAGGTTGGAACAATTAAGGAGTTAAGAGAGGCGCAAAAAATATCTAAGGATGTTATGCGTCGCAGAGCAGAATGGGAAGCTGCTCAACAAGAGCTTAAGCCTCGACTGTCTGACCATTCAACAGATTCTGATTTATCAGACGGTTCGGTAGTTGAAGAGAGAAAAATAGGTACTGAAGAAAGAGAATCACTTCTAGGCTCTCCTGCAGATAGTTATTCTAATCTGCGGTATAGAAAGACAAAAGGCGATGACAAATAATAGTTTTTTTCAGCTATTTGTTTTACACAATCTCTCTTTCCTTTAAATATTATTGTCTGCTAGGCTTATCAAAATTATCTCGGCTTCACTCCAGAAATGCTCAGTATCTTAACAACAATTTATGTGCTGCAAGATCCTTTCGGGACAGCTGCCAATGTGATGGGCAACGGTGCCTTCGCCTTAATTATTCGCAAAATATTTAAGAAACTGTCTTAAAAACTATTTCCCCATAATACAGTTTAATTAAATAAAATAATATTTTAATATTTCCTAAATAAATAAGAGTAAAAATGATAAATTTAATTGTTTCTGTTGTTATTGTATTGAGTTCTTCTGCTTTGTTTGCGGCAGATATTCCTTTAGAAATGCACACAGATCCTATAAAACTTCATGGTTTTGATAGGGTTCATGCACGAGGAATTCGTGGAGCTGGTCAAACAATTTCTATGATCGAAGGCATGAATGAAATGGTTGCAAAACAACTTCCGGATGCTTTTCAGAGTAAAGACATTAAAGTTTTTGACTGTTCGTGTAGCTCTTATTGTTTGAAAGGATCTATTGATAGTTCTTCATATCGTTATCCTCCAAATTTAAGATCACCATATTTCAATTTCCCCATATTTAAGACAGATGAACGAATGCAGCAGGAAACGTCCGACTATAAAGACCATGTAATTCAAACGACGTCTCTTGCCCTAGGGATGAATGGTGCTGCACCTGATGCTTGCGGTAAAGGATTCCATATAACATGTATGTATACGTCTGGCTTACTAGATTATCATAAGTATGAAAGATGTGGCTCAGCTTTATTTACTTATTCTGAAATGCTTCAACATGCTTATGATCATCAAGTTCTTTATGGCATGGAAAAATGGGGTGATAATAAAGAAAGTATTCTTCAGAATTGGCATAAGGAAATTGAAAATTCCCCTTTTAAAGAGCAGCTTACAGAAAAAACAATTAACCCGGGTGTTCTCGATGCCGTAAGGCATGGGGCGAGCAAACAAAGAAGCATTCTTAATCTAAGTATGCGTCTTACTTCTCTGTGTGATCCTTTTGATGACTTTCGTGTGCCTGCTCGCATTTTAGATCATATCGCCGAAACCTTAGAAGCTACAGATAGTATCCTTGTTATGGCAGCCGCAAATTTTGGAGACGACGTAGAAGGTCAAGCCAAGGGTATTCAGAAATATTTACAATCATTTTCTCAGCATGAAAGACTCAAAAAAAGAATTTTGATTGTCATTAATTTAGAAGAACATGATAAAAAACCTAACTTTGAGAGAGACCTAAGGAATATTCTTCCTGTAAAGATCGCTGTTTTTAATGGAATTAAAAAATATGTTAAGCCTCATTTTTCTTCAAATATCCCTTTAGATCACGGATGGGATGAATGTGCAATTTCAGCATTCGGAACGAATATTTTGTTTCCTGGTGGTGTCAAAAGCTTGGGTACATCTTTAGCAACTCCATTGGTATCAGGTGGATGTGCGCTCGTGTGGGAAGCTCATCCTCAGTTTTCTGGTCCTCAAGTTATTCAGCATATAAAAGACACAGCCATTCCTGTGGGTGACATTAAGATTTATGGCCATGGTCTTATTAACCCTCCTCGAGCATGTGGAATTCCTGATTATGATTGGGACTGCGGGCTTTTTGCCAATTGTACCATTATGTGAAAAATGATTTTTCATAAACTCTCTTTCGTTTTAACCTGATTGTTTGCTAGGCTTATCAAATATTATTTGAAAGAGGGCTGCAAAAAGGATGAAAAATATTTTAACTGTTTTAGGCATTGTTCTAACGATTGCAGCAGTGGTTGCCGCACCTCTTAAAGACAAAGATCAAATTGTTCTCATTTCAACCAGTGCTAACAAAGAACTTTCCCAGATAATTAGTAAGAAATTAGATGTTCCTTTGAGTGGTGAATCAAAACGTCATAACGACGGTGAAGTTAATGTGAACATTGGCCATGTGATGAACAGAGAGGTTTATATTATATGCCCGACTTGTCACACAAAAACTGAGACAGGTGAGGTTCAAATTGATCAAAATCTGATGGAACTATATTTAATGGCTTGTGCCGCAAGAAGAGGGGATGCGAAGCAAGTCACGCTAATTGTGCCATATTTCGGTTATGCGCGTCAGGATCGTAAAACAAAAGTAGGGGTTACGATTTCATCAGCTGACGTTGCAAAAATGTTAGAGGTCGCAGGGATCAATCGAATTGTTATGGTTGATGTTCATAGTGGTCAAACTCAAGGATTTTTTTCACCCAATGTTCCTGTTATAAATCTCCACGCTTCTTTAGTATTTGCTGAATACATTAAAAAGCAAGGTTACCAAGATATTGTTGTTGTTTCGCCTGATGCAGGTGGTGTTGAGCGTGCAGAAAAACTTGGACAGTTGTTGGCCGATAGCAATATTGATTATTCCTTGGCAACTTTAATAAAAAAACGCAGTGCACCTGGTGTTGTCGAGTCAGCAACACTTATTGGTAATGTCAGAGATAAAACAGCCATTATTATCGATGATATCTGTGATACTGGTGGTACTTTGGTAAAAGCTGCCGCGGTTTTAAAAGCAAATGGTGCCAAGCGCGTTATCGTGTGTGTGACGCATGCAGTTTTTTCTGGCGATGCATATAATACGATCAATAATGCTAAGGATATCGATGAGATGATTGTCACCGATACAATTCCAATTATGCAAAACTCTGCAACTAAAATTAAAATCCTTAGTGTTTCTGATATGCTCGTAGAAGCAATTCAGCATCTTCATAACAGCGAGCCTATTTCAATTATGTTTGAAGCAGAAAGAGAAGTGGCTCGTTTATAGCGTCACTTATTTTGCACGCTTCTGTTAAAATTAATGATTTGTTAGCTTTATTCTGACAATCATAGAATGTAATTCATGGAGGAACAAATGAACCATTTGACAGCTGCAATAAAATATTTAGCATTAGGCATAATATTGTGTGGAGCCCTTGCTTCGCAAGCGGAGGCTAAGAAGAAATCTAAGAAAGCAGACACCGCGGTAGCAGCTAAAGCAGCAGCGCCAGCAGCTGCCGAACCAACTGCTGATGCAACGGCAGCAACAGAGTCAGCCGCTGCAGACCCAGCCGCTGCAGACCCAGCAGCAGATGCAGGGGGAGTAGACCCAGCAGCAGAGGCTACATCAGCGGATGTAGCAGTGCCAGAAGGTGTAGCAGATGCAGCAACCGCAGGAGAATCTGCGCCAGAGGCTGCAAACGATACAGGTGGATTTGGCAAAACATGGGGAAGCCGGCCAGATGTTGATGCATCTGCTAAAGAATTACGTGCAGTAATTAGCCAGTTAGAAACTTTCCTTAGCCAAGTCTATGGCTCTGCACCGAGTACAGCTGATCTTAAAGCGCAAGAAAATCTAAATAAATTTATGCATCTTTTGGCAGATTTCCGTCAAATGTCAGATTTTTATTTTAAAGCTAAAGAAAATAAAGAGATTAACAAAGAATCATTAATCACGGTGAGAGATAGCTTTTTATCAATTTATTATGAAAAAGATTCTGGGTTAAGCTTTGACAACACCTTAAGAAAATATATGGCACCTATTGTGGGTGCTGATAATAAAGATGAAAAATTAAAAGAACTGTTTGAAAAAGGGCTGGCAGAAATTCAAGGTAAAATAAGTACTGTAAAAAATTCTGTTATGGCGACATTGCCACAATAAATTTACTGTATTAATTTCTGTTCAACTTGACCGTGCTATGATTTTAATGGTCTCAAATTATCAATTACGAAATGAATTTTGTTTATTTCGCATTTGTGAGTCTATTAAAAGGTTTGGTGTAAGCTACTCCTACTGCGGTCAAGCAAGAAAAGAGAATCAGCCAAAATGCTGGGGCCAGCTTTGTTCCAAAACAATCTGTTAAAAATGAAGCCATTAAGGGGGTTGTCCCTCCTAAAAGCGCATGCCCCATCGTAACGCTTATGGCTGTCCCAGTGTACCGACATGTGGTTGGAAATAATTGACCAATGTAGGGCATAGCTGAGCCTGTCACAATGCATCCTGGGGTTGTTAGTAAGAATATGAAAACGTAAATTGAAAATGTACTCATATAAGCAGGCAAAACACACATAAAAGCAGGGAATGCAATGATTGCAGACGTTAGAGAGCCAATAATGAGTTGCTTCTTAAAGCCAATCTTGTCAGCAAGCCTTCCAAAATAAAGGACAAAAATTGCGTCTAAAAACATAGCAAGCATATTCAAAAGCATGCTTTGAGATTGGGTGTAGCCAACCTCTTTGAATAATTGATTAGCGAATATTGTTGCAAGGTAGAGGGGCATAATCATCATTCCAGCAATCAGGCAAGAAACAACAATATGCCTTTTATGTTTTTGAAGAACTTCTTTCCAAGGAGCTGGCTTTATTTGGGCGATGACAACGTCTTTAATAAAGTCTTCAGTTTCAGCAAGTTGCTTGCGATAAAAGTAAATTACGAAAGCAAAAAGACCTCCTAAAATAAATGGTATTCTCCAGCTATCTTTAGGCATGCTCTCCATTGTTGCCAGCGCCCCAAAGCCAGTTGCTAATACAGCACCCATAATCCCAGAAGCTATTAGGAAGCCTGTTTTTTTCCCCAATGTTTTACGATGAGATCCTTCTATAAGATAAATATTAACGCCACTGTATTCCCCCCCCATAAAAAGGCCTTGCGCAAGCCTAAAGGTTATTAATAGAAGAGGAGCTGAAATACCAATAGATTCATAAGAAGGTAAAAGACCTATACCGATTGTTGGAATACCAACGAGTCCTAAAGAATAGAGTAAGGGGATTTTTCTGCCCATTTTATCTCCTATGGAGCCAAAAAGAATGGCTCCTAAAGGTCGTGCTATAAAGCCGGCAGCAAAAGCTCCATAAGAAGCCAGTATTTGACCTGTTGATGAAGAAGCTGGGAAGAATAAAGGGGCCAGAAGAACGGCAAAAAATCCATATAGCGTATTGTCAAAGCATTCTAACGCATGCCCACCTATGAGTGCCCAAGAAATGTGAGCTTCAGGATTTATTTTATTTTGCTTGGAAGATTTTAACATTTTTTTGTTTCACGGTAACAAAGACACCTTTGAAAATGGCAATTGATAACTTTAGCCGTACTAAGATTTTTTATCTTATTAAATTTATCCTTTACCTTTTAGCAGCAAAATACATTTAACCATAGTATTTAATTGGGTGTTTTATAAGAAATACTCATAATATTTTGAAAATATCTTTATTCTAAAAGGCACAAAGGTATCAGGAATGAAAAAACAAAGACACAAAATGTCAAAATAACATTATTTTCTATCTTTTTTTACTCAGTGTGTTATTGTGTATTCTTGTTTTATGTAATAGAAGAGTGTGTGTTTTTCTTAGGTTTGAAGTGAACAAAAGTCTACAGACTAGGGAATGATAACTATTTTTTTTAATTGAGATTCATTTGCATCATCATTATAAAAGTTCCAAAAAAGAATCACAAAATATATCTATTCCTTCAAGCGAGGATGGTTTGATCCCAACACTTAATAGCTATGGATATATGCTTGAAAAACCCGATGTAATCAGTCAGGAATTTATCCAATATGTAGGCGGCATCAAAGGATTGGCGTTAGATATTGGCTCTGCATATGGCGTCTCTGTGATTTCAGCCTTGCAAAACGGAGCGACAGTTATTGCTAATGATCTTGATGAAAGACATTTGCAAATTCTAGTTCAAAACACTCCCCATGAGCTAAGGCAAAATCTAACCATATTAAAGGGGAAATTTCCGAGCGAAGTTAATATAAAAACAGATTCGCTCGATGGAGTTTTATCGTCTGGGGTTTTACACTATTTGACGGGAGAAGAGCTGGAGATTGCTTTTCAAAAAATTTTCACTATTCTTAAAGCTGGAGGGAAATTCTTCTTTTTCACATCCACACCTTATATTGGTATATTTCGGGAATATCTTCCAACATATTTAGAGCGTAAAGCGCAAGGTGATCCTTGGCCAGGTCTGATTAAAAATAGTTGGGTATATGCCCCTCATCGAAAACAGCATTTACCAAAAGAAATTAATTTACTCGATGAAGATATTATATCTCGTCTTTTAACGAAATGCGGGTTTGAGATTGAAAAATTGGAATACGTAAATATGGACGGATATCCTGTGGATTTTCAATCCGATGGTAAAGAGTATATTGGAGTTATCGCGAGAAAACCAGTTTAGCGCCTTCTTAATGTTTTTTAAGTAGTGTCTCATGGTGTTCAGGTGATATCGCTCGTTGAGCAACTGAAATTGCGACAAGATAAAGTACTGAAGCGGCGACAAGCAAGTAGCTTGCTGGCCAAAGCTCTCCAGTGAGAGTGGTTAGAAAGTAAGCTATAACTGGGGTTGTTCCTCCTAAAAGAGCTTGCCCTAAAGCATAACTGGTGCCAAGGCCGCTATACCTGCGACTTGTAGGGAAAAGTTTTGGAAGAAAATTAGCCAAGGCTGCAATTTGTAACGCATCCCCAATAATTAAAAATACCTGCATAATGAGAAGTGAGGTCAGAGATAAGTTCTTGAACACATACATAAATAGCGGTATGGAGAACAAAGCGAACATGTACATACACATCTTCATGATTTTTACTTCTCCATATTTAGAGAGTAACCGAGAAGAGCTCAGTATTAAAATTCCTCCTCCAAAGAAGACCAAGAAATTATCTAGTAAGATGTAGTTAGCAGACATTCCTAAAAGTTCTTTGAAAATTGAATTTAAGTACACTGTTGCTAGATAAATAGGAACCAAATTGGCGCCGCCTAAAATACAGCTAGCAAAAAGTTGTCTTTTATCATTGTGCAATGATGACATAAAAGGATTTTTTTCAATTTTTTCTTCAGTTTTTATTTGTTGATAAAAATGTGATTCTTCCATTTTTATGCGTAAAGACCAAGTGAAGATCCCAGCCATTGCTGCCAAGATAAACGAAAATCTCCAGCTTCCTTCTGGCATAAACGAAGAGTTTAAAAAACAACTTATTGCAATTCCTAAAGCTGCACCAAAGAAGCCAAGAGAGACTAAAGCTGAGATAATAAAGTTCTTGTTTCTAACACCTAACTGTTCAGAAACGTAAATAAGAACACCCGTATAGTCTGCTCCAATAGCTACCCCTTGTAATAATCTGCAACTTATTAATAAAATTGGGGAAAAAACGCCAATTGAATCGTAAGTTGGTAAAATACCTATAATTAAAGTTGGGATCGCTGCTAAAAGAGAGGAGAGGGTCAGCGCTGATTTACGGCCAAATTTGTCGCCTATATAGCCAAAAATAATGCCCCCAAAAGGTCGTCCAACAAATCCAGCGGCAAAAGCAATAAAACTAGCTGTTATAGGTGATACGCAGAGATTATCAGGAAAGAATAAAGGCGCCAAGATAACTGCGAAAAAGCCATAAACAATATTGTTATAGCCTTCAAAAACGACTCCAGCAATTGCAGCGCCAATATTTTTATTCATTCAATGTATTCCTTTTTAAAAGCATCTTTTAGGAACTCTGTTATTCGTTGAATGCTTATATGATCTTTCCACGCCTTAGGGTAAGAAAAACACATTGAAACAGCAGGTCCCTCAAGCTGAGGTAGTATCCTTTCAAATTTCATGCCTTCTAACGTTCTAATGCTTTCTTCAGAAAGTGAAAAGATTCCAAGACCTTCTTGAGCGGCTTTCATAATTCCAACACTTGATCTTATAACAATCACATTATCTGGATTAAGGGCAAAGTCAGTATTGTTCATGTACCAATTCATAGTAGGATAAGCATGTTCCGGCCACTTTCTTTCAAAGCAAATAATGACATGTCTGGATAAATCAGATACGTGCTCTGGTTTACCGTTACGCTTTATATACTCCTCACTTGCCCATAATCCTATATGAAAATCTCTTAAATGGACTTGCTCGTAATCATCGTTATCTCTGGAGTATGCGCTTATTGCCAGCATTGTGTTCTTTTCGTGAGAGGAAGGCGCGTCTTCCCTTACAAAAAGATTTAAGGTGATTCTTGGGAATTTACGCTTGAATTCGGCAAGTTTTGGAGCAATCCAATAATCAGTTAAATATGTTGTCGTATAAAGATCAAAAGAGCCTCTTTCGAGCTCTTCATCTGTATTAAGCAAAACTTGAAGGAGGTCGATTTCTTTAAAGACAAAAGGAATTCTTTTAACAATAGACATCCCTTTTTTTGTTAATTTGATAGCTGTTGTCTTGTCTCTAATGAGAAGTTGGAAACCTAAATCTTTTTCTAATTCCATCACCATTCTAGAAACCTGAACATGTGGTATGCCAACTTTGATGGCAAATTGATTCATACTTGGATTTTCAGTAGTCCCTATGAATTGGGAGAGTTCCCAGAATTGTTTTAAGTGTTTTAGATTCATATATCCCTCTTGATGATCAAAAACTTATCAACGTTAACCATTGTTCATTTATTGATTAACGTTGACAAGTTTTTGATATAATGATATCTCCTGTTTAATGGTAGTAATAGCACGCTCATCGTATTCCTTCCACTCACTTCTTTGGAATCGATTTGAGGTTATTACCAGCAAAAATTAGATAGAAATTAACAATCCGTTTCCTTTCAAGATAAGGAGGTCGTTATGCAAAGTAATTTTAACTCTGATACTAAAAACTTAGAGATCAAGTTTTTTAAAAAGCACAATCAAGATAAAAAAAAGATAAAAACTCCAATGATTCAAAAGCTTTGGAAGTACAGTTTTATTCTGAAATTTTTAGTTGAATCATTAACCAGCCTAGGAAAAGACATCATTTAAAAAGTGAAATTTTTCAGTTTCTTGGAAAGATAAAGGGGATCTTAATATGAAAATAATTAACAAAACTTTGCTTCAGCAATTCAAAGATAAGAATTCAAGTGGAGATGAGTGGCTGGATACATGGTGTTTGAAAGTGTCTCAAGAAACATGGAAAAAACCAAATGATATATTAACGAGCTTCCCCAAAGCACAAATATTAAAAAACAATAGCGTATGCTTTGAGAACTCTGAAAATAATCATGTTGTAGTCGTTTCTGTCCACTATTTAACTCAGAGCGTTTCTATCCAATATGTAGGTTCACCTCATAAAGTTCCTCATTTATCAAAAACAAATCATTCAGTCATAAAGCAGTTTGTGCACGTTATGTGCTAGGCTTTCAGCATCTTTGTTTTAGAGAAATGTGTACCTGGTAAAAACTCATTTTTACCCAACCAACAGAAGTTCGTCCCACTTAGTTGTATATCTCGGGCTTCTCTGATTTTGTTTTACATTATACCTTGGGTTTATCCCGTTCGATGCCCAAAAAAGGGCATTTTTCCCCTGTCGCTGATTGACAGCATCAATGGCTTGGTTAAGTTTTTTGGATTGAGTCTGCTGTTTTGTTAAGCTTATTTTCTGGTGCGATGTTTCAGTGAATAGTTGTTTTTGTGTGACGGCTCCTTCTTTTGTTAAGTTCATTGCATGAATACCAGCAGATTGAAAAGAATGGCCAGCTTGATACGCTTGTTTTAGAGCTTGAATTGCTCCTTTAATGAGGGCTCTTGTATCATTGGTTGGTGCATCAAATCCAACAATACCATTTCCTTTGTAATAGGACATTTTTGAAAAAGGGCTTGTTTTACAAAAAACAGAAAGAGTTTGCGTGAGCAGATTACGCTTTCGTAATTGCTCGCCTAGACGTGTTGCATGAGAAGAAATCGCTTCGGCAATATCGTCAAACTCACTAAGACGTACCCCAAAACTGCGAGTGACTTGAATGTTTTGCCGATCTAATTCTTCTGTGTTTAAAGGGAGGCAGGCAATACCTTGAAGTTCGCGTACAAGACGTTCACCTGCAACAGTCATCTTATTCCTGGCCCATCTAGGATCTTTTTGAGCCATATCATAAGCCGTATAAATACCATGCAATTTTAGCTTAGGCTCAAGAGCTCGGCCAATCCCCCAAACATCACCTATTTTAGTAGCTGCTAGTGCTTTATTAATTATCTCTGGTGTATTTAGAATAAGATTTGTCATTCTGTGTTTTTTAGCAATTCGATTGGCAACTTTGGCGAGAGTTTTTGTTTGTGCCATGCCGATTGTAATCGGAATACCAATACATTTTAAGAGAGTATCGTATAGAGACCGGGCAAAGGCGGTGTAATCTTTGGCAGGAAGATGTGACAGATTCAAAAATGCTTCGTCAATGGAGTAAACTTCAACATCAGGCGTAAACGTTTTTAGAATATGCATCATCCGGTTACTTAGATCACCATAGAGTTCGAAATTACAGGATAAGATTTTAACGTCATGGGATTTTATGAGGTGAGAAAAGCTATGTAACGGAGCTGCCATAGGAATGCCAAGAGCCTTCGCTTCGTTACTTCTGGCAATGGCGCATCCATCATTGCTCGAGAGGACAATAACTGGTTTATTGTTTAAAGAAGGATTAAAAACACGCTCGCATGAAACAAAAAAATTGTTTCCATCAATAATCGCAAAAAGGGAAGGGGAGTTAGCGCAAACTGTGAATGACATTAGTAACAACTCCCCACAGACTAACAGTAATATCCTCTGTTACCTCGATATTCGAAAACGCAGGATTTTCTGCCTTTAAAATAGTTTTACCGTTGCTTTGGATAAGCCGTTTGACTGTTAGGTCTCCATCTACGACAGCGATAACAATATCGTGACTCTTTGCAATAAGAGAACGATCAACAATCAGTAAATCTCCGCTATGAATTCCAGCATTGAGCATAGACTCACCTGACGCTCGTACAAAGAATGTGGCTGCTGTATTTTGAATAAGATGCTGGTTGAGATCCATCGTTAAATCGTATCTATCATCTGCTGGCGAGGGAAATCCTGCCGAAACACTGCACTCATAAAATGGCATAGAAAGCGGAGTAGGATGAGTTTCTGGTACATGAATGGTGTTGTTAAGTGCTAATAAACTCAACGGCACTATGTTCTGCGTTGACGTGTTTATCTTGTTTTCTTTTGCCAAATTATCAAGCCACAAGGTAATAGACTCCACGCAACTTTCAGGGACACGTATAGCTTTCGTTGGTTCTTTAAATTTCCCCGAGTTCTGCTTTCTGCCTGAACCTGGACGTTTTCCACCTTTTGTAATCATAAAAAATCTTTGCTTACGCAGCGTGCAAGTTTTTATAAAAGAAAAACAGCCTGGATTCCCGCCTGCGCGAGAATAATGAGGTGGAGAAAGCTGGAATATTTTACTTGCACAACCTTTGTTGTTTCCATCGTCATTCCCGCGTAGGCGGGAATCCAGGCTGTTTTTAAGCCTAATGACTTAAAAACAATTTTCTGAAACTTGCACACTGCTTTTGTTTGGATTGTTTTGGAAATCATACTTGATTTTTGTACAAAAATCAATAAATAGCTTTATGTTAAGAATAACTCAGAAAGTAAAAGCGCATGCAAAAGTTCAACTTAGAAACAGGCATCTTCATTCATGAAAGGGATGATTGCTCACAAACCCGCAGTTTGTGTGGTGGGCGCCAGAGGATTCGAACCTCTGACCCGCTGATTAAGAGTCAGCTGCTCTACCAACTGAGCTAGGCGCCCGCACAAGCTTCTTTTTACCCTATGCAAGAGTTCGTGTCGAGGAAATGTTTCATAATTTAGGGAAAATTTTAGTCTTACTAAGCATTGGCTTGGAGAGGTCTCTAAGCCAATGCTAGTAAAATGGTCCAGAATTTCACTGGACACTCTCAAATGTCTTCATCCGGAATACGTTAAGAGAACCTCATAATAATATTAAAAGAAAATCAAAATCAATAGTTTTTTAAAATTATTTTCCAACCCGAATATCATTATGAAGAGCGATTGAAAAGATTAGTCCTTGCCCAATTAAAAGCGTGAGCATGGCAGTGCCACCATACGAAATTAAAGGTAAAGGAATGCCCACCACAGGTAATATGCCCATAACCATTCCCATGTTAATAAACACATAAAGGAAAAGAGTAGAGGTGAGGCCAACGGCTAAGAGACGCCCAAAGTGATTGCGACAGTTTAAGGCAACATCATATCCATAAAGAATAATAACGCTATAGAGCAGCATTAGAAGAACAGCGGCAACAAGTCCGAATTCTTCACAAAACATTGTAAAGATAAAATCAGTTTGCTTTTCTGGTAAAAAATTAAGGTGACTTTGAGTCCCTTGAAGAAAGCCTTTGCCAAATAAGCCACCTGATCCTAGGGCTATTTTGGATTGCATAATATGATACCCAGAGTTGGAGGGATCACTTTCAGGATTCAGAAATATTATAATTCGTTTTTTTTGATATTCATGCAGAAAAGTCCAGAAAATTGGTATCGCTGCTAGCCCACTAATTCCTGTGATAACAAATTTCCACCACCCCACACCAGCAACAAAAAAGATAGCGCTTCCACTAAAAATAAGAATAACTGCAGTCCCTAAATCAGGTTGCCGCATTGCTAGTAATGTAGGTACGATTATCAAAATAATAGGAATAATTAAGTATTGAAGACGAGAGACCTCTGTAAGCGTGCATGAGTTAAAATACCTTGCAAGCGCTAAAACTAACGCAACTCTCATAAGCTCAGAAGGCTGTAGATTAAAGGCGTATAAATTGATCCAGCGTTGAGCTCCCATTCCAACAAAGCCCATGATTTCAACTGCTACTAAAAGCACTAAAGAAATGAAATACAGAGCGTATGCTTTATTAAGCCATAGCCTAATATCTGTTAGGGCAACGATGAGCATCAGAAAAATACCAATCCCAAACCTTGAAAGTTGCTTCGTACCCCAAGGATGAATGCTTCCATTGGCAGCAGAGTACAGCATTAAAATACCAATACCAGCAAGGAGGAAAATAACAGAAATAACCCACAAATTCAGCTGTTTAAGTCGATTTAATTTGTTCATAATCTACTAGCCTACGTTTGAATAAGTTGTTGTGTAATTGAAAGAATCTCTTTAGCAAGAGGAGCTGCTGTTCTGGCGCCACCTCCACCATGTTCAACAACAACTGTTACAGCAAACTTTGGGGCATGGACTGGGGCATAACCCACAAAAATAGCATGATCTTTTTTATGGTAAGGTTGGCTTTCATTGTGATGAAGATCGTGATCTCTGTCCCACTGACTGATTCTACATACCTGAGTTGTTCCTGTTTTACCGCCCATTTCTCGGCCAGGTGTTTGTATGCGGTGTGCATAGGTAGTCCCATGCGGATCATTAACAACCATACTCATCCCGTTGAGCATATGGTTTAAATGTTCTTTAGGAACAGGAAGCTCTTCGGTTATTGAAAGCCTTTGATTTTTATAAAGGTGAGGCTGAATCAATTTTCCACCATTAGCTAAGATAGCCGTCATTTGTGCAAGTTGCATTGGTGTTGCAAGAAGATAGCCTTGACCAATCGAAACATTGACGGTTTCACCGAGTGTCCATGATTTTCTTTTAACAAGATTCTTCCAGCTTTTTGAAGGAACAAGGCCATTTTTTTCGCCAGATAATTCAATTCCTGAAGGTTTTCCAAAACCAAAATTCTTTGCCATATCTGCAATGGCATCAATGCCAACGAGACCTGCAAGCTGATAAAAATAGACATCGCACGATTGAGTGATGGCCGACTCAAGATTCATTGTTCCGTGCCCACCTTTTTTCCAGCAATGGAACTTATGGTTGTTTACATCATGATGCCCATTGCAATAAAAAGTTGTTTTCGGATTAATAGCCTCTTTTGCAAGTGCAGCTAGAGCTACAACCATTTTGAATGTAGAGCCAGGTGAATATTGTCCAGCAATTGCTTTGTTAATGAGTGCTTGGCGAGGATGCTCAAGAAGATTTTGCCAATTCTTTTTGGAAATTCTGTTAGTAAAAAGATTTGTATCGTAACCTGGATGAGATACTAAGGATAAAACCTCACCTGTATGGATTTCCATAACAACGGCAGAAGCGCTTTCGTGGATTGATAGAATTTCAGATACTTTTTTCTGTAACTCTAAATGGATTGTTAATTGTGTGTCTTGGCCTCTAACGCTCTCTAAAGTTTCTAATTCTCTGACAACACGCCTTAAGGCATTAACCTCAACTTGTTTAATACCTGGCTTGCCTCGTAAAGCTACATCAAAAGTTTTTTCAGCGCCGCTTTTACCAACTCTTATGCCTGGTAATTCTAGAATTGGATCTTTATTGGCATCTTGATCAGATACGGCTGCTACATAGCCAACAACGTGCGCTGTTTCGAATGGGTGCCGATAGAACCTTGATTGTCCCTTTTCAATAGCGACTCCATTCAAATCTGGAAGATACAGCTCAAGGCGTGCGACTTCATCCCAGCTAAGATCTTCTTTAATAGTTAAAGGGATAAAGCGATGTTTTGATTTTGCTTGATGAAAAATGTTTTGAACTTCTTCTTCTGAAAGCCCAAGAATATCTCGTAATTTCTCTACAAGTTCAGGCAAATCAGTAACTTGAGATTGATTCAATATTCCGCGATATGAATTTTGATTGCTTGCAAGAATCGAACCTGTTCGATCAAGAATGTTTCCTCTTGATGGGCAAATCAAATAAGAATGAAGACGATTTCTGTCAGATAAAACTTTATAATGCTTGGCTTCTAGAATTTGCAAAGAGTAAAGTCTGCCAGCAAGACCAGCAAATAGCATTCCTTTCATGCCAGCAAGTATGAGAGAGCGACGTGTGAATACTGTATGTTGCTCTTTGTTAATCAATCCCTATGCTCCTCAAAAATCTCGCTGTCATTCTCGCAAGGGTGGGGATCCATAAAATTCTACAAAAGATGTTTGATATTGCAATAAAGAACATCCTGGATTCCCGTCTTGGCTGGAATGACGGAAGAAAAGAAGTTAATGTCATAATTAAAACTAACCTAGCTTATTTTTTAACAGGGCTAAGGTTTTGACTCCAAATGGATACAAACTAATTGTTAGGAATAGGCCTGGGAGTGTACCTGAATATTCAAGCCAAGCCCCAATTCCATATGAGAATAATCCCCAATGAAATAAGGAATCAACTAAACTAAACATAGCAAAACCCAACCAACTAATCATAAGTGTAGCTTCTAAAAGGTATCTCTGCTGAGTTAGTAATGCACCATGGAGTAGTAAAAGCTCTACGCTTGAAAGGCCTAATGGATAGCCATAAATGCTATCTTGAATGAGTCCTAGAAAAAAAATTTGTCCTAAATTTAATAAGGAAGGTTGATAAAGTGTCCAGTGATAAAGGGCAATTAAAAAAAGCTGAGGACGCATCTCTATCCAATTCCAAGAAGGGAGAGTGCTTAAAACAATAAGGAGTAGCAAAAAGAGAAAATACTCAGCTTTACGTAAATAAATACGCACTTGAGAAAAGAGGGGAGACGATTCACTGCTGAGCATGGTTTTCTATCTCATTCCCCAAAATTGTTACAAACTCTAGGCGAGTTACATCGACAAGAGGGCGTGCAATAATTGTATTCCCCTCAATGTTCGTGACAATCGCGACCGGCATATTAGGGAGAAATATTCCTCCATAGCCAGAAGTTAAAAGTTTCTCGCCAATTTTAATTTGCGATGCTTTTAATTGTGTTTTATCTGCATTGCTTTCTAGATGAACGACTTTTAAATTCAATGAATTATTGCCGGCAATAATAGCTTGCTCACCAGAAGACTCAAAACGAACAGGAATGCGAGAATTAATATCGGTGATTAACATGACTCTAGCGGTCGTTGAGCCTACATCAATAATTCTACCAATAATGCCCATAGGAGAAATTACAGCCTGATCTTTTCGAACGCCATCAGCGCTTGTCACTAAAATAATGAGATTAGAATAATAACGATCACTGGGGACACCTAAGGCTCTTACTGTAACAGTTGAGCGTTTTAGATCTGGCACAACATTTAGAATTTCGCGTAACCGTTGATTTTCATGGTCACGTTCTTGTGCTAACCATCGCCAATGCAGTAAGTTAGCATTCTGTTCTTTAAGTAAAATATTTTCTTCTTGTAGGAACTGTTGATTTCTAAAATAATTTTTCCATGAGGCAATAATTTCTAGCGGGCGATTTAAAACTGAAATGACAGGAGATGTGCAATCCATCAAAAAATTTTGTAGACGGTGTGTCAGAGCGCTATCAAACTTTGCTGATGACAATAAATAAAGCGACACAAAAACAAAGGCACAAATCATAACTATCTTATTAACGCTAGAAGCAGATCTTGCAAAGAAGCGAGTGATAAATATAAAAACAGGGTTGTTGCGTCGTAGTCCTATAGCTCTTAATCCTAAAGCAGATAGTATCATTTACATTCTGTAAAATTTTAATTAGTTGTTAACTATTAATACATCGATACCAGAACATTTTGAAGTGTTTTCATCTCTTCTAGTGCGCGACCAGTTCCAAGCACAACGCAATGGAGAGGGTTTTCTGCTATGAAAACAGGAACGCCAGTTGCTTTTGCTAGAACTTGATCTAGATTGGCTAGCAATGAGCCGCCTCCAGTCATAACAATTCCACGATCGACAATGTCAGCTGATAGCTCAGGTGCTGTATTCTCAAGTGCTGTTTTAACACCTTCAGCTATTGTTGCAACAACTTCATTTAAAGATTCAGAAATTTGTCTTTGGTTTATTTCGATTTCTTTTGGAACGCCGTTAACAAGACTTCTGCCTTTTATAGACATCACAACGCTTTCGCTTTCTGGTGTGATGGTTGCAGAAGCGATTTCTTTTTTGATTCGCTCAGCAGTTGACTCACCAATTAAAAGGTTATGATTACGGCGAATGTAGTTAATAATCGCGTCGTCCATCTTGTCGCCGCCAACACGTACCGAACAAGCGTAAACAATACCGCCCAATGAAAGAACAGCAACTTCAGTCGTTCCTCCACCAATATCAACGACCATAGATCCTGTTGGTTCTGTTACGGGAAGCCCAGCACCGATAGCAGCAGCCATTGGCTCTTCAATTAAGAAAACGCGTCTACCTCCAGCACTTTCTGCTGATTCTTGAATGGCACGACGTTCTACCGCTGTGGAGCCTGAAGGGACACAAACAATAATTTGAGGTGCTGCAAAACCTCTTCGGTTATGAACTTTACGAATAAAATGCTTGATCATTTCCTCGGCAACTTCAAAGTCGGCAATAACACCATCGCGTAGAGGGCGGATTGCTTGGATATTTCCAGGCGTGCGACCTACCATCAATTTTGCTTCTTCACCAACTGCTAAAACTTGGCGTTTCCCTTTGCAATTAGCAATGGCAACCACAGAAGGTTCATTAAGAACGATGCCTCGACCTTTTACATAAACAAGGGTATTGGCGGTTCCCAAGTCAATTGCCATATCAGCAGAGAGAATTCCAAGAAGTCTTGATAGCATTTTATGTCCTTTTCGTTTTTATCAGTAGGTATCTCAATCTACAAATCTCAAGAGAAATGATCAAGAGAAGCTTTTATATATTTGTTTACGCTGAAATTTTTTGATCTGTATTTTTCCAATCTTTCAGAAATGCTTCTAGTCCAAGATCAGTTAACGGGTGTTTGAAAAGTTGTTTTAATACTTTTGTTGGCATTGTTGCTACATCGGCGCCCATCTGTGCTGCTTCAGTTACATGGAGGGGGCTGCGAATGGACGCTGCCAAAATCTGTGTATTAAAATCTGGATAGTTACTATAGATCTGCGCAATTTCTTGGATTAAATTCATTCCTTGATAACCTATATCATCTATACGCCCGATAAACGGGGAAATAAAGGTTGCACCTGCTTTCGCGGCAAGCAAAGCTTGACCTGTTGAAAAACATAAGGTCACGTTAACATCAATTTCTTCTTGACGCAAAGCATAACAGGCTTTTAAGCCATCAGAGGTCAAAGGAACCTTAATAACAACATTATTTGCAATTTGTGCGAGATGACGACCTTGCTTTAACATAGTCTCATGATCCGTTGCTGTAACCTCAGCGCTCACCGGGCCATCAACTAATTTGCAAATCGCTGCAATAACTTCTTCAAAAGGCTTGCCGTAGCTAGCAATTATCGATGGATTCGTTGTAACGCCGTCTAATAAGCCTGTATTTGCGAACTCTGCAATTTCTTCAATGTTTGCTGTATCAAGGAAAAATTTCATTTTTGCTATATTCTTTGTTATGTATGTTAGTGTAATCACTATCATTTCTTCAATTCATTCTGTCTACAGAAATTATGAAAAATTTTCTATTATTTATCTTCTCTTGCAGACTCGATTAGAAGTAGTTTATAGAAATTCACATTATCAAAACTTAAGAATTAGAATTCTTAGGCATTTTTCTTCTTTTTTTATTAACTTTTAAACATTAGCTTCCTTATAAATTGTAAGCTTATTGGACGCTGATAATGGTTTATGTAAACTTAATTTTATTCATATTTTTATTAACAAATTTTTCTTTAGCATCCGATGATTTAAGCTCTGAAAAATCGGGATTTTCATCATCGAAAACATATATTAAGGAACACATTGAACGATTAGCAGAAGGGCAAAAAAAAGAACAGAGTATTGCTCTTGAACTCTGTGAGCAGCCTTTAATCATAGGTGATTCAGCTTCTTTAGAATTGAGGCATGTGATTCAAGCACATCAGAACGCTGGTTTTCAATGGTTTGGTTTCTATCATCCTGAACGAGTTATTGACTGGCAAGATCATGGTTATCATTATTTAACAGGTCAGATTAATAAAGCTGTTTTTGAAAGAACTAAAGCTTCCCATATTAATTATGTAATTTTAGGGCTTGATGCTGTTGTTATGATGCGAATGCAAGATGAATATGGTCATTGTTACTTAGATCGTGTAACAAAACCTATTTTATTTGATCGTAAGACAGGTAAGTTAACATTAGCTGCTAGGGATACAACAGAATATACTGTTTTTCTGAGTTATCCAAAAGATGGAAAAAGAGAAAGCGTAAATAAATATAAAAATGTCGTTGCTTTGTCAGAAACAGAAGCATTTCGTGTAACAGATTTGCATGATAACGAATATAAAATCTATTTTTATCCAATTCAGGTGTCTGAAGGTGAAGAAGCCTTCAATTTTATGAGTAGTTTTTTCCCTAAACTTGCTGAAAAAAGGAATTTTGACTCAGAGGTGCATGCTGTTTACGCTCTTCGGAGAAATCCTGGGCTGATAATGGATTTTATAAATAGCATACATGATGCCCTTGGATTTGTAAGAGTGGGCTTACGGTACTACTCTTTTTTAGACACGTGTGAAAATTGCCAGGAATTCTTGGTAGATAATCAAACAATTTTGAAAAAGTTATTTATGCGAGCGATTCAATCTCGCTTTCCAGAGTCACCTAATATCCCATTTTTATCATTTGCACATAACAATCGCATTTATAGAGATAATAATTATAAGGCGTTTCCTGCACTTTCTCCTGTTGTTTTATGTGAAACAGAAAAATTTAGCGTATATTCTTTGAGAAGTGATGAATCTAATTATCCTATTATAATGGATCATCATGAACATGATGAGAGTGCTGCAGAAATTATTTCTACTTCCTACAAATATGCGGTGTCAGGGGGGGCTACTGGACGTTTTATTCGAGGAGAACTCGTTCGATATGAAAATACGATAATTCCTAGATCCCATGCTAATAATCGACTTATATCGACGATTCATGAGCCTGACTTAGGAAGAGAAGATGATCTTGGTATCGTCCGTCAATATTTTACGCATTTACAAACTTTTGAATTTCAGGAACACGAATACGAAGATAGGCACGCAGAAATATTAGCTACAAAACTACGCCGGATAAATCCACTGGCTTTAAAAATTGTTAATTTGTCAGGGAATTATTTGGGAATAGATATGCCTGAATGCTTTCCAGGCGAAGGTATTTGTTTGACGGGTGCAGAAGAGCTTTCTGAAATTATTAGGTCTTTGGCACAATGCCCGAATCTTGAAGAACTATCTTTAAGTGGTAATTCTGTTTCACGAAGTGATCCTTTGTTTTCTTTAAAATCATCTCTTAAGAAATGGCCAGAGCTTCGCCGTTTGGTGCTCGACGATGTGAAGATGGGAAGAGAAGATTTCTTTTACATTATTGGTAACCAACTTATGGGGAATACTAAGCTTGAAATTTTGAATCTAAATAATAATTATATTCATCATGAGGGAACATCATTATTACTAGGATTGTTGCCAAGTTTGCCTTCTTTAAGGGAACTACACATAGCTTATTGTGCCTTGTGTCATCGAGACGGTCGTGAACGATGTGATGATCCAGTAGAATCTATTTATAATCCAGATGTCTTTTTTGCGTTAGCACGAACAGTAATTGCCCATCCAACTTTAGCCTTTCTTGATGTTAGTCACTATACAGATCAAATAAAAGAGGAGCATTTCAAAAAATTTGTTAAGAAAGTGAGAGATGGAAAACCAACATTAACCTTAAGAGGGGAACGAGAAGTTTTTGAGACGATGTATGGTGATGACGAAGGCTTTGAAGAGGAAAGCTTTGATTACGAAAGCTCTAATTACGAAAATTCCGATGATGAAAGTTCCGATGACGAAAGCTTTGATTCTGAAAGTTCTGATGACGAAAACTCTGAGGCGACGTCGATGTATAGTGATGATGAGGGGTCGGAGATTTCAGATAGTGAGAATGAAAACTCTGAAATGTCAGATAGTAATGATGATGACTAGAGATGTAGTCTTGAAGCCATAACGATTCACTAAATTTTTTGAGAGAATTACTATTTTTTCTGCAGTAAGATATTAATTGTTGTGATTCCTCAATTCATTCTGTCTACAAGTAAATATGGAAAATTCTCAAAAAATTCAAGTTCTCCTGCCAACAGCCGTAGATAAACCCTTTTCATATAGTGTTCCGCAAGGATTGTCAGCTGAATTGGGTGACATTGTTATTGTGAATTTTCGTTCCCGATTAACAATAGGCGTTGTCTGGAAGCTAGAAACAGAAAGTACATATCAAGGAACTCTGAAAGAGATTGAGAGTATTGTTGAAGGGCACCGACTTCCAAAAGAGAGTTTAGACTTTATTGGATGGGTTGCTCGCTATACTCTAAATCCTCTGGGAATGGTTCTCAAAATGGTTCTCAGTGGCTCTTCTGAGAAAATGGGTAGCGAAAAGAAAACGCGTCAGTCCAAACTATTGGTGAATAATTCTCCCGATTTTACATTACAAGGACCAAAACTTTCACCCGATCAAGCGCAAGCCGTGAATGAGATTCTGCAATCAACCGAAACTTTCCAGCCTTTCCTATTAGATGGTGTGACAGGTTCAGGAAAAACAGAAGTTTACTTTGATGTCATAAAAGAAGTGCTGCAACAGGGCAAGCAGGTCTTAGTGCTTTTGCCTGAAATTGCTTTATCTTCGCAGTGGCTAGAAAGATTCTATGCACGTTTTGGTGAGCAGCCGTTGCAATGGCATTCTGGCTTATCTAAAAGCGTTAAAAAGCAAACCTGGAAAATGATTCTAGATGGAAAACAAGCCGTTGTCGTTGGGGCTCGCTCTGCATTATTTCTCCCGTTTGCCAATTTAGGTTTAATTATTGTCGATGAAGAGCACGACATTTCTTATAAGCAAGATGAACAAACCTATTACCATGCACGAGATATGGCTGTGGTCCGAGCCCAAATTTCAAAAATTCCTATCGTTTTAGCATCTGCGACGCCTTCTCTCGAAACAGTTGTTAACGTGAATCAAGGTCGTTACAAGCATTTGCAGCTAAAGAGTCGATATGGTGGGGCACATTTACCTGCACTTCAAATTGTTGATATGCGGCAATATGCAAAGTCAGGCAAAAACTGGATTTCTCCGCCCTTGCGTCAAGCCTTAAGTGAAAGGCTTGAGTCTGGCCAGCAATCTATACTTTTCCTGAATCGTCGTGGCTATGCGCCGCTGACTCTTTGTCATCATTGTGGTCACCGCTTCATCTGTTTAGGTTGCACGAGTTGGCTGGTTCATCATAAAAACTCTAATAAACTTCAGTGTCATTATTGCGGCTATAATCAATCAGCGCCAACCTGTTGTCCTGCTTGCCAAGCCGAAGACGGATTGATCGCTTGTGGTCCAGGGGTCGAGCGTATTTATGATGAAGTTGTGGAGTGTTTTCCGTCTGCGCGAGTGCTCATGGTTGCAAGCGACACTTTAACAACAATGACGCAGATGCAGGAAATGGTATCGCAAATCACCAACCATGAGGTTGATATCGTCGTTGGTACACAAGTCTTAGCCAAAGGCTATCATTTCCCCATGATGACCCTGATTGGCGTTATTGATGCTGATTTAGGGTTGAGTGGGGGAGATTTGCGGGCTTGCGAGAGAACGTATCAGCTGTTGCATCAGGTTTCAGGACGGGCAGGGCGCGAACAGTTACCCGGTAAAGTGCTTCTTCAAACCTACAATCCAACGCATCCTGTTATTGCCGCGCTGTCATCGCAAGCGCAAGAGCATTTTGTTGAGTGTGAGCTTGCCGAGCGTCAGCAACAAATGATGCCACCGTATGGCCGGTTAGCTGCAATTATTATTTCTGGATTTAAACTAGATCAGGTTGAAAAAGCTGCAAAAGCCTTAAGTCGTATCGCGCCAAGACACCCAGATTTATTGGTGTTAGGTCCCGTTCCAGCGCCTCTATCGCTCTTGCGAGGACGTTATCGTTGGCGTTTCTTAATCAAAGCCTCTAAAAATTTCCCGCTTCAATCCGCAATTGCCCATTGGGTCAAACAAGTCCCTCTTGTTGGCAACGTAAAACTTGTTGTCGATATCGACCCCTATAGCTTTTTGTAGACTTCTATAAAAGTGTTTTCTTTAAAATACAATCTATTCAAATGTTAGATAAAATTTACTTAATGAAAATTTTGGTAGATGATATTCTTCATTTTCAGCCATTGAATCGAGAATATCTTGTCTGAGCATGCAGCGCGGGATCTTCAGGCCTTCTGCGCGCCACTTCTCTTCTTGTAATGCAGCTAATGTTCGAGGAATATTCCATGTGCAATTGAAAAATTTACTAAATGATGAATTATAAGGCTTTGTAAATCTCTTCTTATCTTCTTCGTAAGCAGGGGTTTTGCCGTATACTATTTCATTCATCATTTCTGCTATCGTTTTATTTCCTTTGAAAAGCTCTTTTAAAGTGTTTAAACGTTTTTCAAACTCAGATTTTTGGTCTCGTAGGGGGGCACTAAAAGCTGTAAATACATTTCCAATTCTCTCTGGAGGTGCATAGGCTAAAATAGTTAACATTTCTTCGCTAGTAAATGGTTCTTGAGCCTGATCTATCTTATAAATCCACTGATATTGTCCATCACCGCTTTTACCCCAGGTCACTTCAGCATCGATTGCAACTGGAGTTAATGTTTGTGTGCTGAAATCTGGTACAAGTAGAAGGTTTCCATGATGAAGGTCGCGAAAGAGAATTAAGTGCCAAAGTGCAAAAACTTTCAATAAATCAAAGAGATCTATTGTTTTTTTATTTATATAGCATGCAACATGGCGTTCGTAGTGATCAGCATTGTCTACTTTTAAAAGCATTGCGACAATATCTCTGTGAGTTACGGTGAAGGTCTTTGCATTAGTTTTTTCTGGTCGTTCGCTGTAATCATTACATGCGTTTAGAAGTAATTCAGAGAAATCCTCTTCTTCTGCAAGGCATGATTCTTTTGTAAAACCAAGAAATCGCTCTAGCGTTCCTGTAGGGTTTATTGGATCAAAAACTAATTCCCCTCTTTCAAGTCGCATAGGTATGACTCGATTAAAAACGTTACTGAATCCCATAACTTTTGCAAATAAACTAGTTAAACATTCTCGCTCTGATTGTCTGTTTCCAAGCGCTCTCAATCCATTAGTGTCTGTTGGTTTATAAAGAGCAACTGGATTGTCGTTCTTATCTAAAATCTGAATATGGACTGAATCTCCTTTATCTGCTGGATTTTTATACGTGACAGAAGAGGTTTTTCCATTTCTATATTGCATCTGCATTTCACGAACCCACTCTTTATCAATTTTTCTGCTAAAGGTGGATGAATCCGCATCAAAGTATGAAAATTCATCGTAAAGCTGTTCAATAGATTCGCAAAACCATCTAATAAAAATATCTGATTTAATTCCAATATGTTCTAATATTCTGCAAGCGTTTTTGTTTAGAATATTTAAATCAAGTCTTTGGTAACCACCTTCTCTAAATTGACCAACAAGTCCATTTATAAGAAAATCAATAAACTCAAGAGCTTTAAAATGTGCAGAAATTTTTGGATTTTTTAAAGATGAAATCCTAAAAAAAGGAAGATTTGGTTGTCCAAATAATTCAAGGGCTATTCTCGAGGAAGCCATTCCTTGAACCATGATTTTCTGTTCAACCTCGACTGCAAGGCGGTCAATGATTTCTTCTTCTCTTGCAAATGTACCATAAATAGTTTGTGCATGAATTAAGATAAATGGAGAGCTGCGATTTTTGGTAAAGGCGGCAGTTAGATCGTCATTTGCCTGTTGAATTATTCCAAGTGAAAAACACTGTGTAATAAATAAAATTGTTAATGCAATAAATCTTAAATAAAAATTGTGTTTCATATATGTTTTTTCTGCTTCAATGAAGTATTTTTTTTGTTGTAATTTATAGAATGGGATTGTAAATGACAACAAAAAATCTTTGCTTTTTTAAATACACCTAAGACTTTTTAAGTTTTATTGCCATTGCTGGTATACTTAAAGAGCCATCTAGACGAAACTCCCCTAATGTGCGAAGGTCCTATATAACTCAACATGGCAGTGTAAAGCTTAAGTTTTTATGGTTTATCAGCGTCGCAATAGTGTCGAAATCGTCAGATTTGATCAAGTTGGCTTGTATTATCCCACAGGCCATCCGGTTTTTTATAACCTAAGCTATTCACTTTTTTCCGGCGCTTTTTATTTTTTGACAGGCCCAAGTGGGGTTGGAAAAACGTCTCTTTTGAAATTAATTTATCGAGGCGTTAAAGCAACAGAGGGAATGGTTCGAGTCTTCGGCCGTGATGTTGCAAAACTCAACTCTGTAGATCTGCCATTATTCCGCCAACGTATGGGACTTGTTTTTCAAGACTGCCGTTTAATTGATCACTTAACCGCCCTTGATAATGTTGCTTTAACAATGAAGGTAGCGGGTACGGATGCAAAGCGGGCACGCGGTTATGCAAAGGAGCTGTTGCATTGGGTTGGACTTGGCGATCATTTGCACAGCTACCCCCCTATCTTATCAGATGGGCAAAAACAGCGCGTTGCCATTGCGCGTGCAGTCATTACGCGCCCTTTATTACTCTTAGCTGACGAGCCTACCGGTAATATTGATGAACCTGCCGCCTATAAGCTCATGCTCCTTTTTGAAGAGCTTAATAAAATAGGGACAACAATTGTTTTAGCAACGCATAATCGTGGTTTAGTTTCTACCTTCAGTTATCCTGAATTGCAGCTTTATCAAGGCCAGCTAACGGTTAATAATCCAGTTTCCAGGCAACAAACGTTGCGTTATTAGGATGAATTTATGTCTTTTTTTGTGAAATCAACATCTTATGACATCCCGATGACTCAAGAGGCAGGTCGTCTTTATTTGCCATGGATCATTGGTTTGCTTGTTTTTTTGCTAAGTTTAGTTTTAGTTTATACAGCATCAGTTGGTGGTGCTTTGCATCGATGGCAGGTGGGGCTATCTAATAAGTTAACTATTGAAGTTATCGAGCTGCCGGTAGTTGCAGAAGCAAATCAGCCTACAGCTGCAACTAAGGTATTACAGGCGTTACAAGATATGCCAGATGTTATAAGCGCAGAGCTTGTTGACTCTTCAAAGCTTTTGGTTCTTCTAAAGCCTTGGGTAGGTCAAGTTGGTCTTCTTGAGGATATGAAATTACCAAGCTTAATTGATGTTGAGGTTAAGCAGACACCTGAGATGGATCTGGATGTGTTGACGAAAACTCTACAAGAGATCTCCCCGGGAATTCGAGTTGAGCCTCATACACGCCTACAAGGAACTCTTTTCACTTTTGGTCAGGCTCTTAAAACAATTTCATACGTTGTTATGGCTATGATTATTTGTGTTATTTTAATTGTAATGACTTTAATTACGAAATCATCATTGCTTGCGCATCGTGCTATCATTGATGTGTTGCGGCTTATTGGCGCAAACAACAAGTATATCGCTCGTCAATTCCAGCGCCAGGCTTTTTTTGCAGCGTTTAAAGGCGGAATTATCGGTATTATTTTGGCGATTCCTGTGATTTATTCCTTAAGCTGGTTGACGGGGTACTTGGGAATACCAGAAGTGCTCAAAGGCGTTATAAGTCCGCATATTTTTATTATATTGGCGTTCATTCCTTTTGTGATTTCATTCTTAAGTATGGTAATCTCTCGCATTGCCGTTTTTCGCACATTGGTTCGAATGGAATGATAGCCCATCCTAAAATCTTATTAGCAATTCTTATTTCTTGGTTTTGTGGGTTCTTTTTCTTTGTTTATTCAATCCCAAGTAAAGTTGAAGATCCTACAACTATTACGGATGCTATTGTTGTTTTAACTGGGGGAGGGGATCGTATTAAAACAGGCGTGACTCTTCTTGAGCAGGGTCTATCAAAAAAACTATTTATTTCAGGTGTGAAAAAAGGGGTGAATTTTGATATTTTGATGAATAGACAAAATATTGAAAAAGAAATCTGGCAAGAAAATATTTCGCAAACCCAGCTTGGCTATCTTGCTCATAATACAGAGCAAAATGCTCAAGAAACCTCTGATTGGGTTAAGCAACAAGGTAGTATTCAATCCTTACGCCTTGTAACCGCAGATTATCATATTAACCGTAGTTTATTAGAGTTTGGCCGAGCTTTCCCAACTTTAAAAATTATTCCTCATCCCGTTGTTTCTCTTAAAGGGCCTCACGGTTTTGTTAACTACTATATTATGATTGCTGAATATCACAAATTTTTATTCGCTTGGGTTAAAATTAATGGAAGCTATCTTATTGAAAACTTTATCCCATGATTAGTGGTTGGCTTATTCTTGATAAACCGTTAGATGTAACGTCGACAAAACTCGGTAATATTATCCGCCGTTTATTGGGTGCACAAAAAGTAGGTCATGCAGGAACTTTGGATCCTTTAGCAACAGGCGTGTTGCCACTGGCAATAGGCGAAGCAACAAAGACAATTCCTTATTGTGTTTACAGAAAGAAAAGCTATAGATTTCAAATTACTTGGGGTGAGAATAGAGCAACAGAAGATGCTGAGGGAGAGATTACGAAAGTATCTTCTGTCAGGCCTGAACGACAAGAAATTATAGCAGCTCTTCCTCAATTTATAGGCGAGATTTCTCAGGTCCCTCCAATTTATTCTGCGGTTAAAGTTGATGGACAGAGGTCTTATGCGCTTGCACGTTCTGGTCAGGATGTGGTTCTAAAATCGCGTCTTGTTACAGTATATAATTTATCATTGTTAAGTATTGATAGTATCGATCAATGTACTTTAGAGCTTGAATGCGGCGCAGGAACTTACGTTCGCTCAATTGCAAGAGATTTGGCTGTTATGCTTAATACCTGTGGTTATGTGAGTTCATTGCGTCGAACTCAGACTGGAAAATTTACCGAAAAAGATACGATTTCTCTGGAAAAAGTTTATGATATCGCTCATAACATAGAGCAAGCTCAGTCATTTTTACCGATTGGGGCTGTTCTGGACGACATCCCGGCAGTTCCCGTATCAGAGGCTGATGCAGTCAAATTACGGCAGGGAATGAAAATTCAATCCGATTTAGTCTTTAATATCGGTGAAACTGTGGCAGTTTGGCAGGATAAACAACTCATTGCAATGGCATATTATGACGAGCATTGGTTGTATCCTAAAAGAATTTTTAATATCTAATTTTAAAGGATGATTTACGATGTCGATTTCTGCAGAACGCAAACAAGAATTGATAAATGAATATGCAACGAAGCCTGGTGACACAGGATCACCAGAAGTACAAGTTTCAATTTTAACAGAAAGAATTCGCAATCTTTCTGAACACATGACAGGCCATGCAAAAGATTTCCATTCAAGGCGTGGACTTTTAATGATGGTTGGTACGCGCCGTCGCCTTTTAGATTACTTAAAGTCTAAGAGTGTTGAACGGTACCAGACTCTAATCCAGAGACTAAGTATCCGTCGTTAATAGATGTTGTATTCAAATACACTCATTACAAATCATTTTACGAGACTCTTTCGTCATGGCGAACCTGCGAAGCAGGTGTGGCCATCCAGTAAAACAGCCACTGGATCACCACGTTTGCTTCGCAAACTCGTGATGACGGCAGAGGATATTCTATTCTTTTTTCGTAAAATGACACAATTAATTAAATAATAATTAGAAATGAAGAAGGCTTGCATGGGGCATGCCTTCCTTTTTGTTTATTGGTAAAAATATAGGTAACGTAAATAATGTCAAATATGTTTCAGGTTGCACGTCAAGAAATTGAATGGGCCGGTCGTAAATTAGTTTTGGAAACAGGAAAAGTTGCTCGTCAGGCTAATGGGTCTGTTATGGCTTCTTATGGAGATACAGTCGTTCTTTGTACGGTTGTTGGTCAAAAAGAAGCAAAGCCAGATATAGAGTTTTTCCCTCTTACAGTTATTTACCAAGAAAAAACATTTTCTGTTGGTAAAATTCCTGGAGGATTTTTCAAACGCGAAGGCAAGCCATCTGAAAAGGAAGTTTTGACATCACGTCTTATTGACCGTCCAATACGCCCCCTTTTCCCTGAAGGATTTCGTAATGAAGTTCAGGTTGTTTGTACTGTCCTCAGTTACGATCTTGATAACGATGCTGACATCGTTGCTATGATTGGTGCTTCTGCAGCTCTAGCAATTTCAGGTATTCCTTTCTTAGGTCCGATCGCTGCAGCGCGTGTTGGTTATAAAGATGGTGCTTTCATTTTGAATCCTCAAATTTCAAGTGAAGGTGAAAATCTACTTGATCTTGTTGTCGCAGGAACAGAGTCTGGTGTGTTGATGGTTGAGTCAGAGGCAAAAGAATTAAGCGAAGAGATTATGCTTGAGGCTGTTGTTTTTGGTCACAAAGGCTTCCAACCTATCTTAGCAATGATTAATGCTTTAAAAGCTGAGGCTGGTAAAACAGCATGGATTCTTGCTGATGATAGAGCAGCTATTGAAAAGCCATTAATGAAGAATATCGCAAAGGCTGTAGAGTCTGACCTTAGAGCGGCTTATGCGCATACTGAAAAACAAAAACGTTATGATGCAATTGCTCTTGCAAAAACTAAAGCAAAAGAAGCATTGCCTGAAGAAGCTTTAAATGCACCCCGTTTCTCTTCTGTTCTAAAGAAACTTGAATCAGAGATTTTACGCGGTAACATTCTTGATAAAGCAGAGCGTGTTGACGGAAGAAGCTTAACGCAAATTCGTCCAATTGTTTGTGAAGTAGGCATTTTGCCGCGTGCTCATGGTAGTGCACTTTTTACACGTGGAGAAACTCAGGCGCTTGTTGTTACAACATTGGGTACAGGTCAAGATGAACAGCTTATTGATGCATTAGGCGGCGAATATAAAGAACGCTTTATGTTGCACTATAATTTCCCTCCTTATTCAGTTGGTGAAGTTGGTCGTATGTCTGGTCCTGGTCGCCGTGAAATTGGACATGGTAAGCTTGCTTGGAGAGCTATGAAACCTTTGCTTCCAGCTAAGGATCAGTTCTCTTACACAATTCGCACGGTATCAGAAATCACAGAATCAAATGGTTCTTCTTCAATGGCAACAGTTTGCGGTGCTTCATTATCTATGATGGATGCTGGTGTTCCTTTGATTCGTCCAATTGCAGGTATCGCAATGGGATTGATTAAAGAGGGTGAGAAATTTGCTGTTCTTTCAGATATTTTGGGTGATGAAGATCATCTTGGCGATATGGATTTTAAAGTTGCAGGATCAGAGCAGGGTATTACAGCTTTGCAAATGGACATTAAAATTACCAGTATTACAACTGACATTATGAAGGTTGCTCTAGAGCAGGCTAAAGAAGGTCGTTTGCATATTTTAGGTGAGATGGCAAAATCGATTAATAGCTTTAAAGATGAGGTGAGTGCTTATGCTCCTCGTATGGCTAATATGAAGATTAATCGTGAGAAGATTCGTGAAATCATCGGCCCAGGTGGTAAAGTTATTCGTGAGATTTGCGAGACAACTGGCGCAAAGATTGATATCGAAGATGATGGATCCATCACGATTTCTGGTTATGATGCAAAATCAATCGACGCAGCGATGGCAGCGATTAATGCTATTGCTTGTGAGCCTGAAGTTGGTGTGGTTTACGCAGGTAAGGTTGTTAAAGTGATGGACTTTGGTGCATTTGTTAACTTTATGGGCAGCCGTGATGGTCTTGTTCACATTAGTGAGCTTTCTGCAGGTCGTGTTGCAAAAGTAACTGATGTTGTTAATGTTGGTGACCAAGTTCAAGTCAAGGTCATGGGCTTTGATGATCGCGGCAAAATTAAATTAAGCATGAAAGCTGTTGAGCCTGAGTCAACGCCTAGCGAAGCTTAATTTCTTCTAGTGTTATTCCAATCTCCGGATTTTATCCGGAGATTGGGGTGCATTCTAAAATGATTACCTTCTAAAAAAATATCCGCTCTTCCATTACATTGTCATCCATGGGCTAGACCCGGGAATCTCATGCCAAAGAGTTAAAAAAATAATTATGGGCATTCTTATTCTTTGACATTTTTTCATTTTTTGATTTATTCTTTACTTGTAACCAACAAAAATACAGGGTTTTTAAAGAAAAATAATAACTCAAAAATCCACTAAACTCTCAGAATTATATAACCGGAATATATTTAGAGACTTACTGAATTCAAAAGTTGTTAGTCGACATTTCTTAAAAACGGAGTCTCCATTAATGATGGGCTCTTCCTCAATTCGTTCTGTGTTGTTGTTGGTATACCCTTAAGTTACTAAGTTTATTTAAGAGCGGTGTCTGCTGCGTTTAAGGGTAGAGGAGTACAGATGTCCTATGCTTGAGTTGTCAAAGCTCAAGCGCCTAGGTCGTATGATGGGGGAGAGTTACCGGTGAAGCAGAGCGGCCTTGATTGCTGAGGTAATGACCAGGCTTCACCGCCAGTGTACTGGCTGAGTGTACCGCCGTCAGTTTTGGCTGAATA
>CANFPP010000002.1 GCA_947449005.1 Holosporales bacterium | reverse complement strand
TTTCGCTTACGGCCTATTGTATCTCTATCTACGCTTAACTTATGTTGTTACCTCCATAAGCCCAAGACTCAATACGTGATGTGCTGGGTCCGCACTTTCACGGTGACTCTTTCAGTCACTAGCTAAATAATCGCCTCGTGGCGCACACCAAAAGACAATGCACGTTTTGCTACAGCCTCTCCAATTTTCCCTAAGCCAATAATTCCTAAATTACGATCTCTTAATCGCATAGAACCTAATGCAGCATGCCAATTGTAATGACCTTTTTGGACGTCCTTTAAAACACTAGGCAGCTTTCGCACCAACGCCAACAAAAGCATCATTGTATGATCTGCTATATCCTCATCCCCATAATCAGGAATGTTACATACTGGTATAGACTTAAGAGAAGCTGTATTAACATCTATATGATCAAACCCTGTGGTTGCTGCAACAATCCCCTTACAGTGTTTAAGCTTATTTATATGCTCTTGAGTTAGAACATTGCCATAATAAATCACGACAACGTTTGAGTTTTCTAACTGTTGATCCGTTACTTTTGAAACACCTTTAACGTAGGTTAATTGCGCGACATTGCCTGCAATGCTCTGTTCATATTGCAAATCATCAATATACGGGTAATCCTCAGAATCCACAAAAAGAATAGTCTGATAGTTTGATGTGGCCATATCGTTAATTCTCCGTCTAAAAAAGTGCATTATTAAGTAGGTTAAATTCAACTTAAACCAAATTAACAATTAATTAACACTTAAAGTTTAAACTAGCAGCTAGGTGTTGTGTTATTAGAGTACCTTCTCTTGCGTATACTCCTACTATTATTCATTGCTTTATATATTCCAAATGGTTTCGCAGTTGAAGATGACTTGACGCGTAAAGATGATGGCAATGGCTTTATTATTAGAGGTGAAATCGTATTCGGTGATGCAGAAGATGGTGATTTTGAAGAAGACATGCGCTTAACCTGCTATCCTCGAACACTAAAAGAGGTTCTATCAACAATTCAATGCGGCATATATTCAGGCACTCCAGCAGAACAAATTGTTGTTTCATTTGATCTAGATGATACTCTCTGGCGACCATTTAACCCCAGAAAAGAAATCAAAGTTCCCCCTGAGCTTAATCTTCCTCTAAAAGATTTGATAGACACTATCTACGCTGAAAATCTTCTAGATAAAGCTAAAACTCATAACTTTTTAATAGAACCAGATGCACCAACCACTCTTCAAGAAATCGCTAATCTCGGCGTAAAATTAATGGCAACAACATCACGTCCTTCCACTGCTAGCTCTATATACCAAACCAACAGAACACTCGAACAATTAGGCATTAATTTTAATCAGATGATGGTAAATGCAACGAAGAAATCTCCTATTCAATTCCATGCCATAGACTTACCAGCTCAAGACTATCACCCCTTTCACCCAGAAGCTCGTGACACAAAGCCTAAATTTACTGAAATGGGCGTCTTGTTTACTTCAGGTCACAAGAAAGGAGAAACGGTTAGAGAATTTTTAAGAATGCAAAGCTACCAAGAGCAAAACATAACCCATTTTCTTCATACAGATGATCTCAGTCAATGGTGTGAGTCAATTCATGAAGTGGTATCTCCACTAGACATTCAAACGACTTGCTTCCAATTTTCGCATCGTTACGATTTCTCAACACAAGCAGAAATAGACCGTTACTTAGATTTTATCAGAACCTGCGAGAGAATAATTTAAAACATAAATCCTGATAGCGCTGGAAAGGTTATAAGGCTTTTCACCCTGCCGCTCTGTGTCGATCTTACAAATCAATGCAGCTAGTGAGATACCTTCTTTATCGGCAACTTTATTCAGCATACTCCAGAATTCATCCTCGAGGGAAATACTGGTGGGGTGCCCTGCAATGACGACAGAATGTTTACGAATCATGACTTTAAACCATTTTATGAAGATCGATATGTTGCCTAAATTCTTCAGCCGTTAAAAATCCCAAACTCACGGCAGCATTTTCAAGTGAAATATTTTCACTCAAGGATTTCTTCGCAACTTGCGCAGCCTTATCGTAACCTATTATTGGATTAAGAGCTGTCACCATCATCAGGCAATTCTCTGCATTTTGCTGAAGATGCATCTGATTCGGTAAAATCCCCTCTACGCAATTTTCTGTAAAACTCAAAATTGCATCACTCAATAACTCTATAGATTGCAAAACATTAACGATAATAACAGGTTTAAAAACATTCAGTTCAAAGTGTCCTTGGCTGCCTCCAATTGTAACCGCCACATGATTCCCCATCACTTGCGCAGCAACCATTGTTAAAGCTTCTGCTTGGGTTGGATTCACCTTACCTGGCATAATTGAAGAGCCAGGTTCATTTGAGGGCAGAAAAAGTTCTCCAAGACCGCATCGGGGGCCTGACGCCATCAGGCGGATATCATTTGCGATTTTCATACAGCTAACTGCCAGAACGTTTAAAGCTCCTGATATTTCAACCATAGCATCGTTGCTTGCCAAAGCCTCAAACTTATTTTCTGCATTAATAAAAGGAAAACCCGTTTGTTCTGCAACAAGCGCTGCAAAAAGCTCTGCAAAACCTTTTGGACAATTCAGTCCCGTTCCAACCGCTGTTCCTCCTTGCGCTAAAGGATAAAGGCGAGGTAGGCAGGATTCAATCCGTTCAACTCCATAAGCAATCTGTTTAGCGTAACCTGAAAATTCTTGGCCAAAAGTAATTGGAGTCGCATCCTGCAAATGGGTGCGTCCTACCTTAATCAATGTTTTAAAATCATTAGATTTCTTTTCAAGAGCCGTCAGAAATTTCTTTAGATTTTTCAATAGACCCCTTTGAAGTTGCAAAACGACCGAAATATGCATTGCCGTTGGAAAAGAATCATTAGACGATTGTCCATAGTTGACATGATCATTCGGATGAACAGGTTCTTTACTGCCTAAAACTGCTCCCAATAACTCATTCGCGCGATTGGCAATGACTTCATTCACATTCATATTTGTTTGCGTTCCAGAGCCGGTCTGCCAAACGACAAGGGGAAAATGATCGTCAAATTTCCCGGACAGCATCTCATCGCAAGCAGCAACAATAATATCAGATATTTTTTTATCTAAGTGCCCTAACTTATGATTAGTAAGTGCAGAGCACCGCTTCACTAACACCAAAGCATGCACCAAAGCTAATGGCATTTTCTCAGAACCAATCCTGAAATTATGACGAGATCTTTCCGTTTGTGCGCCCCAATAGCGATCGATTGGGACCTTGACCTGCCCCATTGAATCCGTTTCAATACGAAAATGTTCACTCATCTTACTTCTCCTGCCTAAAGGTACACGAATGATAATAGCTAAACAAAACGAATGGATGAAGTTAGCTCTTGAACAAGCTTACATGGCAGCGACTCAAGATGAGGTTCCAATTGGCGCTATTATCATTAAAAATAAGAGTGTCATCACCTCTGCTTTTAATCAAATGAAAACTAGAAATGATCCAACTGCTCACGCCGAACTCTTAGTGATTCAGCAAGCAATTCAAAAACTTAAAATTCCCTATCTGACGGATTGTGATCTCTATGTCACATTGGAACCTTGCCCAATGTGTGCTGGAGCAATTGCTTTGTCACGATTGAGACGAGTTTATTTTGGTGCTTATGATCCAAAAGGTGGTGCTGTTGATCATGGATCTTGTGTGTTTAATCACACCCTTCATCGTCCAGAGATTTATGGCGGCGTCCATGAAGAACAATCCAATATGCTTCTCAAAAAATTTTTTCTCCAAAAACGTTAAGCGATTGTTTGCAATTCTTTGAAGCTAGCAATATGATTGTTTTTATAAAATTTATATTACTCTAAACTTTAGGGAAAAAGAATTACCATGAAAAAGAACATCGTTATTGCTGCCCTTGTTGGGGTTTCTTTACTAACATCAGCCTGCGCGCCTAAATTAGGCGGCAATGATTACTCTGTTAGAGGTGTTGGACAAGTCAGCCAAACCACAAGAGGTACAGTTATTGCAGCACACCCAATTAGCATTCACGGGAAAGACGGGAATCTTGGTGCCGGTGGTATCCTCGGCGGTTTGACTGGAGCAGTACTAGGATCAACAATTGGTGGTGGTAAGGGTAGACTTGTAACCGGCGCTCTTGGAGCACTTGGTGGCGGTGCTGCTGGTCATGTAATTGAACAAAAACTGTCTGAACAAGACGGTATGGAATACCAGGTACAAACTGACAGAGGTGAAACACTGACTATTGCTCAAGGCGCTGATCCTATGATGTCAGTTGGTCAACGTGTTCTCATCATTCAAGGTGGACCAGATCGCAGCCGTATTGTCCCTGATAACACTAAGTAAAATTTGAGAACTCCACTCGCAAACTAGCTTCCCTTTTCATCTTGACTGAGAAGGGAAGTTCATGTTTGATCAACCACAATAAAAGCACATACGTTCTCAAAAATGGAAGCCATTAAAAAACAAGAGCTAGATCCCAATAAGATTCCAAAACATGTATCTATTATCATGGATGGTAACGGTCGATGGGCTAAATCTAAAAATCTCCCTACTGTCGCAGGGCATCGTGCAGGTGCTGAAGTTGCTCGTCAAATCACGAAAAAAGCAGCAGAACTTGGGATTGAATATCTAACACTGTATACTTTCTCATCAGAAAACTGGTTAAGAGATCAGCAATGGATTGATGATCTTATGGGATTGCTGCGCTGGTATTTAAAAAACCAGATCAACGACCTTATGAAGAATGGTGTCCGTTTACGTGTTATTGGAAACAGAAGTCGTCTTGCACCCGATATTGTTGATTTAATCGAAGAAATTGAAGAGAAAACAAGCAACAACACAAGCATTACAACAGTTCTGGCGTTAAGTTACGGTGCAAGAGAAGAAATAACTCATGCAGCACAGAGCATTGCGATCAAAGTTTTAAGTGGAGAGATTGATGTTTCACAAATTAACACTGAACTTGTAAGCAACCACCTGTACACAGCCAATATCCCAGATCCAGACTTATTAATTCGTAGCAGTGGAGAACAGCGCATTAGTAATTTTTTGTTATGGCAATCTGCATATTCAGAATTTGTTTTTTCGAATATACTCTGGCCAGACTTTACAGTAGAAGTTTTTGAGAATGCTATTTATGAATTCCAGCAAAGAAAAAGGCGATATGGACTGTACTCTGACTCATAAAAAGCCAAACGAATTTTTGGTACGTAGCTTAAGCGGATTCTTTGCAATACTTATTGCTGTCGCAGCAATTCTGCAAGGCTCTCCTTGTTTAGAAATTTTAGGAAGCTTACTGCTTATTGGCTTGATGAAAGAATGGTTACGACTAAACTCATGTTCATTATTTCATCCCTTTTCTATTCTGGTTATCGGACTCACTATTCTGACTTTCTATCAACAAAACCTGACTACAATCGCAATAGGAGCAAGTGTTGTCGGTTCATGTTTCTTTCTTCTCTCAACTCTTCTGAATAAACAAAAGTTTTTCCCTACATTTATTATGATCATAGGGAGTCTATATATCTGTTCTGCTATTTTAATATTACTCCATTTTTTCAATCAAAACCTATCGCAGCGTTTGTTCTTTATATGGATCTTAGGGATTATTTGGTTTACGGATTCAGGTGCTTATTTCATTGGCAAATGTATCGGCGGCCCAAAGTTAGCACCTAAAATTAGCCCAAAAAAAACTTGGTCTGGTTTTATTGGTGGCACACTTGTAAGCATTATCGCGAGCATTTTATTAGCTCCATACTTCTCAATTCATGAAACTTTAAAGATGAATATCGCCATTTATGTCTTCATATTATCAATTGCTGCCCATTTTGGTGATTTACTTGAATCAGTCATAAAAAGATATTTTGGCGTCAAAGATGCGGGAACACTAATTCCAGGTCACGGAGGTCTTTTAGATCGCCTCGATAGCCTGCTATCAGTTTCTTTAGTTGTTGGATTAATTGCATGGCTCACTCAATGAGTAATCAAGAAATCAGTATCCTTGGATCATCCGGATCAATTGGCAGAAGTACGATTGATCTTTTGGAGAGAAATCCAGAAAAATTTCAAGTAAAGGCTTTAACAGCCCATAGCAATGTGCAGCAGTTAATCAAACAATGTCTATCCGTTCAGCCAAAGCTTGCTGTTATTGGCGATACAAAATTATATCAAGAACTAAAAGAAGGGCTTTCTGGCACTCAAATTGAAATTGCAGCTGGAGAAGAAGCAATCATTCACGCAGCACAATACCCCTGTGATATGGTTGTCGCTGCAATTGTAGGAACAGCAGGGTTAAAACCTACATTAGCAGCTATAAATTGTGGAAGAACAATCGGCCTTGCTAACAAAGAGTCTTTGGTAGCTGCCGGTAATTTAATGATTGACGCTGCAAAAAAAACAAATGCAAAGCTACTGCCTGTAGATTCAGAACATAATGCTCTTTTTCAAGTTTTTGAAACTAAAAATCGTGACTTTATAGAGAAATTAATTCTAACAGCTTCCGGCGGTCCATTTCTTCACTTCAAAAAAGAGGAAATGATTGATATAACCCCTGAACAAGCTATTAAACATCCCAACTGGTCTATGGGCGCTAAAATATCTGTTGATAGTGCCACTATGGTTAATAAAGCTTTAGAAATTGTTGAAGCCTGTTATTTATTTTCAATGCCTGAATCACAAATTGATGTGGTTATGCACCCTGAATCAATTATCCACTCGTTAGTTGCCTATAAAGATGGATCGGTGTTAGCGCAGCTAGGAATGCCAGATATGCGCGTTCCAATTGCGAATGTATTAGCTTGGCCCGAACGAATAGAAACGCCTGTAGCACGCCTTTCTCTCAGTCAAATTGGGAAACTTACTTTTTTTGAACCAAATCCTGACCAATGGCCAATTCTTTCAATTATTAGAGAAGCCTTACGTAATAACAAAGGAGAAACCATTGTTATAAATGCTGCAAATGAAATTGCAGTACAAGCTTTTCTGGAAAAAAAAATCAATTTTCTAGATATCATCACTGTGATTCAAGAAACATTGATATGTGTAAATAGTGAATTGCCTGAAACCATAGATCATGTTATTGCCTTAGATCAGCAAGCAAGAATTATGGCTAAAAAACTTATTGAAGAAAAATTTTAGTTTTTGTTCACAAAAAGTTTGGGTCACTTGACAGATTCTTTCAAATAGATTGATTATGAAATGAAATACTTTTTTATTGAGGCATTATGACTTTTTTAGCCGATTATATGATTCCCTTCTTAATTGTTCTTACCATATTGGTTTTTGTGCACGAACTGGGTCACTTTCTCGTTGCTCGTTGGAATGGAGTAAAGGTTGATGTTTTCTCTATAGGATTTGGACCAGAGCTTTTTGGTTGGACTGATCGACTGCAAACACGATGGAAGTTTAGCCTAATCCCTCTTGGTGGCTATATTAAAATGCTAGGTGATGCTGACGCAAGCAGCAGGCCTGACGAAAAAGCCATTGCAAAAATGGACAATATAGAAAAATCTCAAACACTTCAGAGTAAAACTCCTTTACAAAGAATAGCCATTAGTTTTGCAGGTCCTTTAGCTAACTTTATATTCGCAATTGTAGTGATGGCTTTTATTTTTTTGATAAAAGGCCAACCCCACTTACCTGCCACAATTGGTGATGTAAAAGCAGATATGCTAGCAGCAAAATCTGGTCTTTTGGCAGGCGATAAAATCATAAAATTTAATGCAGCTCCTGTACAGGATTTCAATCACTTACGCACACTCATCACAGCGAACGTTGGTCAAGATATTTCTCTAGAGATTAATCGCCCTCAACAAGAAGCTCCACTTAACATTAAAATAGCTCTTTATACCGTTGATCCTACAACTCACAATCGTGTACCCATTTCAAAACTTGGAATTCATCCAGGTGAACCTGAATATATAAAGCACGGCCCACTACAAGCAGTGGGACAAGCCGTAATAATGACTTTTAGCTTTTGCTATGAAACATGTTTAAATTTAGTCCAAATGATTGCTGGCAAACGCAGTGGTGAAGATTTTGGAGGTATATTAGCAATTGGTGATATGGCGGGTCAAAGTGCTAAGGGTGGTGTTTTTGCCGTTCTTTGGTTTATGGCGCTTCTTTCTGTTAATTTAGGTTTTATTAATCTTTTGCCAATTCCTGTTCTCGACGGCGGTCATATTATGCTGTATACGATTGAAGCAATCAGAGGAAAAGCAGTAAATGAAAAAATACAAGAATACATCTTTTTAGCTGGCTTCATTGTTGTGATCGGAACTATGATCATGACAACTTGGAATGACCTATCACGCTATAAAGTTATTCATTGGATTCTTTCAATATTTAAAAACTACCCGTAACAAATGGTAAAGCAACAAATGAATTTCTGTAAAATTTTTAATAGGTCTCTTGTTTATACACTTTCAACGGCACTATTTTCTTTAACGCTGCTACATGCAGAACAAGCAGTCAGTGAAAGCAACCCTGTTAGAGGGATCGACTTTTTTCGCAGTTTAAATACAGAAGAAAAAACAAGCTCTGAAATCAATACAGAAAAAGCTGTTCCGGAAATTAAATTTCCTGAAGTTCCAGCAGTAGATGAAAAGGCAATTTCTGAACAGCATGCCGAAACAGCTGTTCAAGAAATCAAAGTTTCTGAGATTCCAAAAACAGAAGAAAAAGTTATTCCTGAACAACATACAGAAATGACTACTCAGGAAATTAAAACTTCTAGTACTCAAAAAACAGAAGAAAAAGTAGCTCCTGAACAATACGCAGGAAACACTCTTAAGGAAATCAAGATTTCTGGGAACCAAAGAATTGAATCAGAAACCATACTCTCTCATATGCCAATTAAAGTTAATGGTACATTTGATCATTTTTCTATCGATCAGTCATTAAAAGACTTATTTGCAACTGGTTATTTTACGGATGTCCAAGTTACACAAGAAGGGTTGCACACGCTTCTTGTTAAAGTTCAAGAAAATCCTATCATTAATCGTATTGCCTTTGAAGGAAATAAAAAGATTAAAGATGATAAGTTAAAAGAGGAAGTTCAGCTACGCCCTCGTGAAGCCCTATCTCGAACAAAAATCCAGTCCGCACAACATCGTATTCTAGAGATCTATCGCCGGATGGGACGTTTTGGCGCAAAAGTTGATCCTAAACTTATTAAACTGCCAGAAAACCGTGTAGATCTTGTCTTTGAAATCAATGAAGGCGCTGTAACTTATATCCGAAAGATTAATTTCATCGGAAACAAGCATATCAATAGCAAGAAATTAGAATCTCATCTGCTTACTAAACGAGCTAGATGGTATCGTTTCTTTGCAAGCGATGACGTATATGATCCAGACCGTTTTACAGCGGATCAACAAGCTTTGCGTCAATTCTATTATGACAATGGCTATCCAGATTTCCGCATTATATCGGCAATTGCTGAGCTAAGTACGGATCAAAAAGATTTCTATTTAACCTTCACTTTAGATGAAGGAAAAATGTATCAATTTGGCAAAATCAATATTATTTCTCATATCCCGAACATGGATATTGAGAAACTAAAATCACTAGTAGTCTTCAAAGAAAGCGAGACATTTAGTGGAAAGTTAATTGAAAAAACAGTTAATGCAATAACTGATGCGGTGGGATCACAAGGATATGCTTTCACAGATATCCATCCTAACATTGAAAAAAACAGTAAAACAAATACTGTTGATGTTACATTTGAAATCAATCAAGGCCCACGTGTTTACATCGAAAAAATTGAAATCAATGGCAATGATCGAACTCATGATGAAGTCATAAGACGCGAGCTTGCGATTCATGAAGGTGATGCCTATAACGCATCAAAATTGAAAAAATCTGAGAAAAACCTTAAAAACCTAGATTATTTTAAGACAGCAACTGTTACAGCAGAACAAGGAAGTGCTCCTGACCTTGCGAAACTCATCGTTAAGGTTGAAGAGCAGCCAACAGGTGAGCTTGGTTTAGCTGGTGGTTATTCAACAATGGACGGTCCTCTTGGAAATATTCGTATCATTGAGAGAAACTTCAGAGGAAAAGGGCAAATAGTACATAGTGATTTTACAATCGCAAAAAAGCGTCAAGATTTTGATATAGGATTTATTGAACCGCATTTCTTAGATCGAAAATTAGCCGCAGGTGTAGATCTCTTCCGCGTTCGTTCAACCCGCTTCAATGCTTATACGCAAACATCAAAGGGTACCAGTCTTTCTTTGGGGTATCATTTAACAGAACCTTTAACACAACAACTTGTCTATACAATAAGAGATGATCGGGTCGGACATGTTAGTTCATTGGCATCTAGATTTATTAAAGAGCAAGCTGGAACAACAATTACCTCTTCCATTGGTCAAACTTTATCTTACGATCAAAGAGATAGCCGTATAGATCCAACAGCAGGATATATATTAAGTCTTAGCAATGCGTATGCTGGTGTTGGAGGCAGTGTCAATTATCTTAAAAACTCTATTGGTGGAAATTGGTATTACTCTCCTTTTGAAGACATTGTTTTGGGGATAAAAGGTGCTATCGGTAATGTGATGAAGGTCAAAAAAGTTGTCCGTGTCGTAGATAGTATTATGCTTGGTGGCGAAACTTTACGTGGTTTTGAATATGGTGGATTGGGCCCAAGAGATAGCACAAGTGGAGACTCACTTGGTGGTACACGCTTTTGGTCAACAACAGCTGAAGTTGTTTTCCCGATTGGTTTGCCTAATGAATTTGGTGTCAAGGGTGCTGTATTTACAGATGTCGGTACAGTTTGGAAGCCGGGATCTCAAGGACCTGAAGTTCTTGATAGAGAGTCTGTGAGAGCCGCGGTTGGTTTTGGTATTTCTTGGTCTTCTCCATTCGGACCATTACGTATTGATTATGCTGTTCCTATTAAAAAAGAAAAGTTTGACCGCACTCAAAGGCTTTTGCTTGGATTTTCAACACGATTTTAAAAATGAAAAACAACTCGACGCATAAGACTTTATTCCTTGTTGCACTAACAATTGCTGTAGCGATTGGAATAAGTCTTATAACGTCCTTTTTTACAACTAAAATAGTTTTACGAAAAGGAATGACATCACCTCAGTCCATTCACTTAGCAATCGTTGATATTTCTAAAGTTAAAGATCAATCATTGCCATTTAAAAAATTTAAAGAGTTGATTGAAGAGAAGCATGCCAAGTTTCATAAAGAAATTCTTGAGCTTGAAATACAGTTGCGGAATCAATACGATGTTTTCAAAAAGAATGAAGAAAAGGCAAAAGAAACCAACCAAGGCCCTAGTGCTGAGCTTGTAAAACAAAAAGAAGATTTTGAAAAGCGTGTTACAGAGCTAGAGCATATGGTTCGAGAACGTCAAGAGGAACTCAACCGCGAGTTCACTAATCTCTCGCAAAAGATTGAAGATATTCTTAAGCAAACGGTAGTGAGCATTGCAAATGAGCAAAACTTCAATCTAATCATTAATACAACCGTTATGGATTCTGCTATTGTACTATATGGCAATGAGGGCCTTGATATTACAGGAGAGATAATCCGTAGACTTGACGAAAAACTAGCATCTATTAACTTACCAACAGCATAAAAAGTGAAAAATGACAGATCCTTCATTTTACAATAAAAGCGGCCCATTTACCTTGGGAGAAATCGCGAATCTATCTGAGGCAGAACTTTCAGACCCCAAACACGCTTCTTTAATTATTACTGATATCTCCACTTTAGGGAAGGCAAGTACTGGCCACATATCCTGCTTGCATAATTCAAAATACATTGGAAATTTAACAAACACTCAAGCATCAGCTTGTATTTTACAAGCAGAGCATATCAAAAACGCACCACCGCATTTAGCTCTTCTTATTGCAAAGCATCCATACCGGAGTTTTGGCATTATCGCCAAGTTATTTTATCCAACAGAAGTAAAAAATAGCTTTATTTCACCTAGCGCAGTTATTCACCCAACAGCTAAAATAGGAAAAAATTGCTCTATTGGTCATGGCTCTATTATTGAAGAAAATGTAACAATTGGGGATTATTGTCAGATAGATGCTCATTGCGTCATTAGTAAAGGTGTTATTTTAGGAGAAAGCTGCAGAATCTCCGCGTGCGTTACCATCAGTCATACGATTATGGGAAATTTCGTTTTTATCAAACCAGGTGCTCGCATTGGCCAACCAGGATTTGGATTTCACATGGATGAAAAAGGTCATTTTGATATTCCTCAATTAGGACGAGTTATGATTGGTAATGATGTTCATATCGGTGCGAACACTACTGTTGATAGAGGAAGTGAACTTGACACAGTGATTGGAAGTGGCACACGCATTGATAATCTGGTACAAATTGCACATAATGCCGAAGTTGGAGAGAATTGTGTACTTGTTGCGCAATCAGGAATAGCAGGTAGCACAAAATTAGGTCGATTTGTTATTGTAGCTGGTCAAGTAGGCATAGCAGGCCATCTTAACATTGGAGACAAAGTACGTATTGCAGCACAAAGTGGTATTATGCGAGATGTTGCAGCGGGCGAAACAATTGCTGGTTCTCCAGCCGTTCCTATTCGTGATTGGCATAAACAAACAATCGCAATTACACAAATGATTAAAGGAAAAAAACATGTCTAACGTTATTTCTCACAATTTTGACCCTCACGTAGAGTCGATCGAAATTCAGGAGATTATGAGCCTTATTCCTCACCGTTACCCTATGCTTATGATTGATCGCGTAGAAGAAGTTGAGCTAGGCCATAGTGCTGTTGGAATTAAAAATGTTTCTATTAATGAACCATACTTTCAAGGTCATTTTCCTAACCATCCTATCCTTCCAGGAGTTCTTATTATTGAAGCAATGGCACAAACAGCTGCGGTTTTAGTGAAGAAAACTTTAATGCATGGTAAAGCAACCGCTGCAATAGATTACAATCCGTCTAGCCTTGTTTACTTTATGTCTGTTGAAGAAGCTAAATTCAGAAAACCAGTTGTTCCTGGAAATGTATTACGTTTAAAAGTTATGAAACTCCGCAGCCGTGGTAATGTCTGGAAATTCCGAGGTGAAGCGTGGGTCAATGGAAGTTTGACAGATGAAGCAATTTTCACAGCAATGATTGTAGATCAATAAATGACAATGAATATTCCCCATCTTGCCGTCGCAGGTAACAACACGATACATCCAACAGCTATCATTGAAACCGGTGCTGTTATTGGAAAAGATGTTATTATTGGCCCTTATTGTTGTATTGGCGCAAACGTAACCTTAGGAGATAACGTTGAGCTTATCTCTCATGTTGCAGTGTCAGGCAGAACAACCATTGGCAATCATACAAAAATTTATCCCTTTGCTTCAATTGGCCATGCGCCTCAAGATCTAAAATATCATGGGGAAGACTCACAAGTTATTATAGGTGAGCATAACACTATTCGCGAATATGTAACTATCCAGCCAGGAACAGAAGGCGGAGATATGATCACCACCGTTGGAGATCATTGCTTGTTCATGGTGGGATCCCATGTTGCTCATGATTGTCAGGTAGGTAATCATGTTATTATGGCGAACAATGCAACCTTAGGTGGTCATGTTGTTATCGGCGATTATGTCATTGTTGGTGGCCTTGCTGCTATTCAGCAGTTTGTTCGCATCGGTGAACATGCCATTATTGGTGGAATGTCTGGCGTTGAAAAAGATGTCATTCCATATGGCATGGTTTTGGGTGAACGCGCTTGGTTAAATGGCCTGAATTTAATAGGTTTAAAACGACGTGGATTCTCTTCCAAAGCTATTCATCAACTTCGTGATGTGTATCAAATCTTATTCGTAAATGAAAAAACTTCTACGGGCCCAATATTAGAACGAGTAGAACCTTTAAAGGGACAATTTGATGACAGCGTAGAAGTTATGAATCTGATTGACTTTATTCAAAAAGATTCTAAACGTCACCTCTGTTTACCAAAGATAAATGGCTAAGCTAGCTTTACTTGCAGGTAGTGGTGATTTACCCATAAAAATCATCCAAGCCTGCCTTAAGCAAGATAAGCAGGTTCATGTCATTGCATTCCATAATCAAACCCCACAAAGTTTCATTCAAAGCCTTCCTGAAGCCATTACATATGATTGGGTTCACATTGGTGCTGTCGGTGAAATCCTAAAGCTTTTAAAACAGCAAGGTGTTACTGACATTGTCTTTGCGGGAGCTATGAAACGTCCTTCTTGGTCAGAATTAAAGCTTGATTGGACTGGTCTCAAATGGCTAAAGAAAATTGGATGGAAGAGTATTCAGGGAGATAATGGTCTTTTATCATCTGTCGTTGCTCTTTTAGAGTCTGAAGGATTTAAGATTATGCATATAAGCAAAATTCTTAATAATCTTTTAGCACCTGAAGGAGTCCTAGGTAAGATACAGCCCACAAAAGAAGATTGGTTAGATATTAACCGTGGAATTGAAGTCCTAAAAACTTTGGGCCCTTGCGACGTAGGGCAAGCTATCATCGTTCAGGAGGGCCTTGTTTTAGGAATTGAGGCAATAGAGGGCACTCAGGCTTTAATAGCCCGCTGTGACCTTTTACGACGCTCTGGAAAAGGTGGTGTTCTTATTAAAACTGCAAAACCACAGCAAAGTCGATTGGTTGATTTACCAACCATCGGTGAATCAACGATCAAGCAAGCTTCAAATCTGGCTGGCATAGCTATCCAAGCAGGGGCTACACAGATTTTAAACATGATCGATACAATCGAACAGGCAAATCAAGCTGGCATTTTCATCGTAGGAGTTAAAATTGAATCTTGATCCATTGATATTCATCAGTGCCGGAGAACCTTCAGGAGATTTCTTAGGAGCACAGCTTATCAAGGCTTTAAAAAGTGAATTTAATGAGAAGATTGAGTTTATCGGAATTGGTGGCCCTTTAATGCAGGCAGAAGGCTTAACAACGCTTTTCCCGATGGAAGAATTGTCCGTCATGGGGTTTACTGAAATTATATCTCATATAAGACACGTTTTAAGGCGAATAAATCAGACAGTTAATACTATCCAAACCCTAAGTCCTGAAGCTGTTATTACCATTGATTCTCCTGGATTTAATTTCCGTGTTGCTAAGAAATTGAGAAAATGCAAAAGCCGCTCCCCCTTACTGATTCATTATGTTGCTCCTTCTGTTTGGGCTTGGCGTCCAGGAAGGGCAAAGAAAATTGCAGCGTTCTTTGATCATCTTCTCGTTCTATTTCCTTTCGAACCTCCCTATTTCATTGAGCATAACTTACCAACCACCTTTGTAGGACATCCTATTGTCGAGCTAAGATTTGGCACAGATTTTCGAAGCACTTATAAAATTGCAGAAGATGAAAAATTAGTTGTCCTATTGCCAGGTAGCCGTCGCAGCGAGATTGAGCGTATGATGCCTATCTTTATAGAAACAATTAATCTTCTAGATAATAAGAAACTGCATGTCGTTATTCCAACATTACCTCATCTACTTGAACTCGTAAAATCGTATCCATTAAAGTTTCCAGCAACAATCATTACAGATCAAGCCGATAAGCTTTCTTGTTTTCAAGCAGCAGATGTTGCGCTTGCAACAAGTGGTACTGTATCTTTGGAGCTCGCGGCTACTAATACACCAATGATTGTCGCTTACAAAATATCAAAAATAAGCTATTGGCTTGCCAAGAAATTAGTCAAAATTAAATTTATGTGTCTTGTGAACATTTTGCTAAAGAAACCCGTGGTTCCTGAATTCGTTCAAGAGGCTTGCAATCCTGAAATTTTAGCTAAGGAGCTAACTATACTCTTAGAAAACTCCGCTATAAAAGCTTCTCTGCAAAAAGAATTTTCAGAGGCTATCTCAATGCTTTACCCGCAAGATTTATTGCCGAGTACTAAAGCTGCTAAAGTGGTGAGGGATTTGGTTGCGGGGGCTGGATTTGAACCAACGACCTTCAGGTTATGAGCCTGACGAGCTACCGGGCTGCTCTACCCCGCGGTAATTAATCTTGTTGTATAGGGTTTCCTTGGATATATCAAGAGGTTTTTACAAAGTATCGATTTATTAGAAAACTTCTTGTTTTTTCTAATGGAATAAAGCCTGCAATTGATTTATTTTTAGACTTTCCCCAATAGAGTATCTTGCAATTTTTTTTATATGGAATTTAAGGCTCTCTGTTTTCAAACTGAATTTATAGTCTTTTTAGATTGGACAACAAAATTGGAAGAACATAATAAAGACGTTGGCAGACGAATCTATACTCTGAGAAAGCATCTATTACTTTCTAGAAAAGAATTTTGTAGAAAGCATAAAATTCCAGAACCACTTTTAAGAGCATTAGAACTTTCTTTATTTTCTATAAATGAAAAATATACCCAAAAACTTTTAGAAGCATTCAAAAATGAAAAGATTATCTGTACTGAAGCATGGCTATTGCATGGAACCGGCCCTACTCCTATACTAAATAATGATTGATAACCTCACTATTTTTTGGTTCAGACAAGATCTGAGAATATCAGATAATCCTGGACTATTTGAAGCAGCAAGAACTGGCTCAGTGCTACCAATTTATATCTTAGATGATGAAAGTTCTGGTGCATTTAAGATTGGTGGAGCAAGTAGATGGTGGCTACATCATTCCTTAAATAAACTAAATGAGTCTCTGGACAATAAACTCAATATATATACCGGAAAATCGAAGGAAATAATCTTAAGACTGACTCAAGAAAAAAAAGTGAATGCAGTTTATTGGAATAGATGTTATGAACCCTATCGCATAAAAGATGACTCAGAACTCAAAGCACAGTTAAAGACTATGAATATTGAATGCAAAAGCTTCAATGGATCATTGCTTTGGGAACCATGGGAAATAACAAAGAAAGATAACTCTTCCTATAAAGTTTATACTCCCTTTTATCGAAAAGGATGTTTACAAGCAAATCCCCCAAGGCGCCCCCTTCCTAAACCAGAGAGTTTGATATTAGAAAAAGTCAGTAAGAATAACATTGATGATCTTAATTTATTATCCGACGTACAGTGGCATAAGAAATTAGAATTGCAGTGGCAAATTGGAGAAGATTCTGCCCAAAAACGGCTAACAGAGTTCATTGATGATTCTTTGTTAGGCTACAAAGAAGATAGAAATTTTCCTTCTAAAGAAAATGTTTCCAGGTTATCACCGCATCTTCATTTTGGCGAAATATCACCCAATCAAGCTTGGTATTGCGCTCAAGCTAAGGGAATGATTGATGGTTTAGAAAGTGATTTAGATCATTTTCTGAGTGAGTTGGGGTGGCGTGAGTTTTCTTATTATCTCCTTTATCATTTCCCAGAACTACCTCGCAAAAATTTCCAAGAAAAATTTGACCAATTTCCATGGCAGGATGATGCCTCTCATTTAGCCGCATGGCAAAAGGGGAAAACAGGTTATCCCATTATTGATGCTGGCATGCGAGAGCTGTGGCAAACAGGCTACATGCATAACCGTGTTCGTATGATTGTTGCTTCTTTTCTGATTAAGAATTTACTTTTGCATTGGCATCATGGCGAGGATTGGTTTTGGGATTGTTTACTCGATGCTGATCTTGCAAGTAATAGTGCGAGTTGGCAGTGGGTTGCTGGTTCAGGAGTCGATGCTGCACCTTATTTTAGAATATTTAACCCCATATTACAGGGCGAGAAATTTGACCCAGATGGTACCTATACTCGTCATTTTGTTCCTGAACTAGCCAAGCTACCAAACAAATATCTATTCAAGCCTTGGGAGCTATCCGAAAGCGATTTAAAAAAGTATGGTGTTATACTCGGAAAAACATATCCCAAGCCCATAGTCAATCTTGGTCATTCACGCGATCAAGCATTACAAGCATACAATTCCCTTAAGAAAAAATAGAGCTTTATTATTTTATTAACGGTTTGATAATATAGTAAGATATATAGTCATTGTATTGTTTCTAATATAATTAAGGATCGTTTTATGAAGTTCTGGTTTGTTGTTTTGTTGGCTTCTATAGGTGCGTCGCACGCAGACAATGCAGCGATTAGAGATTTACGCACAAGTAATTTTATTGACAGCATTGAAATTATAAACGGATCAAAACATGGATTTTCTAGTCGTATTACAACTTCAGAAGAGCGCGAAGTTATTGTTCAATCTTTAGATAAAATTGCTAAAAGTAACCACAGTGATACGTGGGATAGACTCTATAAACCAGGCAATATTGTCACACTTCAGCAACAAGAACACATCCTAAATGCGTACACAATTATTACGTTTCTTCAAGAAGCCTCCAAAATTCCAGGACGAAATTTGGGTGAAATATTTAGAGAAACGCTGGATAGATGTTTCACTAAAACACGAAGTGTTCTTCATGTTTCAAAAGATCACATTGCTGCCTTTAGCGGAAAAATTCTTTCTTTGGAGGGGTTTTTAAAACAACCTTTTATTAAACAAAATCCAGTGCTTGATAGTTTTAATGAAGATTCCAATAAAGCAACGAATGCGATAGCAATGAGAAGATATCTTAATGTCAATCCTTCCTCTCATTATGAATATCTTGGATTATCGGAAGCTCCGATTATTCATCCCTATCAACCTGGTGGTGATGAGAGAAGAAACTTCGGAATGCTTAGAAACATTTTTAGTGTAAAACTTCCAGTTTCAGCCTATATGAACTTACCTAACAACATAAAAGATACTTTAAGATCTCATAATGTCCTCCCTCAAAACACAGATATATTTTTTATAACGCAGGATAACCCATGGACAAGCGCTCAGTTATTATTAAGACCACACACCTGGGTTAAAAAGAATGGGCAGAGTGTAACAGTACAAGCTGGGATCTTCTCAGATGATTCAAGTGTAACAATGGACGGCACATCAAATGAAGTTCATGCTGGTCAAAGCCATATGCATGATGGTCTTTCGTCGCCAGACAATACCATGATACTCAGTGGTATTGAGTATCATGCAACCAAAAGCTTTTATCCGGTTGTTATTGATGGAGACAGAGCAGCTGTTTCTTTGCATTGGATACTGAATGACGAAGATCAACTTGCAATTGAAGATTTGAGTCTTAGAGCCAATAACATGCAGGATTTTATGGCGGCTCTTAAGGGTAACGCAAAGTTTGCTCCACATTTTTCTAAGCTGAAGAGTTTGATGAGATATTAAGAAAGATTGTGTCTTGTTTTTGTCGGCATGAGATCCTGCATCAGTGGCTCGTTATCCAAGCAAACTTGGAACTCACCTGCTGTCTAGGATGACAACTGGAGAATGAGATTACAATCTTATTCCTCCCCTGTCATCCTGGTGCTTGACACCAGGATCTCAAAACAGACTTTAAGTACAAAAAAAGTATTTATAATATAAATTTCATCCTTACTGCCGTCATGGCGAGCACCACAGGTGTGTGGCCATCCAGCTAAACGCTTGTATAGGATGTTTCATTTCATTCATTTTTATTTTTCTGGATGGCCACGCACCTTTGGTACTCGACATGACGGCGGCTTGTTTTTATTTATTTTTATTATATTTTACTTTAAATTACTTTTCTTTATTCTTTCCGATGAACTTTTATACTTTTAAGATCCCCCGGATCTTTTAAAGTGGAAGTCCATGGGAAAGAGTCTGCTGCGTTTCTTGAATTTTTGAGGTTCAAGTGGGTTGGGATGATTTAGCTCACCCAAGGCTGTGCCTGTCACCAAGTACACATAGGCTTCGACTTTTTAAGGCCTGTTCGAGCATTAAGCCAGCTCGCACGGCGCATCTACTTAGCTAAGATGCAGCCCAATCACTTACCCAGATTGGCGGATCGGTTATTTTGCCAAAACCGACGGCGTAACGTTGACCCCGTACACCCAGGGATGAAGCCTGGTCATTACCTCAGCAATCAAGGCCGCTCTGCTTCACCTCTAACTCTTCCCCATCATACGATTTTTTTATGTGACTCTGTTTCATGAGATCCTGCGTAAGTGTGATAAGCCGCTGCATGAGATCCTAGTGTCAAGCACTAGGATGACATAAAAGCTTGGAACTCACCAACTTTCCAGGATGACAATGAGCGGGCAGAATCCTTCAAAAGACCATCTGTACTCCTCTACCCTTAAACGCAGCAGACACCGCTTCACGTAATTTTACTTACTTAAAGGTAGACCAACACTAATACGAGGCGAGTAGGAGAAGAGCCCATCATTAATGGAGACTCTATTTTCTAAGAAAATCCGGCTAATAACTTTGAATTCAGAAAACTTCTTATCATATTCCGGTCATGTGATGTTGAGAGTTTAATGGATTTTTGAGTTATTATTTTTCTTTAAAAAACCTCGTATTCTTGTCGATTACAGGTAAAGAATAAATCAAAAAACAAAAAAAAGTCAAAGAAAAATAGTGGCCGTAATTATGTTTTGGGAGGAGCGGTCACATGAGATCCCCGGGGCTAACCCGGGGATGACAGTGGGATGGGGAGAGCGGATCTAAATAGGCAATCGCATCAAGAAGAAGCAATTACTGTAGAAAACAAACACTATCAGCCGACTGAAATAATGGCACTGTATCTGTACTGATCTGCTGCTGACACTGATTGAAGAGGAGGTAAAACTTCACTTCTAATAGCTTCTGATGTTTGAACAGCGACAGAATTATAGATGTTAGATTCTCTATCAAGATCTGCCTGAGCTTTTTCTGTTTGCTTGAAATTTGTTGATGAAGTTGTTGAATGTGCTTTCATCTCAGCTTCAATCTCTTGAGTATGATGAGCTTCTTTGTCGACCTGCTTAAAAGAAGGATATAAACCTTCTAAAAGCGATTCAGAGTTAAGATCCACACCTTCTTGAACTTGTGTTTTTGGAGCAAAGTCTTTTGCGGGGTGCCCCTCACTTAAATACGCCTTCTCGAAAAGCTCTTTCGTAGATTTTGCCTTTAATGTCTTTGATCCTACGTCTTGCACATCTGAATACTTGGGAAACAATTCCATCCCCATGACAAATCCTGTTACAGCCGACATTGCTCTTCGAATGATTCCAGGATCATGATCCTCTACAAGCGACACTTTCGCTTGGCTCAATGAAACGCATAAAAGCGCAGTACCTAATAAAAAAACTGATCTTGTAAGCATATTTCTTCTCCTTTGTAGAGGGTTCCATAATACAAAGTAGAACGCACGCTTTACATATCAAGGGGGTGGCTAGATAATTTTTCGGATGAACTTCTGAAATGCATATGTTATAAAATATATAAAAATGATGGAAGCCAACGATGACGCAAAGTAAATACTTAAACCCCAAAAATGACGTTGCCTTTAAAAAAATCTTTGGTAACGAGGATCACAAGGATTTATTAATAGATTTTCTTAATGGAGTTTTGAATCTCACTGGCGATAAAATTATCGAGCAGGTTGATTTTCTTAATCCTATCCAGGCTCCCAAAACTTTTGGTGCAAAACAAAGCATTGTCGACATCTTATGTAAAGATGCCAGAAATATTCGATATATTGTAGAGATGCAGATTTCTCATGTCGCAGGATTTGACAAACGGGCCCAATATTATGCCGCAAAAACCTACACAGGACAGCTAGAACGTGGAGAAGAATACCCAAAGCTGAACCAGGTTATTTTCTTAGCGATTGCTGACCATGTCCTCTTTCCAGACAAAGAGTCATATAAATCAGACCATTTGATTTTGGATACATCGAGTTATGAACATGATTTAAAAGATTTTTCTTTTACGTTTATTGAGCTCCCTAAATTCATAAAACAAGAACATGAACTCGAAACTATTGAAGAAAAATGGATTTACTTCCTAAGGCATGCGGATAAAGACAGAGAAATTCCGAGAATTTTTCAAGGCACCCCTATTGAAGAAGCTTACCATACATTAGAGCGCTATACTTGGAGTGAATCAGAAATGCTTGCTTATGAAGATGCAGCACTAGCGATTGTAGATGTTGAGAACACTCTTGAAGTTACAAATCAAAAAGGAATAGAAAAAGGAAAGATGGAAGAAAAAATAGAGATTGCTAGAAATCTTCTCGCTCAGAAAATTGATAACACCATTATTATAAATGCAACAGGCCTGACTTTAGAAGAAATCAATAGCATTAATAACAGTTTGAACACTTAATTGATTAAGGTCATCACAAAATAACTGCTCTGCACCAACGCCTCTCGCTCCCCCAATTAATGGCGGGTTTACACTTGAGAATAAAGTGAGTGTTTTACAACCAGCTGCATGGCAAAGTAGCATTGGTCCTGTGTCATTTCCAATTGAAAATAATGCATTTTTTGCCAAAGAAATTATATCGATGAAACTGGTTTTTCCAGTTAGATCGAGAGCCTCCGCACAAAGCTGGCCTATTAAAGAGTTATCTTCATTGGCACCACCTATAATTACCGGCAAGATATTTTTTGATTTTAGGTAGCAAGCAATTTCAGCATATTTTAGAAGAGGCCATCGTTTTTTCCCCCCATGCGCATTTGAAGCACCTGGGATAAGCAAAGCATAAGGTGAATGCACGGCAAATTGATCAATCTCAGATGCTAAAAATGAGAGATCAATTGAGGACAGAGATTGAATACCAACCAGAACAAGCTGCGTTTTAAATCGTTCTTGAGGATGTTGACGATGCGGATCTTTTTGCGGATAAGGATGAGAGCATCCACGTGCCATTCCAACCCATTCAGGACGCTTCGTTAAGCTCCAGAAATACAGATTGGTTCGTGTTACGCCTTGCAGATCATAAACCCTATCAAAATTGCCAGACTGCAATCGAGATCTTTGCTTCAACCACTTATTAATTTGAGTAAGCTTCGGACGTTCATCTATCCAGACCTCATCAAAGAACCCCATCTTCGCTATGAGATCTTGATATAAGGGCCTGGTTAATATCGTGATATTAGCCTTTGGATGGTGTTCTCGGATTGCCGAAAACGCGCTCACAGCCTGCACGATGTCCCCTAAGGCACCTAATTTTATGATGAGGATACGTTGCATAAGTTCTCGTATAGGTTAATGGTTTTTTTGGTTATTTTTGATCTAACGATTGAGCAAATCTTTCATGACAATCTTCACTCTTGAGTTTTTGTATCTCTGAGTGACGCATTATTGTAAGAAGACTCTCAATTATTGTATCCATTAGTATAAATATATGATCTTCTGATTTAAACGCTATATGTCCGCCCTTAGAAAAGGGGAATTCAACATTTTTTATTGTGTGTCCTTTATTTTGTTTCTCATGTACCCAATTATTGTGCATTGAATTGCGAAGACAACCAAGAACTTCATATGATTTATATGCGTCACCATCTTTCGGCATAGATAGTTTCGTAAAAATATTTTCTACTAACTGATAGTATTTATCATTTGCGTATTCTTTATCTAATGCTTTCAATAGTTTGAAGAAGCAATTCTCAATTGCATGATAAAAACAAGGAATTGGATAATATATCAATCTTTTTACTATTATTTCTCCCATATTAGGAATACTATCACATTCTCTAAGCATACAATCATAGTCAGTAAATTTTAAGAGCAATCGGCTATGTTTAATACTTGCAAACATGTGATCAAAGACTAAATATCTGACATCTTTAATACCTTCCTTTGTCGTATCAATACGATACATAGAGCTTATTTCTTGCCGTATATAATATATTTTCTTCTCAAGTTTATCAAATTTATCGACATAGGCTGTTATACCTTTTTTATATGCAATCATATCTTCATCCATTTGCAAATAACCTATTCTAATCCAAGTGTCCGCAGAATTTTAAGAGCATTTTCCAAAGAAACAGTCGTTTTTCCCTGCTCAAAGCTATTCAGTGTTGGCTTGCTAACCCCTGATAGTATGGCAAGTTGCTCCTGAGTGAGCCCCTGCAATTTTCGACGTTTTACTGCTTCTTCAACAAAGTCTGGCCAATTAAGGCGAATGTTCCGTTCCATCTTGATTCCATCAATTTAATTAGTTTATTTTTAAACGCTATATCTCCAACTCTGGATGAAGCAATTGCATCTTTGGCGGCGTCCTTATTACGACTCAATTGCTTGAAAAGTAATTCAACCATATCAAGTGACAAGTTAAATTCATTAGCCAAAACAAATAAATGCTTTGGTTTTAAATTGCCAATTTCCAAATTTCGTGCCCCGCCTAATGCCAACGCAATAGTTTTATAATTATAGAGTGAAGCTGCAACTTGGTCATAAACAGGAGTCATTCGTAATCCTGTGGGTTTATGAAACATAGCAAAGTTTTTAAAATGCATGTCTGTGTTGCCTAACAACAAACCTGCGAAAAGTTGTTCATAAAGAAGATAATTTTCTGTTGGCAAGCACTCTTTCGTCGTACGTATGAAATCACTCATTTCCTTATATCCGCCATTATATTTATCGTTGGACTTTCTTCCCAGCAATTGATTGAATTCTTCAAAATGCACACGACCTTCGATTGTACGATCAAAACGTTTGATAATAAGAGCAGCTTCGGGAAAATCTTCTATAGAATCTACTGATAAATCAACAATCTCACTTTTAGGCAGCAGCGCCTTAAAAGCCAAACTTGTTAGGTATTCATTAATAATTAAATCAGAATGCCCAGCCGAAGGAAACTTAGCAATATGAGTGCTCAACTCGCCAATTTTGGCAGGATAATATTTACCATTACGAGCAACAATCGCTAATTTTGGTTGAACACCAGATAGAGAGGCGCGACTCGTCAGTACTGCCATTTCTTTTTGATCACTCATATCTAATAATTTTTCTGTCAAACGAGCCGGTTCAGGATCGGCAATTGATACAGCACCTGCACAGTCATATCCAAAAGCTAATAGTAATTCAAACCGTGAAATTTGACGCTTTCCCAGCAAACGTGTTTGCGCATGCTCCAACCATCCTTCTGCAACAAGATTATCAAAAAAAGGATGGAGTCCTGATTGACTTATATACGGAGCAGATCTGACAGGCATTGTATAAGCAATCGCAGGATGACCAGCATTTTGATAAAATTTATCATATTCAAAAGCAGTACGATCGCCTGGCTCTTCTCGCAGTGTCCCGGCATAAAAATCTTTGTAGTAGACTTTCCCCCACAAAAAATTTGCCATTGGTAAAATCCTTTTTACAATTTAACTGAAACATCTTATGTACGGTAAAATATAGCTTACTTTCTTAGAAACTTAAACCATAAAGTAAATTATATTTTATTTTGAAAAATCACAAAAAAGGCTGAGTCAGATATATTTGACTGCACTTTTGTAACTAAGTTGAGATTGAACATAGGCTCTCGTATAGGTTGATGGTTTGTTGGATCATTCCGTCCAGAGAAAAGTTCTCAACAATATGGAGACGCCCCTTCTCTCCCCTTTCTCGTTTTTCCTCAAGTGCTAGGTTATAAGCCTTATCGAGGGTTGCGCACAAATATTCAACATCGCCAGGTTTAACTAAAAATCCATGATCTTTGCACAGCTCAGGTGTGGCACCGTGATTTGTGCCGACAACAATTCGCCCCATTGACAAAGCTTCAGCCGTTACTCTACCAAAAGCCTCTGGATCTGTAGAGGCAGAAACCACAACATCTGCAACACTATAAGCAGCTGGCATATCAGAACATTCATTCACAAATCTAACTTTAGAGCGAATTCCAAGAGTGTCTACGAGTGACTCAAGCTCAGATCTATACTGACTACGTCCCTGATCTGACCCTAGAATTACGGCAATTATATTCTCTTGAGTCATTTTGGCAATTGCTTTTAAAAAAGTCTTTTGCCCCTTCCACTCAGTCAAACGCCCTGGCAACATAAAAACAAAATCGTTAGGTGCTATCTGCCAACTTGACTTTAATTCTTGAGTTTTACTTAAGCAGACTTTATCAGGCGCATAACTATCAACATCTACTCCTTCAGGAATTAACACCACCTTCTGAGAGTCTATTGCATAGTGCTGGTGAATATGGTTCTCAATAAACTTTGAAATTGCAATAACTTTATCACTTCTAATCATAACTGAATTGTAAAATTTTTTGATAAAATTGGTGCTGTTATAAGTTCCATGATATGTCGTGATAAAAGGGATTTTCTCGCGTTTGGCTGCCAAAAGAGCACTCCAGGCAGGCGCCCTTGAATGAGCATGAATTAATTTAATATTGTGATTTTGAATAATTCTTTGCAATTCTTGAGTATTCAAAAACATTTGTTTCGGATTTTTGCTCTTAAGCGGCAAAGTTAAGTGCGTTACATTAGAATTATCTAATTTTTCCAACATCTTACCGCCAGCGGACGCAACGTAAGATTTATAGGGAAAATGCATTCTTTCTAAAGCTAGAACAAGATCGAGCGTCATGCACTCAACCCCACCGCTCTCTAAAGCTGGTAAAACCTGCAATATACCTTGAAAATCTTCCCTAAAAACAGACACACTCATAGCTTAAATCCCACAAAAACAACACATTTCCCATTGACTCCCATCGATTCCCATGCTATCCCATTATATAGAGGTATAATAATTTTGCACTACAATTAAGTTTTGGAACCGTAGTATTTCATGTCTGATTTATTCTTATCAACAATAACCAATAAAATAGACAAAAAAGGACGCGTTTCCGTACCTCATAGTTTTCGAACAGTTCTTCACAAGACTCAAGGCGATTCAGATGCGGAGCAATCATCCTTAGTGCTTTTTCGCTCGCTTAATCATCCGTGTTTGGAAGGTTGCAGTTCTCGTTTTCTTCAAACGCTAAACAAAGATTCTACTGGTTGGGTTGCAAATAAATTTGATGACTTTGCTGAAGTCATTTTTGCAGATTCTCATTTGATTACTTTGGACAGTGAAGGAAGAATGAGCCTGCCGACTGAATTTTCAGAGTATGCGCAAATCACAGATCAAATTGCTTTTGTCGGCAGAGGAAGTCGTTTCCAAATATGGAATCCAAAAACCTTCAAAAACCACCATAACGCAACGAGAGAACGTTTATCTCAGCAAAGGGATGCATCTCATGGATAATGGGCACAAACCAGTTCTCTTAAGAGAGATGATAGAAGCGCTGCAGCCTTCAAGTGGAAAAACATACGTAGATGCGACTTTCGGTGGCGGTGGTTATAGTGAAGCTATTTTAAAAGCTGCAGATTGTAAAGTTATTGCAATTGATCGTGACCCTGATGCAATAGAACGTAGTTCAAATTTATCTAAAAATTTCCCTAATAATTTTACTATAGTTCAAGGATGTTTTGGAAATATTACTCAACTACTCAATTCAATCAATATAGACAAAATTGATGGCATTGTTTTTGATTTTGGCGTCTCTTCATATCAAATAGACCAGGCAGAGCGCGGGTTTTCCTTCCGTTTTGACGGACCTCTTGACATGCGCATGTCAAATGAAGGAATTAGCGCTGCTGATGTAATTAATACTTTCACTCAAGAACAAATTGAGTCTATAATTAAAACTTATGGCGAAGAGAAGAAATCTCGGGCTATTGCAAAAGCTGTCGTTGAAAGTCGCAGAAATGCCCCAATTACAACGACATTGCAACTTGCAGAGCTCATTAGAGGAATTGTTAAGAAAAAAGATGGTTTAGACCCCGCAACCTTGACGTTTCAAGGCTTGCGTATTTATGTGAATAATGAGTTACTAGAGATAGAGAATACTTTAAAAAGCTGTGTTGATTTACTTGGTTCACAAGGAAGATTGGTTGCAGTTACGTTTCATGCACTAGAGGATAGATTGGTTAAAAATTTTTTGCGGCAGTCGCAGGGGACATCTATATCCCGATACACCCCTGATCTCCCCGGAAATCAGACTGATGCGCCGTCTCCTTTTAAAACTCTTTTTTCTAAAGCAATTACTCCCACACGTTCGGAAATAAGAAGCAATCCACGTTCGCGTTCAGCGCGCCTTAGAGCCGCAGTCAGAGTTAGAGCGGGAGAAGAAGCGTAATGCGCCGCTCAACATTTTTTACTGGTATATTAGCTATTCTCGTGGGACTTATACTTTTTCGCGTCAAATATGAAGTTGTTTTTTTAGAACAGCAACAGAACCAAATTCGTAAATCGATCATAGAGTCTGAAGAATCTATTCATGTTTTAAAAGCGGAATGGGCTCATCTTAATGATCCAAAGATCTTACAAGTATTAACGCAGAAATATTTAGACCTAAGCCCTATACAGGGAAGTCAAATGATTTCACTAAAGGATGTTACTGCCGCAGTAGTGCCAACCCCAACGATTCAACAGCCTTCACTTGATAGCAAGAAACCTTCGCTTGATAACATCATGTCTCAACTTGCTTCAGAGCCGAATGTGAGGGCATGACGATAAAATGAAGCACCTCATAAAACGCCCTTTAATAGCTCTCTCAAAGCACCTGACTCTGTGGAATCAGGCGATAGAGGAGAGATCTATTCTGGAAATGACTCAGCAACGTGTTTTTGTTGCTGGAGGTATTTTTTGCTTGGCGTTTATTTTGATTGCTGCTCGCCTTGTGGATGTGATGCTTATTAGAACGGGCAAGGATGCAAGACAAAGTGATGACATTAGCCAGCATCTCGTTTTATCACGAAGCGACATTGTTGATCGCAATGGTGAAATTCTTGCAACGCATTTAATGACAGCTTCTGTTTATGCAAATCCAAAAGTTATCATTAATCCACGTGAAGCCGCGATAAAATTAAGTGAGCTTTTTCCAGAAATTAGCTTTGACGTTCTCCTTACCAAGCTAACATCGGATAAGGGATTTATTTGGCTTACAAGGCATATTCCGCCAAAATTGCAACAAGCAGTCAATCAATTAGGAATTCCTGGCGTTTACTTACAAAAGGATCAACATCGTGTGTATCCTTATGGATCACTCGTTTCACATGTTCTTGGGTATTGCGGCCTTGACAATAGCGGTCTTGCAGGCGTGGAGCGATACTTTGATAAGCGGTTACGTAATAATGCAGAGCCTTTAAAGCTTTCTATTGATGTTCGAGTCCAACATATCATTCATGATGAACTCCTTAAAGGCATAGCTGAGTTTAAGGCCGAAGGCGGAAACGCTATGGTTATGGATATTAAAACGGGAGAAATGGTGGCAATGGTTTCTCTGCCAGATTTTAACCCTAACTTACCAAACCAAAACATGGTTAAAGATACTTTCAACCGCAATACTTTAGGTGTTTATGAATCTGGATCAACCTTTAAGATTTTCAACACAGCAATTGCTTTAGAAACAGGCGTAGCAAATATAAACAGTCGCTATGATGCCACTGTTCCAATAAGTTTTGGCCGTCATAAAATTAGTGATTTCAGAGGAAAGAACAGAGTACTGTCTCTTGAGGAAGCGTTCTTTTACTCATCAAACATTGCAATGACAAAAATGGCTCTTGAATTTGGCACCGCAAACCAACGTCAATACTTGAAGCTTTTTGGACTGTTGCGCGCACCAACAATCGAAGTTCCAGAGATTAGCGCGCCTCTAACTCCTTCCACCTGGAGAGATATTACGACAGTAACAATTTCTTATGGGTATGGTATTGCTGTATCGCCTTTACAAGTCATCATGGGAATTGGAGGAATTATTAACAATGGTTATATTCCGCAAGCAACTCTTCTACATGGAAATCCTAAAAGATACCAGAATACAACCCCTATTGTTTCTGCAAAAACATCTCGTTTAATGCGTCATTTAATGCGCTTAACTGCTCTAAAAGGCACAGGAAAAGCAGCCAATGTTCCTGGGTATGATGTTATGGGGAAAACAGGAACATCACATAAAAACGAAAAGGGTGTTTATTCTAAAAAAGCCAGAGTAACCTCGTTTGTTGGAGCCTTTCCACAAGACAACCCTCAATACATCATGGTAGTGATGTTAGACGATCCCAAGCCAATTGCAACGACTTATGGATACGCAACAGGTGGTTGGAACGTTGCACCGATTTCCGGAAAAATGATTGCTCGTATAGCCCCTCTTTTAGGCGTCGAAATCAATGAAAATTCATTGGAATATAATACGGATGCACTTGAGCCTACGAGTAATTATTTGATGCCGGCTTCTCACGTGAGCGCACATGAAGATGTTGATTAATGAACTTTTTAAAAAGGCTGAAATCCTCTATTCTCCTGCCTCTTTAGAGGAAGACAATCTTCACATCACTGATATTTGTGTGGACTCTCGCATAGTTCATGCCTCGGATTTATTTGTTGCAATTCCTTGTCCCCAAATCATATTCAATATACAGCATGCAATGAGTCAAGGGTGCCGTGTTATCCTTTCAACAGAAGAAGTTTGCAACGAGCTTCGTCCTCTAGGGAAGGACTTGATGTTAATACCCATAAAATCTCCAAGGCTAGCCCTTGCAAAACTTTGTGCCATTTTATATCCCAAGCAGCCTAAGGTTAATGTTGCGATTACAGGAACGAACGGAAAGACGTCGATTGTTAATCTGGTTAGGCAAATTTGGGAGAGTCAAGGATTGGTGGCAGCAAGTCTTGGGACCCTCGGTCTTGAAGTTTCTTCAAATGCTAAATTCGACACAAACTTTGAAATTCCAAAATTAACAACACTTGATCCTATTTCCCTCCATAAAACTTTACAAAACCTTAGCAAGCAAGGGATTGAGCATCTTGCCTTTGAAGCGTCAAGTCATGGGCTGGATCAATATCGATTACATGGTGTGAAGGTAAAGGCTGCAGGATTTACCAACCTTACTCAAGACCATCTTGACTATCATCTGACGATGGAAAAATATCTTGAAGCGAAACTAAAATTATTCTCTGAAGTTTTGGATGAAAATGGAACAGCCGTTCTTAATTTTCAATCTCCTTATTTTAAGCAATTAAGTGAAGCTGTGCGATCGCAATCTATTCTTTCTTATGGCGTTGATGTGCCTGCTGACATTGTCGCAAGTAAAATCAAAAGCTCGATGGATCAACTGCATTTCAGTTTAAAAATTAATGATAAAGATTTTGGTGAGCAAAGCGTAAAATTAGTTGGGCATTTCCAAATTGAAAATGTTTTGTGTGCGATAGGTCTTGCTATTGCATCAGGACTCTCACCCGAAATGGTTGTTAAGAGCTTGGCGAATTTATCCTATGTAACTGGTCGTATGGAATATATCGGCATGACTCAAGGTGAGGCTTCTATCTATATTGATTATGCTCATACGCCAGATGCTTTAAAACATGCTCTTGAATCTCTGCGTACATACACAAGCGGAAAGCTGTGGGTATTATTTGGATGTGGTGGCAATCGTGATGTCGGCAAACGCTCTCTCATGGGTGAAATTGCCAATGATCTAGCAGATAATGTCATAGTTACAGATGACAATCCGCGCGATGAAGATCCATCGGATATTCGAAAACAGGTTTTAAAAAACTGCCCCAAAGGTTTAGAAATAGAAAATCGAGGCCAAGCAATTTCCATGGTTCTTTCTCAACTACAAGCCAACGATGTTTTGTTAATAGCAGGAAAAGGCCATGAAACGGGCCAGATCATTGGAGATAAAGTTTATCCTTTCGATGACCGCGTTGAAGTTTTAAGACACATCGGCAATGACTTAAGGGAAGCGTAATATGACAGTACTTTGGACAGCTTCAACACTGACTGAGGCCTTAGAATTAAATGATACGCCTTCCGTTGTTTTTGAATCAAACACTATCTCGATTGATACGCGAACCTTAAAGAATGATGATATTTTTATCGCTCTTAAGGGAATTAATGGCAATGGTCATCAATATGTGGAAAGTGCTTTTGCTAAGGGTGCGGCGGCGGTCATCGTTGATTGCGAGATTTCCGGCAGCAAGCCATGTTTCGTTGTTAATGATACATTAAACGCACTTCAAAAACTCGCAATCTACGCACGCAAACAAGCGGTTGCAAAAGTTGTCGCGATTACAGGCAGTGTAGGCAAGACAACAACCAAAGAATTGCTAAGACAAGTTTTAGAAAAATTTGGAAAAACAACATATTCAATAGCCAGTTACAACAATCATTGGGGAGTCCCTTTAAGTCTTGCAAACTTAAGCTCTGATAGTAATTTTGGTGTTTTTGAAATTGGGATGAACAATGAAGGTGAAATTGCGCCTCTTGCTTCGTTAATTAAACCTGATGTTGTCATTATTACTAAAATTGCTGAAGCTCATATTGGCCATCTTGGATCAGTGGAAGTCATTGCCAAAGAAAAGGCTGAGGCTTTTAAAAGTGTGCAAGAAAATGGTGTTGCAATTTTAAATCGGGACGACGCCTTTTATGATTATCTGTCTGATCTAGCAATTAAAGCAGGTGTTAAAAACATTATTAGCTTTGGCAAACATGAACAGGCAACAGTTCGTTTGCTAGATTATTCAACAGAGAATCAGGGATACTCTAGCCTAATAACAGCTCAAATTGGTGATCAGATTTTAAAATACCCTCTTTCTTTTGCAGGGGAACATCTGGCACTTAATTCACTTGCTATCTTAGCTTGTTGTAAGCATTTTGGGTTAGATTTGACTCTTGCTACGCAAGCTTTATCGTCATTATCAGCGGTGAGTGGCAGAGGGCTGCGTCATGAGCTTACAATTGATGGAAAACCAATAACGCTGATTGATGATGCGTATAACGCTAACCCAACATCGATGAAAGCTGGATTAAGCTCTTTAAAAAACATCCAAACAACAGGACGCCGGATTGCTGTCTTGGGAGAAATGGCCGAGCTAGGTATTAACAGCAAGCAGTATCATCAAGATCTGGCAGAGGTTATTAAGACTTCTAAAATTGATCTTGTTTTTGCAAGTGGCGAGGGAATGACTCATCTGTATGAAGCTCTTCCTTCGCACGTACAGGGAGCCTGCGAGTTAACAGCTCAAAACTTATTATCGCATGTCATTAATAGTTTAGCTGCCAATGATACGGTCTTTATAAAAGGCTCAAAATCAAGTAAAATTAGCACAATTGCTAATTACTTATTAAACACGTCGAATCCTCAACCCTTAAAAGCAAGAGCATAAAATAGCATGCTTTATTATTTTTTAGTCCCATTAAGCGATTTCTGGAGCGTCTTTAATTTATTTCGCTATCTGACATTCCGGACTGGTGGCGCGATTCTTACATCTCTAATTATTAGTTTTGTTTGTGGCGGCCCAATAATTAAATGGTTAAAGAGCAAGCAAGCTTCTGGACAACCGATCAGGACAGATGGCCCTGAAAGTCATCTAATTACGAAAAAGGGAACTCCCACGATGGGAGGAAGCTTAATTTTATTGGCTATTACGTTGAGCACTCTTTTATGGACTGATTGGAGAAATCCATTTATATGGATTGTCTTGATGATTACTTTGGGATTCGGTTGCTTGGGCGCCTTTGATGATTATCTGAAATTAACACGCAATAGTCATCATGGAATGTCTGGCAGAATGAAGCTGCTTGGACAAATCGTCCTTTCCCTGATTGCAGCTTATTTGGTTACACAAGTAACATCAGATAAACATGCTGATGGATTAGCAATTCCCTTTTTAAAAGATTATTTCATTAACTTAGGCTATTTCTTTTATCCTTGGGCAGTTTTAGTTATTGTTGGCGCCTCAAACTCCGTCAATTTAACAGATGGGTTAGATGGGCTTGCGATTGTGCCGGTAATGATTGCTAGTGCTTGTTTTTGTTTAATTGCATATTTAGTTGGAAATGCCGTGTTTTCAAATTATTTGCAAATTCCTCATATTATGCATGCAGGAGAATTAACTATCTTTTTGGGATCGTTAATTGGCTCTGGATTAGGATTTTTGTGGTTCAACGCTCCTCCCGCTAAAGTTTTTATGGGCGACACAGGATCCCTATCCGTTGGTGGGGCTCTTGGGATTGTAAGTGTTATTACTAAGCACGAAATTGTTCTCGCCATTGTCGGCGGCTTATTTGTTCTAGAAGCTGTTTCTGTGATTGTTCAAGTCTGTTCTTTTAAACTAACAGGAAAACGAATTTTCCTAATGGCACCAATTCATCACCATTTCGAAAAAAAAGGTTGGGCAGAACCAACTATTGTTATTCGTTTTTGGATTATTGCGAGTATCTTAGCCTTAATCGGTTTATCAACACTTAAACTAAGGTAGTCACAATGTCTTCATGGTATCCTGTTCAGGGAAAGCAATTTGTTATTTTAGGTTTGGCACGCTCTGGATTAGCAGCAGCTAAATGGCTTGTTGCGAATGAAGCGAAAGTTGTCGGCTGGGATGATACAGAAGATAAACGCAAACTAGATGATATCCAAACACAAGAACCTCAACATATCGATTGGAAACATATTGATGCGTTGATCCAAAGCCCTGGCATACCTTTTACGCATCCAATTACGAAAGCTGCGATTGCTCATAAAGTGCCGGTGATAAGTGATATTGATTTGCTCCGGCAAAGTGCTCCAAACGCTCGTTTTATTGGCATTACCGGAACAAATGGTAAATCCACAACAACAACATTAATCGCCCATATCTTAAGCTTTTGTGGAGTTGATGCACATTTAGGAGGAAACATAGGCGTTCCTGTTATGTCACTTCCCACGCTAGATGAAAATGGCGTTTATGTTTTAGAACTTTCTTCATACCAACTAGATCTATCTAATAATCTTGATTTGGATATTAGTGCTTGGTTAAATATTACAGAAGATCATTTAGATCGCCATGAAACGATTGCAAATTACATTCAAGCTAAGGGAAAAATATTTCAGGGCGAAAATCCAGAACGTCTTGCAATCATTGGTATAGATGACCCTTTCTCAGAGCAAGTTTACAAAGAACTTGTGATTGCAGGCGATATAAAAAATATTATTCAGGTTTCGGTAGCGAAAAAGGCAACTATTTACGTAGAGAATGATGTCTTATTTGATAATCGATTCGATCAACCATCAGCTATGCTTAATTTACGAGATGCTCCTACTTTGCAAGGAAAGCATAATCATCAGAATGCCGCTGTTGCTTATGCTGTTGCAGCACATTTAGGTCTTTCTTCTGAAGAAATCTGCCGCGCCATTCAAAGCTTTCCGGGACTCAAACATCGACAAGAAACAATTGCAGTTCTTGATCAAATTTATTTTATTAACGATAGCAAAGCTACAAATGCAGATGCGGCCAGCAAAGCAATCGAAACGTATGCAAGCTTAGGAGATATTTACTGGATTGCAGGCGGACAAGCCAAGCAAGATGGCATTGATGGAATACCTGAGCAGCTACAGAAAATTACTCATGCGTTTTTAATCGGTGATGCTCAAGAGAGATTTGCCAAATCACTTGTCGGCCAGACATCTTTTACGTACTCAGGTACTTTAGCGACAGCTGTCAAACAAGCTTATTTAATGGCAAAAACAAACAGAAAAAAAGCAACGATTCTTTTTTCTCCAGCTTGTGCAAGCTTTGACCAATTCCGAGACTTTGAGGAGCGAGGCGAAGCTTTTCGCACAATCGTTAGAGAGTTACAAATAAACTCTCTTTAGAAACATTGTGATAACGAGTCCCTTGATATTTTTCGACTGTTTACATTAATATAAAAATTGAAATGTGAAAATATTTTTAAAATATCGTAAATATTCAGCATTTTTCTGATATTGTTTAACTGGATGGCCACGCACCAACGGTGCTCGCCATGACGGCGATGAATGTGCGTAGAGAAGCAATCCATACAGCTTGGAATATTTCGATAAATTGCAAATCCTCACTGCCGTCATGGCGAACACCACAGGGGCGTGATCATCAAGAAGAATTAAGATCGACTTAAAAATAGGCGTTTTCATTTATGAGTAAGAGTAAGTTTCTAAAATCATGATAAGACCACAATCACAATCATTTACACGCAGAGATACCAGTGTCATCGGGAGATGGTGGTGGACCATCGATAGGTGGAGTCTCGCTATTATTTCTATTATGATTGGCATTGGCGTTCTCTTAAGCTTTGCTGCAAGTCCTCCAGTGGCAGACAGGCTTAATCTTGGAACATTCTTTTTTGTAAAACGCCATATTCTTATGGTTCCACCAACGTTGTTTGTTCTTTTTACAATTTCATTAATGTCCCCCTTGCAAATTAGGCGACTTGCAACACTTGTTTATATTGCTGGTGTTATCCTTTTAGTAATGACTTTATGGACAGGAACAGAAATAAAAGGAGCTAGGCGCTGGGTTAGCATTGGCGGTGCCACAATACAAGCTTCAGAGTTTATTAAGCCTGTTTTTGCCGTAATGGTTGCTTGGATGCTGGCGGAAAAATATCGCGATCGTCATTTTCCAGGAGTATTAATTTCTTTGTTTCTTCTCGGCATATTAGTCGTTTTGCTTCTCCTACAGCCCGACTTAGGTATGACATTAGTAATTGTCTCAACTTGGATTGCTCAGCTCTTTATTGCAGGCATGCCAATCTTATGGATGGGTATATTAGGTGGTTGTGGCATTCTTGGTTTATGTGGTGCTTATTTCCTTTTTCCTCACGTTGCAAGACGTATTGACCAATTTCTAGATCCGGTCTCAGGTGATCCACGTCATGATCTCTATCAAATAAATCAATCGCTCGAAGCCTTCATGAATGGAGGGCTTTTTGGTAAAGGTCCGGGTGAAGGCACCGTTAAGAAACATGTCCCAGATGCGCATTCTGATTTTGTATTTTCTGTTGCTGGTGAAGAATTCGGCCTTATTCTTTGTTTAATTCTTGTCATACTTTTTGCCTTTATCGTTTTACGCTCGCTAGTGCGAGCAACGAATGAAAATAGCTTATTCATTACAATTGCAACCTCTGGACTTGCCATACAATTTGGCCTACAGGCTTTTGTGAACATGGCTTCAACTCTGCATCTAATTCCAACTAAGGGAATGACCATGCCGTTCATCAGTTATGGCGGTTCATCCATGCTTGCTCTGGGAATGGGCATGGGCATGATCCTTGCATTGACAAGACGGCGTCACGGCATTAGTCAGGTTTTATGATGCGCTCGGTAAAGAATCAAACGATTGTTTTAGCTTCAGGGGGCACGGGTGGCCATGTCTTTCCAGCTTTGAGCCTTGCAACTGAATTAACTCGGCAGAATGCTAAAGTTATTTTTGTTACAGATAAACGAGGAAATGTTTTTCAAAATTCGAAAGACTGGGAAATCTTTTCCTGCTCCTTTAAACGTGGAAGTGGACTCTGGGGAAAAATAACGCTTTTAACAAGCGTATTTTTTGCAATATTCCGTTGTTTAAAATATTTTCATAAACTCAAGCCATCAGCAATTGTTGGTTTTGGTGGATACCCGTCAGCCCCTGCTCTTCTAGCTGGGCAAATCCTTAAAATTCCGACAGTTATTCACGAACAAAATGCTGTCCTTGGGCGTGTTAATCGCTGGCTTATCAAAAGATCTAGCGTACTTGCTACCCATTTCCCGAAAGTTAAATTTGCCTCATCAAAAACTCAAGTTACTGGCAACCCAGTTCGAGATGAAATTCTGACTCTAGCAAATTCCCCCTACTCTCCTTGTGGAAAAAATGCTCCTTTTAATCTTTTAGTTATTGGGGGTAGTCAAGGTGCAAAAATATTTTCTGACATCATCCCAAAAGCTATATCTTTGCTATCCAATGATTTGCAATCTCGAATTCATATAGATCAACAATCTCGCCCAGAATTTTTGCAGGCAACAGAAAGTTATTACAAACAAAATAACATTAGTGCAACTGTTCAGCCATTTTTCAGCGATATTGGCGAGAAAATTAAAAAGGCTCATCTTGTCATTGCAAGGTCAGGAGCCTCGACAATTGCTGAATTGGCGATAATTGGACGCCCTGTTCTTTTCATACCCTATGCTGTGGCTATGGACAATCATCAAGTCTTGAATGCAATTCCTCTTGTTGAAGAAAAAGCCGCTTGGATGTTGGAAGAAAAATGCTTTTTTGCTGAGAATCTGAAAGATCTTTTAGAGGGATTTATGCTAGATTCAACTGAACTTTCAAAAGCAGCTAAGAAAATTCAAGAATTTGGCAAGATAAATGCAACAACAAACCTTGTAAATGTTATTACAGATATTATCTAACCAAGTAAACTTACACACAACCATTTCTTTATAAGGTACCTTCAATGCATATTCCAACTCAAACTGTTAAACATTTACATTTTGTAGGTATTGGTGGCATTGGAATGAGTGGAATTGCGGAAGTTCTGCATAACATAGGTTATCAAGTTAAAGGCAGCGATATTGCCGAAAATGTGAATATTAGCCGTCTACAAACCCTCGGGATTCAAATAACAATTGGCCACCAAGCAGAGAATATTAAAGATGCACAGGTTGTTGTCGTTTCCTCAGCTGTAAGCCCAGAAAATCCAGAAGTTCTTGCTGCAAAAACCCTTGGGATTCCCGTAATCCAAAGAGCTGAAATGTTAGCGGAATTAATGCGCCTTAAGCTATCAGTTGCTATTTCAGGAACTCATGGTAAAACGACAACAACATCTTTAGTTGCGGCTCTCCTCGACACAGCAGATATGGATCCAACAGTTGTTAATGGAGGCATTATTAATGCTTACAACACAAATGCTCGCCTTGGTACAGGCGAGTGGATTGTTGTTGAAGCCGATGAATCTGACGGAAGCTTTGTAAAACTCCCCTCAACTCTTGCAATTATCACCAACATTGATCCTGAGCACATGGATTTTTATGGCAATTTTGAAAACTTAAAAAATTCGTTTCTTAAGTTCATTGAGAATACCCCTTTTTATGGACTAGGTATTTTATGCCTTGATCATCCGGAAGTTCAATCTTTAATCCCTCTCATTAGCAATCGCCGTATTTTAACTTATGGTTTTGATGAAAAAGCGAATGTACGTGCAACTAATCTCAGGATGTCTGCTGAATACTCGACTTTCGATGTTGATATACAACCTCTTCACCACCATTCTTTCCTCGTTCAAAAAGAAATTAAAAATGGCGGTATAACAGCGCTTCCAAGACGCTTAAAGGATATAAAACTTCCCATGCTTGGTAAGCATAATATTCAAAATGCTTTATCAGTAATTGCGGTTGCTCAAGAGCTCGGGATTGATGATGAAACTGTTAGAACAGCCTTCAAAAATTTTAAAGGTGTGAAGCGCCGATTTACTAAAGTAGGTGTGAGCGGTGGCGTCACTATTATTGATGATTACGCTCACCATCCTGTAGAAATTCAAACCGTTATTGAGGCCGCAAAACAATCAACGGACGGAAAAATTATCGCCGTTGTGCAACCACACCGTTACAGCCGTCTAAATGATCTGTTCCAAGAGTTTTCCCTGTGTTTTAAAGAATGCGACAGTGTCGTTGTTGCCCCAATTTATAGTGCTGGAGAAGAGCCAATTCCCAACATTTCTTCAAAGAATTTGGCTGAAGCAATCCGCAGCCAAGGAATAAATCAAGTTTTTGAAATTGAAGATACTAAAGAATTACCCTATATCATTCGCAGAATTGCTCAAGAGAATGACACTGTTTTGTGCCTTGGCGCAGGAAGCATTACGTACTGGGCTGCAGCTTTACCGGCGCAACTGGATCAACTCTGGGACCAACCTATTAGTCACCAACAGGAGAATCTGGGGTGACGTCTACGCCTACCAATGCACTGCCAATTGTTCGCGGTCGCTACACGCATAATGCCCCCTTAGCCTCTTCCACTTGGTTTCGAGTTGGGGGACCGGCTGATGTTTTATTTCGCCCAAGTGATAGCGATGATTTAGCTGATTTTCTAAAGAACAAGCCTGCACATTTGCCAGTTACTATTCTTGGAGCTGGTTCGAACTGCTTGGTGCGTGCAGGCGGTATTAGGGGAATTGTGATAAAGCTGGGCTCGGGCTTTTCAGAAATATCTGCGACTAATAATGAGCTTATCGTTGGTGCCGCTTGTCTCGACCGTACAGTTGCGATGCAGTGCAGTGAACTTGGTCTGAGCGGTTTAGAATTTCTGGTAGGAATTCCCGGAACCATCGGTGGAGCAATTGCAATGAATGCGGGAGCTTATAATCGAGAAATCAAAGATTCATTGCTTTGGATTGAAGTCATTGATCATTCTGGAAAAATTTATAAAATAAAAACTGATGATTTAAAAATGACATATCGTCATAGTGAGCTACCAGAGCAGACTATTGTGCTAAGAGCAGCCTTTCATTTGGACGCAAAACCTATTGATGAGATTGAAGAAACTTTATCAAAATTCTTGGCTCTTCGAGAAGAGGCGCAACCCATCCGCGTGAAAACAGGAGGGAGTACTTTTAAGAATCCCAAAGATAAGAAAGCGTGGGAACTTATTGATGCTGCCGGCTGTCGCGGTCTTCGCATTGGCGATGCTCAAGTATCAGAGAAACACTGTAATTTTCTTCTCAATCTTGCTAATGCTAAAAGTAATGATCTTGAAGATTTAGGAACTCAAGTACAGAAGCGAGTTCTAGAAACTTCAGGCGTTCAGCTGGAGTGGGAAATAATAAGATTAGGGGAACAATAAATGACGTCAAAGCGAGTTGCAGTTTTAATGGGTGGATGGTCGTCTGAACGAGAGGTTTCTCTTGTGTCTGGAGCTGCAGTCGTTGAATCATTAAAGGAACTTGGGTATGAAGTTTTGCCAATTGATGTTAGTCGAGACTTACAAGCACTTTTGAATGCCCTTACGCCTCGTCCTGATGTTATCTTTAATGCCCTGCATGGCGTTGGTGGTGAAGATGGAACTATACAGGGTGTTTTAGAAATTCTTGGCATTCCCTACACACATTCTGGAGTTGTCTCTTCTGCAATTGCGATGGATAAAATTCTTTCCCGTAAAGTTTTTGCAAGTGAGGGAATTAAAACACCCGAGTGGGAGCTCATCACTTTTGATGATCTAAAAAAGGGACATCCAATGTTATTTCCCTATGTTATTAAACCGGTTGGAGAAGGTTCAAGTAGAGGTGTTTATATTGTCTGTGATGATACAGAATATAATAAGGCTATTGAAAATTGGTGTTACGGCAATGATATCCTTATTGAAAAATATATTCCTGGCAAAGAAATCCAGGTTGCTGTCATCAATAATCAAGCAATTGGCGCCATTGAAATTTGTCCACTTTCAGGTTTTTATGATTATGAAGCAAAATATACACCAGGCAAAGCAGAGCATATCATGCCCGCAAGGCTTTCACCGAAAGCGTACCAAACTTCGTTAGATCTTGCTTTAAAAGCACACAAAGCCTTAAATTGTCGTGGTGTAACACGCGCAGATTTTCGCTATGATGATACACACGGCGGTACAGGAGATTTCTATCTTCTAGAGGTTAATACTCAACCAGGTATGACTCCTCTCTCTCTCGTTCCAGAAATTGCTGTGTTTAACAAAATGAATTTTTCTCAACTAATTCAATCAATGATCGAAAATGCCGAATGTGGTTTGTAAATAAAAATAAAGCCAAAGGAATGCCGACACGACGTCTTGCGACAAAGACGACGAAGAAGTTTGTTTTAAAACGGAATAATAATCGCCTGTGGGACTTTGTGCATAAGCGATTAGCATTTAATAAACTTCTTAGAAAAAGCACATCTACTCGCAGCCGGCAACCTATTCGTTCATCAAATCTCTCATACGTTAAGGTGCTTCAATCTTTTAGCCCTCTTCTTATAATTGTTATAATTCTTAGTGCTTTATGGTGGTCTGGCTATCCTCAAAAAGTAAGTGACGCACTGTCGCAGAAAGGGATTGAATTCTCCGGAAAACTTGGACTTAGAGTTGATGAGATTATGGTTGAAGGACGTCATCAATCTTCTTCACAACAAATCTTGAGCGCCGTAGCAGCTAATCGGGGTGAGCCTATCCTGATACACAATCTGGATGAAATTAAAAATCGTTTACAAAAAATTGATTGGGTACGTTCAGCCACGGTAAAAAGACAACTTCCCAATATCTTGTATATTTCATTGGCTGAGCGGAATCCTATTGCTTTATGGCAACACCAAAAGAACTATTATTTAGTAGATGATGAAGGTGTGGTTATCTCAAATCCCAGTGCTGATTTTTTCAAACGCCTGCCAATTGTTGCGGGTGATAATGCACCTGCGCATGTCTCAGTGATGATAAAAATCTTGGAAAAGTTTCCTGTAATTCGCAAGAAATTAAAGACTATGGTTTGGATTCGTCAACGACGTTGGGATTTAAATCTAGAAGGTAACATCCAAGTCAAACTTCCAGAAAATAAACCAGAAGCCGCCCTTGTGCGCCTATCTTTTCTGATAGAAAAAAACAAACTAATTGCCGGCGATGTTTCTGTTGTAGATTTGCGTATTCCAAAACAAACCATCCTCAAGCTTTCTCCGGAAGCTGCAGTCAGAGCGAAGATTAAAGGAAAAGAGACTTAGAGAGCTTATATGGTGCGATTATTTATTTTTACAACAACAGAGGACATGAGATGTTAGTTTTTCGCATCAGTTTATTAGTTATTCTTTCGTTCAGTTCAGTTATAGCGGAAACTCCAGAAATTTTTTGGAGCGACTTCGAAACAGCAAAGAAAAACAAGGTAGTTTCAAATGTTGTAGAATATGTTCATGGTCTAGCAACACAGCCAAATACAGATGATTTTGATCAAATTAAGACTTCCGAATTACCTGAATATAGACAAAAACTGTCAGAACAAATGAAATACAAAAAAGCAGCTATTTTGTGGTTTATGACAACAGGTGGAAAATATGGTTTTCGCCAGCAGCCCGCTACACAAGAAGAATTGGGTATTATGGTAGATGCCTTAATTTTTATAGCGATTTTGCATGAAGATAGACATCACACTGACCTTTTATCCATTGATACAAATACAGGAAACACTGAAGTAAAAACACACTTGTTACTAGTTCAAAAAATACTAACTGCTACCCGTATTATGTTTCATGGCTCAAATGTCTGCGGTCTATTACTATCATACGCCCCAAAAACCCTAGGGGATTATGTAAAAGAACTTTTTAACAAAGAATATTTACCAACAGTTTTACACCTCAAAAACCTTAAATCAATTACGCCTCCTCAATATACGCAAGAAGCTCAAGAATTTTCAGATATCTTTGTACTCGGTTTAGATCAAAGAGAAAAACGAGTTTTCAATAAAGATAAATTACTTTCTTCATTTTTTGGTTTTAAGGAACCAGCAACGGAAGCAAGTGCTGCAGAGTTTCGTAAGTTCATTGCAGAAAATTGTATACAAGGATTTGAATCTTTTGAACAAAATGGTTTTTCTAATAAGAGGACTACTCCTCCCAAATTAGTGTTTCGCCCAAAGTACGAAAAAACAACGACTACTGTTAATGGTTCAGAAAAAATATCATGGAAACACTCCATACCAACAGAACAGGGAAATAATAGTTTGCTAGCTAAATTTAGTGTTCCATATTTTTTAAATTTATCGCAGGAGCTTCTGCAATTAAAACATACTCTAGCCCCTGGAGGAGGTTATTCTTCTGTTTCTGGAAGTTTTTTTGCTTCTCGGTTCGTGCAAGTTCGGTAATATATATTCTTTCATCGAACTAATAACTATTTCGTTGCTTTTTTAACAATTAAACAGATCATCTAACGTAGCTTCAGAGTCAATAAGTTCTTCTGAATACATATTCTTTTTTAGACGAGAGGCAGTAATCATAGAGACAAAAATGTGTTTTTTTGTTTTCATGATTTTTTGATAAACACTTTTTTTTCTTAGAAGTTCTTTTGCTTCTGCTTTGTCTACGACAAAATGATCACTAGAGTACTTTATTTCACACAAGGTAATACTACTGTCTGGTCGGTCAAACAAAAGATCTATCTGCGCGCCCTCCTCTTCTATTTTTTTAGGGGGAACATATCTCCATGTCGTTGCACTCGATCCTTCAGGAACATTAAGAGCTTTCTGTATGTTATTTATGTGTTTATAACAAATTGATTCAAAAGCATATCCTGACCAAGCTTTCCAAGCAGGGGTTTGAGAAATTATTTCCCAATAATGAGATGTTATTTCTTTTTGCAGACGGCTTTGAGAATTTGGATGCACCCACGTTAAATAAAACAACGTATATTCATCTATGATTTTATAATAAGTTCCTCTCTCTTTACCAAATGAGAGAAAAGAAGAGATAAAACCAGCGGTTTCTAACTCTTTTAGCCAAGATGTTAATGTTCCACCTTTATGTTGTATATGCTTTTCGAGCTCTACTCGACTTATCCCATTTCTTTTAGAGGCAATCAACTTGATCAGAGTTTCGTGTTGCCCCCTTTCCTCAAAGAGAGACGTAAATAATTCTTTAAACTCAGTAGCAAGAAGACCATCTTTTTTAAAACATAAGTGATTGATGTTTTGAACAGCAGACAAGCCTTTTTCGATAGATTTTAAATAAAAGGGAACACCGCCAATACACATATAAAGCGTTAAAATTTGATAATTATCTAACTTAACCCCCAAATACTTTAGGTACAATTTTGTTTCATGTAAAGAGAATGGCTCTAAGTTTAGCTTTAGAGTCACTCGGTTATGAAGACCGCCTTTATTATTCAGAATATTTTTAATAATCCATGAAGCGGCTGATCCACAAATAATCAATTTAACATTAGTCAGATCAACCCAAAAACGATTCCAAAAATAGTCTAAAGCTTGGAGTAATCCAGATTTTCTAGTTGCCATCCAAGGAAATTCATCTAAAAACAAAACAATTTTTTTATTCTTATCTGACATGCTTATTGAGTTTGTAAGCATTTCAAAAGCCTCCATCCACGTATCAGGAGCTTTTAACTCAACCTTTTCATTGTAAAATGCACGTTCTATTTCTTTTTTAAATTCTTTCAGTTGAACCTTTAAATCAGCATAGTGAATACCCGAAACTTGAAAAAAAACTCCTTTTTGTTTGGAAAAAAAATGACGAATCAAGAAAGTTTTTCCAATACGACGACGGCCATAAACTGCAATAAATTCAGATTCTTTAGAGAAAAAAGCCTTTTGAAGTTTTTCCTTTTCTTTGTCCCGACCTATTATTTCTTTAGTTTCCATATCACTTTTCATCAAATAAGGGATTTGTATAAACATGTCATATTAATCCCTTATTTGTCAAATTATAAAAATAAGGGATTAATATATTAGAATTATATAAATCCCTTATTTTTAAAAAATATTTATTTAGGGATCTGCATATAAAAAACTTAGCTCACCATATTCTGATGAAACAGAGCCCTCACCTCAATTTCTTAATATACAAAAAATATCTTGATTTTAATATTTAATGTGTATATTTATGCCTCATGATGTACAATTTAAATATAAAATGAGGAAATGAAATGTTATTTTTACGTATCAGTTTATTACTAATTATAGTGCAGTTTAGCTCTGCCATAGCGGGTTCTCCCGATGAATTTTGGCAAGAGTACCAAACATCAGCACAAAGTGGAAAAGTGAGAAGTGTTGTCGAACATGTTATGAGTCTGTCAACCAAATTGGAAATAGATACACCTCAACGACTAGAGCATAAAAAATCAGCTATTTTATGGTTTATGGCAACAGGCGGGAAAAATGGTTTTCGCAAAACTCTAGCGACACCGGCAGAGAGAGAAGTTATGGTGGCCACCTTAATTTTTGCAACAATTTTGCATGAAGTGGGCAACCCACAAAGCTATTTACCTATTATTAATATACGAAGAGCAGCAGGGATTAAAACAGAAGATCAAGTGACCAAAACACATCTTACTGAAGTACAAAAAATCATAACAGCAACACATATCTTACGTTATGGATCATTTGAGGATTTGAGAGAAATCACGCAGCAGCATTTCAACAATGAATATATTAGCACGGCTTTATTTTCTAAAAATCTTAAGCATTTCTCAATAGAGCAGTGGCAACAAGAAGTTAAGGAATTTTCTTCTATTTTAACATTAAGTTTTGATCGCGTTGCAAAAACAACATTTTCACATTTGGGCTATCGCATTCCTAATGGATATTTTGGCTTTAAAGAGCCAGCAACAGAAACAACAGCTGCAGAATTCCGTCAGCTTGTTTTAGAAAATTGTACGCCAGATCCTAAATTGTATTCACTAAGGCAACCTCTTGTTGCAAGACAAGCTTCTACTCAGTCCACCACTTGTCGACCTATGCAAGTTATAACAGATAAAGGCATGATATCAAGAAGTGACAGAGGAGTAAGCTGGGGAAGTATGAGCAGTGGAATCAGCTTAACGATTAATGATGTCACGATGAGCAAACTTCAAACTGAAGAAGAGTTTCTAAACGAGATCAGGCGTTTTGCAAACATTATGAGAGTTATTTACTCTTAATCAGTTTTTCTAAAAAACAGATGCCTTTAACAAAAGGTATCTTAGCTCAGGTTTAGAAAGAGGTTTTTGATTATTTTGGAGATCCCCGGGTCGAGCCCGGGGATGCCACTAGCAAGAATGGCACCTATGAGAGCTGAAATGACCTGAGAGAGCGAAGGTAGCAATGTGTGAGAAATCTCAAAAAACATAGTTGGCAAAACTTCTGGCTTTTTTATCGCTTTAATCCCAAATTGTGATTTTAATGTGCGCCAGCAGTATTCGCCTTGTGAGTTGGTTTAGGGGCAAGCCAAATAGCGCAAGCAGCAAATGTGAAGGTGAAGGCTACAATTTGAAAAATATGATTGGTTGCGAGCATTATGGCCTGAGACTGTATGGTTTGGTCAATAATGTATGTGGAAATTTGGGTTGAAACTTCGCCTCCTCCCAACATCGCACTAACGTGTTCAGGTGATACAGCACGCTCGACTAGATCACCTCTGAAAACAGTGGTTTGATTTTCCCATGATGTTGTAACAATAGAAGTTGCAAAGGCGCCAGATGATGTTCGAAGAAAGCTCATCAAACCTGCGGCAGAAGCTGTTTCATCAGGGTTAACGCTTGCAAGTGCTAGACCTGTTAGGGGAATAAAGAAGAAAGGCATGCCGATCCCCTGAATCAGCATAGGCAGGAAAATCTGAAAAAACGTATTATCTGTTGAGCTAAATGAACGTTCAAATGTCAAAATACCGAGCCACAAAACCCCCAAGAAAACGAGCATTCTCGGATCATATTTCTGCGAAAATTTAGCAGCAAAAGGTGCGGCAACAACAGCTAAAATACCGGTTGCAGCTGTCGCAAGCCCAGACCATGTCGCCGTATATCCCATGTAGAGTTGGAGCCAAAGAGGCGTTAAAACAACCGAACCAAAGAAAGCACCAAAAGAAAGGCTGATGGTCAGAACACTCATAGAATATCCACGATGCCTAAACACACGCAGGTTCACAATTGGCTTATCATAGGTCAATTCCCAAATGAGGAAAGATATAAAGGAAATGATAGAAACAATACAAAGACAACAAACGAGATTGGATTCAAACCAATCATAGTTTTTACCTTCGTCTAACATTATCTGCAAAGATGAAACACATAAAATAAGCAGCATTAGACCAACAATATCTATTTTTTCTTTAAATGTAGATGTTTCATAAGGGCGTAGGAGCCTCAAGGCCGCAATGCTGCATATGACTGCTATGGGGATGTTAATATAAAATATGAATTGCCACCCCCAATTATCGCAAATATATCCACCAACAATAGGCCCTAGAATTGGTGCCACAAGTGTCGTCATACTCCACAAACCAATAGCAGCCCCTTGTTTTTCTTTTGGGAAAATTTGCATTAATAACGTTTGCGACAAAGGAATCAATGGACCACCAACTAAACCCTGGCAAACACGTCCAAGAACAAGCATGCCAATACTGTTAGCAAACCCACATAGGCCTGAAAACAATCCAAATAACATTATACACGTTGTAAAGACTCGAACAGTTCCAAATCGCTTGGCAAGCCAGCCTGTCAAAGGAACTGTGATAGCCTCCGCCACTGCATAGGACGTAATTACATACGTTCCTTCAGTCGGAGAAATAGCAAGACCGCCCGCGATATGGGAAACAGAGACATTAGCAATAGTGATATCTAGAACAACAATAAAGTTAGCAACAGCTAAAAGCATTGCTGCAATAATTAAGTCATTTCCTTGGAGCGAGGGTGGGTTTAAGCCTTTGCTCATTTTTTATCATCTGAGATATCAATATCGGCTTGCATTGAAAGACCGACTTTCAAGGGATGTTTCTTTAACTCTTCCGGATCAAGCTGTATTCGAACCGGGAGCCGTTGCACAACTTTAATCCAATTTCCTGTCGCATTTTGAGCTGGAATCAAGGCAAAGGCAGATCCTGTCCCCCCTGCAATTCCAGAAATTTTTCCGTGATACACAACTGAATTTCCATAAAAATCAGAGATCAATTCAACTTGCTGTCCAATTTTTACTTTTCTAAGTTGTACTTCTTTAAAGTTTGCATCGACATGAAGAGCCAACATTGGGACCACAAACATTAAGGGAGTGCCTTGTTGAACACGCTGGCCCAATTGAACTTGTCGCTTTGCAACAACACCCTCAACAGGAGAGCGAATAACTGTACGATTAAGATCAAGGGTTGCCTGTTCTTTTACAACATGCGCAACATTAAAGACCGCTTGCGCAGCTTTATAAGCATTTTCGGAATTACTAACTTCTTCCCCTGAAACAGAACCTGATTTTGAGAGAGCTTTACGACGTTCATAATCTAGTTTTGTGCGATCAAGCTCAACATTAGCTTTTGCAAGCTCTGCCTCAGCACGGGCCAAGGCAAGCTTTGTATCAGCATCATCAATAACCACTAAAATATCATCAACCTTAACGGTGTCCGTATCATTGTAATGAATTGTTTTTATGGTACCGCCCGTTAGTGATGTTATTTGAGCAATCTCTGCACCAACATAAGCATTGTCCGTTGAGATATGCCGAGAGCCAATGAAATAATAATAAACTGAATAAGCGGAAGCCAGGGCAATAACACCTAATGCTAATAGCAAGAATAAATGATTCCGTTTGTTCTTAATTCCATTTGGCTTTACTGTCATGATGCTGTTTTTGTTCCTTCTGGGGTTGGCTGAAATCCGCCACCAAGCGACTTCACGAGTGCAACATCAAGCGTAAAAGATCTGGTGCGAAGATTAGCCATAATTCGACGATTTGATATCAACGTATCTTCAGCGCGTAAAACTTCGAGGTATGTTGCAAGACCACCTTCATAACGATTTTTTATGGCTTTATAAGCTCGCTCTGCTGCCGTTAATGCAGCTTGTGATTTTTGCGCACGATGTGCCAATGCTTTTTTGCTCACAAGCGCATCCGCAACTTCACGCATTGCTTGAATAATGACAGACTCATACTGAGCAAGACTTACTTCGTAATCAGCTCTAGCATCACGATATTGACCTTCAATACGCTTACCATCAAAGATGGGTAAATGAATTGCAGGCCCAATAGACCCAATCAAAGAACCGCTTTTGAAAAAATGATCAAGTCCTAAGGATTGATGCCCAAGAGAAGCTGCAAAGTTGATGTTAGGATAAAAACCGCTCCGGGCAACGTTTATACGATGCGCTGTAGCTTCAAGCTTAAGGCGTGATGCAATCAGGTCAGGACGTCGACTTATCAAATCTGCTGGCAATACAGCTGGAGCACCAAAAGAATACATATTAGATAAACGAGGACGCTCAATCGTCATAGCACGAGATGGGGTTGCGCCAATAAGTGCCGCTATTCCATTTCTGATTAAGCCAATTGATTCTTCAACCGCCGCCACGTCAGCTTCGGCTGAGGCATGACTCGCTTTGGCTTGATCAACACCACCTTCATTCTCAAGGCCGTTTTTATAACGTTTTTCAAAGAGTTGAACTGTCTTTAAACGAACAATTACCGAACCTTTTGCCTCATCTAGTTCGGCATAAAATTGCGCAAGTTTTGCATACATTGCAGCAACTGATGTACTCAGAATCATTTTTGCCTGTTCAGTTTCAAGTCTGGCAGCTTCTCTTTCTGATAAAACAGTTGCAAGAACTGCTCTGTTCTTACCCCAAAAATCGACATCATAGCTGACATTCAAAGTCGCGATTGCCGTATTCTGAAATCCTTTGGGAACAAAAGCAGCAGGAACACCATTGTTGTAGCTTTGGCGATACTTCTGAATAGAAGCATCTGCACCGACTGACGGGAGTAAAGATGCATCTGCTTGTTCAATTAAAGCATCTGCTTTTAACAGGCGTGCACTGGCTTCTGCAATATTAGGTGAACGTAATAATCCCTCTTGAATCAACGCATCTAATTGAGGGTCTTTATAAATCTTCCACCAGTCCTGCTCTGGGTAAATTGCAGGGTTTAGACCTTGATTTTTGCTCGAGAAAAGATCAGAGCGAGGCTGTGGAACTTCGCCCAAATCAGGTGGGGTTACACAGCCTGAAAGAGACAAAACAAGAAGAGTAGAAAATATAGTTTTTATTGCGAACACAGAATTTTTCATACTAATTTGAAATTATAATAGTTAGGGTACGTTATCGTTTGATTATTGTCAAACCTAAGAAATCCTACACTTTTTTTGCTAGAAGTTCCTTTATATGCGTAACCATTCTTGCTGTTGCGTTTTTAGGAATACCAAGACTCTGCTGTACTGGAGACTGATTACGATTTGCCGTTTTAAGTATTCTGTCTAATGCGGAACTTAAATCAGCCGCACTTTCAACTTGTATCGCGATACCTTGTTGGATAGCAAAGTTGCGAACTTCACCACTTTCCACAACGTAAACAACCGGCAACCCAACATAAAGAGCCTGAATCCCCATGGAAGATTTATGACATGCAAAAGCATTGGCGATGGTTGCAATTTGTGTTGTCGAAAATTCTTTGGTATCAATGATTCTGATGTTAGGGATTTTTTCTTCCTCAACTACCGATCTTTCAAATGATCCATCTGTTTTGGGGTGATACGTTACGAAGACTTTTAGGTTAGGATTATTAAAAGCCCCAACTCCTTTTACAAAGATTCTGAAATACTGTTGATATGTATTGTTGCAATCTCCTGCAAACAAAAGCACTTGGTCTTGCGATCCCACATCCAACTTTTGACGCAATTCTTCTTTATTCGTTTTAGAAAATACATCGTCCCAATTTTCTAGAATCGGCTGACCAAAAATGCTTAATTTTGAATGCTTTGTTTTCTCTAGTTTCTGAAATCCTGGTAGCGTTGCCTCTGAGGGAATAAAATATTCATCTATTTGCTCAACTCTCCTTAAGAAAGCCTGAGCATATTCAGCCGTTTCAACGGTATCAAAATTATCATAAAACGCAATCGCGTAAGCTTGCTTTTCCTTAAATAAATTTAGAACTTGAGCTTGTACTACTGAGGCCATTCCTGTAATAACAATTTTGGGTCTAACAGCATCTTCTATCAATTTAAGATGAGTGGTATCTAAGGCTTGTTCTCTGTCAGATTTGACATCTAGCAAATCTAGATTGAGAGTGTTTGAGGTAAAAACTTCAAGTGCTTTTCCTAAAGCTAAAACTTTGTAAGAAATTCCTTGCTCCTCAAGATCTTTCATAACCCGCTGCATTGGATGCGAATCGCCTAAGTCATAGCAGCAAAATAAAACATCCACATCTTGATTTGCAGAGTAACTTTTACCCACAAAAAATAGTCCAACGCAAACTAAGTACAATGCACCAAAAAAAAGCTTGAGATAATTTTTCATGTTTCCCTCTCAGAATGACGGGACAATATTTTGAGCAGATAATCTCAAATTAGCGCGGATAAATCAACCCATCCTATAGTTAAAGATGAAGATTAATTATTCTTGATTCGCGATTCGCGAATGTCGTTATTAGAATCTTTCTTAAGCAGATAGATTTTTAAGCAACACGGAAAGAACTAAATGATAATCTCGCACTACCATCAGTTTAGGTAACAAGAACTCGTGAGCTGAAGTAGTTGCTATACTGTGCACTGTTGAAGTCAGAATTCCTGAGGTTTTGCGAGAGATCTAATCTAATGTAGCGAAAGTTCGTTCTCACCACTGCGTCATGGCGAGCACCGTAGGTGTGTGGCCATCCAGTTAAACAATATCTGCATATAAATCTTTCCATTCGGGATTGATGGACTCAATAAGCATTAATTTATTTTACTAAAGAACTTGCGCACTGCATAAACTATTTTCCTCTAACTAAGTATTCCATTGCTAGGAGTTTACCTTGTTCAACTGCGGGTTGATCGAAAGGATCTACTTCAGCAAGGTAAGCGGTTGCAAGTGTCTCTAAGATAAAGTGCATCATCAAGGCGCCGAGAACAGATTCATTCAAGCACTTCAGACGAATCACGCGTGTGGGGCAGCCCCGATTTCTTAAGACATCAATCGTTGCCTTTTGTTCCGCTAGCAATAAATCGCCCATTGTTGTGCCGATAAAATCTTGCAAAGCGTGATGTGTCAATGAGCTAATAGATAGTTTTTCTAGAGGAGTTTGCTGTTCTAAAACAATGAGAGTCATAATTTTGTCACGAGGACCATCAAGATAAAGCTGCAATTGTGAGTGCTGATCAACAGCCCCCAATGCACGTACCGGTGTTATTCCGAAAGCCTTGCCCTCTTTGGTAACTTTTCCAAGACTTTCAGCCCATAGCTGGCAATACCAACTAGAGAAGGTCTGAAGGCGGTCAATGTAGGGCATTAGAATTGATTGATTATAGCCTTTTGAATTTAACTCAGCGGCAATAACAGCCCCAACAATTGGCGCGAAAGATTCCGCCAAATGATCAGAATCAAGCTGAGCTAACACATCTCTTGCGCCTTGGCGTAGAGCTCGTGCATCTAATCCTGCAATTAAAGCGGGTAACATGCCAACAATCGTAAAGGCGGCATATCGTCCACCAATTCCCAAAGGATGGTCTAGACAGGGAATTGAATACGTTTCAGCAATATGACGCAAAGCACTATTTCCAACTTCACTGATTACCAAAAAGTGGTCGGAAATTTTATTTGCAGTCACATTAAACCATTGTAAACATGTCAGAAGTTGCACAAGAGTTTCTGCAGTACCACCAGATTTAGAAATAGCAATAAAGCCAGTTTTATTGGGATCAAGCTTTGCTAAAAGATTTGCAAAGGTATAGGAATCAATGTTGTCAATAAAATGGATTCCAGGATGTTGACCTAAGGCAAGAACAGCTTGTCCCCCAAGGCTTGAACCTCCTGTCCCTAAAATCACAACATCATCAAAAGCACGGTATCTTTCAACAACAGAATCTAGATCGTCAATAAAACTATCGTCTTCTAATTCCTTAAATAGAGGCAAAGATTGACGAAGTTCGCTTAGGTGAGAAAAAGCTTTTCCAGCCTTCCAATTTTCAATAGAGAACTCAATACCCTCAATATCTTGAATGTAGAAATGCATTAGAGACCTATTCTATTTTGTAATTTCTGCCACCAGGTTTTATCGCTTTTCTGAGCAACCTGCTCGTGTTGTTGGCGATATCCTTGTGGGTAAGTTGTCAGGGTTACAATTGGCGCAGCTCCCAAAACATCTTTTGCAGCCTGGTTCACTTGCTCTACCGTAAGTGCCTTTATTTTATCAGGCCAGGTTTCAATATCTTCGATCGTAAATCCAACAGCTAAGTCATAGAAAGCCGCAACACTTGTATCATTTCCATCACGAGCAAAAGCCAATGTAGCAATTATATCTCTCTTGCAGTTTTCCAGCTCTTCAGCAGTAACCCCTTTTGTAGCAATATCTTTAAGAAGAGACTCAAGAGCTTTTTTTGCAGTTTCCAATTTAACATTTGGCGCAAGAGTAATTTCTACAGAAAAAGGCTCTGGATCAAATGAGGAGCTCTCATAAGAACAACTTACCTTTACAGCAATCTTCTGCTCTTCAACCAAAACACGATAAAGCCTTGCAGTCTCATTTCCACCTAAGATTTGGGATAAGGCAATCAGAGGATAAAAATTCTCAGTCTTACCCATGCGGAAATTGGGGGCCTCAAAATAAGAATACACACTCACCAAGGAATGACGTGCATTTTCTTGCTCTAAATGTGTCGTTATACCAGCATGGCTCGGTTCGGGAGTTCGATTCTTGACAGGAATTTCTCTTGATGGAATTGCGTTAAAATATTTTTCTACTAGTGGTTTTAAAGTCTCAAGTTTCACGTCACCTGAAATAACTAAAAAGGCATTATTCGGAGCATACCATGTACGGTAGTGTGAAAGCGCATCTTCATAAGTATATCCTTTGATATGATATGGATAACCAATTGCAGGAATACCATACATATGATGCCAATAAAGAGAGCGTAACAATGCTTCATAAGCCTGGCCTAATGGATTGTTATCAAGCCTCATTAAACGCTCTTCCAACACAACCTTAAGCTCAGAGTGAACATCTTCTTTGCTGAAATTCAGATTCTGCATACGATCTGCTTCAAGTCTTAGAATGAGATCCAAATACTGAGTCGAAATAGCTGATTCATAAACTGTATAATCTGAACCTGTAAGAGCATTAAATACTCCACCGTTTCGAAGAACAGATTTTTTAAACTCATCTCCTGAAACAGTTTTCGTTCCCTTAAACATTAGATGTTCTAGAAAATGTGAAATTCCTGTCTTTCCCACAGGATCATCAGCCGTGCCAATTTTATAGCAAACACTGACTGAAACAACTGGTGCCATATGATTTTGTATAAAAACAACCTGCAGCCCATTTGGTAACGTAAAAGTTTCTGGGTTAAAAATACCTGCTATTGCTTGGCTAACAAAAACCAAACTCAAACAAGAAACAAGCTTTAATCTTTTAAAAAGAGTCTGAATTTTCATTGATGTTTCTCTGCTTCTTTTAAAACTTTTCCTCTGCCAACTACAACGAAAGCAAGTTGTTCAGAGTGAAGTATTTTTTTAGCAACGCGATTGATATCTTCAACTGTAAGTTTATCAAGGATTTCATTTCGCTTATTAATAAAATCTACTGGAATTTTATCAAGCTGCAAATGCGTTAACAACGAAACTATTCCAAGAGTTGAGCTAAAACGTAAGGCATAAGATCCTGTGAGGTATCTTTTATAAAGTGTTAATTCTTTTGTCGTAACACCTTTGCTTGCAAGATGATCCCATACCTCACGAATGACCTTAATCGTTTCATCAACACTCTCAGTATTCGTTGCTGTACCTCCAATGATGTAACTCATGTGATCTGACCAAACAAGATCGCTTGAGCAACCATAAACAAGCCCTCTTTTCTCTCTAACTTCATCAAATAATCGGGAACCTAGTTGATTGCCGCCTAAGATCACATTAAGCATGTAAGCTGCATAAAAATCTGGATCATCTCTTTTAACACCGGGCTGTAGAAAAAGAATGACACTTTGAGGAATATCTAAAGAGATTTCTTTTGTTGAACCTAAGTTCTGAAAAACAACATCTTTAATATCACATGATTTTGACTTTTCTGGGAAGTTCGAGAAAGTTTGGTCAATATACTTTCCTAATTCTGCTGCAGATATTTTTCCTGCCGCTGAAATCACGATATTATCTTTAGCAAAATAATCTTTGAGATATTCCCTTAGGTGAGTCGCCTCAACCTTTACAATTTCTTCAATAACTTCCTTAGTTTTCTTAATATAAGGATGAGGCGCAGCTATAAGATGTACTGTTAAAGCTTCACCAGCAATTGAGTTTTCATCATGTAACGATTGACTTGCCGCAGAGATGATTTGATCTTTCACGGTTTGTAATTGCTCAGAATCGAAACGAGGTTGCGTTAAAATTAATTTAATAAGATTAAAAGCATCCGCTGCTCTCTCTTTTACAGTACGAAACGTAATTGTAAAATCATCTTGAGATGCATCGATAAAGAGCTGAATATTTTTCTCAAGCAATATTTTCTTAAATTGCTGACTGTTATAATCCCCTGCCCCTTCATCTAAAGTTGAGGCCAATAATGTTACCAAGCCTGAAAGACCTTTAGGAGAGCTTTTCTTTCCAGAATTTTGAAAAGAAATAGTTACAGTCACAACAGGAATATCGTTGTTTTGAACGAACCAGAACTTGAATCCTTCAGGTGACTTTAATTCTTTAACATTAATATTGGTTGGAGCTATTTTTGCTTCTTCAACAATAACAGGTGGCTTCACAACCTTAACTTTTGCAACAGGAACTGCTGGAACTTTTTTCTTAAGTTTAGACTTAGCGGCCAAACAATCTGCAGCTCCCAAAGTCAGGGAGAGCATAGCGATAAATAAGGTAAAATATTTAATCATAACCTAATAATTCTTTAAGATGGTTTAGCGGCCGTAGCTTCAGTTTTCTGAAGAGTTTCTGCTTTAGCGGCATCAGAGGAAATTGAACCAAAATTCTTTGCTGCTTCTTCTTTCCAAGATAAGATTCGACCCATTAGAGAATCAGAAACATTACCATCAACAGCTGCTTCACTATCAACAAGTTTGCGAATATCAGCTGGAGCTGATTGGTTTCCACTTGCTTGATTTAACAAGGCTGACTCAGAAGCATTGCCCGTTTTTCCTGTAGCCTGTGTTGCATCACCCAACAACACTTTTTGAGCTTGTGTTGAAGACGAAACAGCACCGGGCGCAACCACGTTATTACCACCAGTCACAGGAGGACGTAATTTAAAATCTTTTGGAAGACTTAAAGGAGGATGATTAGAAACATCCATTTCATTAGGTTGATAATGATCTAAACCAAAGGTATTACGAACGGAATCACATCCTGTCAAAAGTAAGGTACTGGATAACAAGGATAAGGGTAATAAAATGCGCTTAATCATGATGCTGTGAACACTACTCATTTAAAGTTTTTATCAGGTTGCCAGGGTTTTTGCGTTAATAGAATTACAAACACACCCAGAACAATCGCACTATCTGCAATGTTAAAGGTGTACCAATGATAATTCCAAAAATGAAAATCTAAAAAATCTGCAACCGCACCAAAGCGAAAGCGATCCATTAAATTTCCCATGGCTCCTCCAAGGATTAACCCATAACTACAAATTAGTAAACAGGATTGCGCTTGATACATCCATCTAATAATAACACCAGATAGCGTAATAGCTACTAACGAAAGAAACACAATACCATAATCACTATTAGCTGGAAACAGTCCAAAACTAACCCCAGAGTTCCAGGTGATAACTAAATTAAAAAAGCTTGTTACCACAATTGGTTTTGATGAATCAAAGAACTGTTTGATGACAAACCATTTACTAACTTGATCAGCGCCAAAAACAATCAGCGCCACTCCCCAGCCCCATAAAGCCTGCAAACATTTTACGGTAGTCATGCTGCTGCTACGCATTGTTTCGACACGACATCATGACAACGAGTACAAAGGTTCGAATGAACTTTTGCAGAATCTACAGCACCGACATCTGGTGAAACTTTCCAACAACGCTCACATTTTTCACCTTTGGCAGGATTCACAATTACTCCAACATCTTTTACCTCATCAAGCATAAAAGCACCCGCAGGTGGTTGAGCAATAACCAGAGTCGCATCTGATGTTATTGACAATTCAGCAAGATCCACATGCTTAAACTCTGCAGCAATCTCTATTGTCACGTAAACAGCAACCTCAGCTTGCAAACTGGATCCAATGGTTTTTGCGGAACGTTCAATTTCCAAAGCGCCGGTAATAACTTTGCGAACATCTCTAATAATGTCCCAATGTTTGTCCAACTTAACATCGTGCCAATTTGGAGCTAACTCAGGAAATTTTTGCAGATGAATACTTCCGCGTTCTTTTCCACCATTATAACTTAGCCACGCTTCTTCAGCCGTAAAGCTTAGAACAGGCGCTAGCCAGTGCGTCAAGCAAACAAAGACTTGATTCATAACTGTTCGAGCAGATCGTCTCTTCAGGGAAGTTTCTTCATCGCAATACAAACAGTCTTTGCGAATATCAAAATAAAATGCCGAAAGATCAACGGCACAGAATGTATGGATTGCATTATAAAACGCAGGAAAATCATATTCCTCTACGCAAGTTTTATGAAGTTCGCCCAATTCAGACAAGCGATGCAACACCCAACGTTCAAGAGATGGCATATCACTGTAATCAACTTTCTCAGCCTCAGAAAACCCAGCAAGAGCACCCAATAAATATCGGAGCGTATTGCGTAAGCGACGATAAACATCTTCTTGATGTTTTAGAATATCTGGCCCAATACGCATATCTTCTGAATAATCTGAAGAAGCAATCCAGAGACGTAATAAATCAGCCCCCAAAGTATTAATGACTTTTTCTGGCGCGACAACGTTGCCTTGTGATTTTGACATCTTGTAGCCCTTTTGGTCTAACACAAAACCATGCGTTATAACCTGACGGTAAGGAGCAGTCCCTGTTGTTCCACAAGATTCCAAGAGAGAAGATTGGAACCAACCGCGATGTTGATCTGAGCCTTCTAAATAAACATCTGCTGGCCAAGAAAGCTCTTCTCTATGCTTTAGAACAAAACTATGCGAGCAACCACTGTCAAACCACACATCCAAGGTGTCTGTTACTTTTTCATAATGTTCTGATTTATAATCGTTGCCTAAAAATCGCGTAACATCACTTGTGTACCAAGCATCCGCTCCCTCTGCAGCAATTGCATCGACAATTCTGGCATGAACTGCAGGGTCCCGCAGAACCTCACCCGTTTCTTTGTGAACAAAAATTGTTATAGGTGTTCCCCACGCTCGTTGTCTGGACAAGCACCAGTCTGGACGATCTTGAATCATAGAGCGAATTCGATTTTGCCCCTGAGTAGGGAACCACTCAACCTGTTCAATAGCTGACAATGCCTTTTTCCGTAGGTCATTCTTTTCCATACTCACAAACCATTGAGCAGTTGTGCGGTAAATCAAAGGAGCTTTTGAGCGCCATGAATGCGGGTAACTATGTAAAATCTTTTTCGAATGCAGCAAACAACCCCTGTCTGATAATTCTTTCATCACAGATGCATTAGCTTTAAAGATATGTTGGCCAGCAAAGAGAGGCACATGAGGATAGTACAAGCCATCGCCTTGAACAGTTTCTGGCACTTCTATGCCAAACTCTTTGCCAACGGCAAAGTCTTCCAATCCATGACCAGGTGCTGTGTGCACAAGCCCTGTACCTGTTTCGATTGTTACGTGTTCGCCTGGCAATAATGGAACATCGAAGTCATATCCACTGCCTTTAAAAGGATGAGAACAAACTGTTCCTTTTAATTCACTACCTTTTAAGGTTGCGAGAACTTGACAATCTTCAAAGCCAACCAGAGCTTGAAAATCTGCCAATAAATCTTTGGCAATTAAAAGTTTTTTACCAATCGATTTTACATCAATAACGACATATTCAAATTCTGGACCATAAGCAATTGCTCTGTTACCAGGCAATGTCCAAGGCGTTGTTGTCCAGATAACAGCAAATGCACCATTTAATTGTCTGATTGCAGTCGATTGAATTGGAAAAGCAACATAGACTGAATCACTGGTGTGATCGTGATATTCAACTTCTGCCTCTGCGAGTGCTGTTTTTTCAACAACTGACCACAGAACTGGCTTTAAACCACGATAAAGACTGCCATTTAAAATGAAAATGCCTAGTTGCTCAACAATGCGCGCTTCTGTTAAAAAATCCATCGTTGAATAAGGGTTTTTCCAATCGGCAATGATACCAAGGCGCTGGAATTCCTCCCTTTGGACACCAAGCCATTTCGCAGCGGAAGCACGGCATTCTTGGCGGAACTCTAAAACATCGACTGTGTCTTTATCTATACCCTTTGCTCGGTATTCTTCCTCAATCTTCCACTCAATTGGCAGACCATGACAATCCCAACCTGGAACCATGGGCGCATCGTACCCGAGCATCTGAAACGTTTTATTGATAACGTCTTTCAAAACTTCGGTTAAGGCGTGGCCAATATGAATATGGCCATTTGCATAGGGAGGACCAAAATGAAGGATAAACTTTTTCTGGCCCTTTGATTGTTCGCGAAGCTTTTTGTAAATATCGATTTCTTGCCAATAATTAATTAACTCTGGTTCACGATTCGATAGATTTGCCTTCATGGGAAAATCTGTTTTCGGGAGAAACACAGTATTACGATAATCCATATTATTGACCTTATACCTCTTAATTAACTAGCTTTTGTTGTACCTTGCCGTAAACAGGACTGTCAAATCTCTTTCTTGTTAAGATGCATCCGCTATTCTTTTTCGTCAGAAGATGAATCACTTTCCTCATCTTTAGTAGGCATCTCAATTGTTAAAGTTAATTTTGCATCTCGAAGAAGCATGGGCGATTTACTTGACGCGCAAAAAAATTGTTTAGCTAGGTCAACGCTACAAGGATCAATTCCACTATCATTTTCGTCATCGGAATCGCTGTCATGAGAGTGATGCTCTGAATAAAAAATAGAACTCTCTTGGCCTGCTAAAAAGTGTGCACAGTTCGCTAAAACAAGTTCTCGAAATTTAACCGCTGTTTCTTCGTTTGATGATTTTTTAAAACCAAGGTACGCCTTCTTGGGGTCATTAAAACTAAGCTTTAAGTTCTTGAAGATTTGTTTTGTTTGTTTATCAAATTTTATCGTAAAGACATTAGAAAAAATTCCAACCTCTTGCTGCCATTCAGCAGTCTCCGGTTTAATATTTTCAGAAGGCGGAACTGTTGCCATATATTCATTATTGAAGAGTTCTTGTATGCGTTTTTTTAGATTTTGCGAAGAGCTAACAAGCATAATCTGTGTTGCTGTTATTATTCTTTGTGCCTCCATCAGATGCGTGCTTACTAAATCATCCTCTGTCGCAATTTCTGCATCTCTGCGGACATCAATAAGATGCAATATCTCATCAACATGACTGACCCTATGTAACATAGTTCCAAAAATTAAAGCATTTATCATAATGTCTTTTTCAGCAGATGTGGCAACTCTTTTTAGAAAACCATACTTTCCACCTGTTGCCAAAAACCACAGTACAGACGCCTTTTTAAACTCTAATCTTTCAAGGGTATCTGTCTCCATTCGGGTAGATAATTTTTGAACATGCTCTACAACATTTGTGACTGACTTGTTTGTCTCATAGTCTTCCCAGAATTGATCTGGAGTGTATGTAACTGCTGGCGCATGAGCCTCGGCTGACTGAAAAGGAAGTATAATTGATAATAAAAAACACACATATAAAGCTAATATCTTAATTTTTCGATCTCCTCAAAGAATAAAATTTAGCCTTTATTGTATCTCGTAATAAACAGCGCTGTCAAATACCTTTCTTTGAAGATGATGGTAACATGCGCTTAAGGACTTCATTTTTTAAAACAAAGTGATGATAAAAAGCCGCGAAAACATGTGTGGTTAAAATCACAATAAAACAGTAAGCAGCTATGCCGTGCGTTTTGGCTGCTATTGCTGACAAAGATTGGTTTTTTGAAAAGAGATGTGGAAGTGTAAATATATCAAAAAAGCTAATCGCATAACCTCCCATATCTGACATTATGTAGCCGCTCAAAACCATCACAATCATCATCGCGTACAAAATGTATGGGCTAAGTTTAGCTAAATTTCTGTGAGTAGCTGGAAGTGATTTTGGAAGCTCGGGAACAATATTGATAAAACGCCAGACCAAACGCGAAACAATTAGAAAAAGAATAACCAACCCCACTGATTTATGAATCATATAAACTTTCCATCTAAAGGGAGATGGGGACAAATCAGTCATGATTAAGCCACAAAACAACATAGAGATTATCAAAACAGCCATTCCCCAATGTAAAATCTTGGAAACTGTCCCGTATTGGTCTTTTGTGTTCTTCTGCATTGCTTTCATAACCTCTCAGTTAAAACATCTTTGAAATTCTTTCTATTATAAGTCATCATGGAGTTAATAGAGTCTTAACTAATGTGAAAATTGAGGTTAGGTTGGCGCAAAATTTAATTCTTATTTATGCAGATGATGGAGTTTCAACATAATCGTTAGAGCATACTAAATATAGCCTAAATCTTGCTCTTGGCATAAATTATATAATTAAGGAAGTAACGGCAGAGCACATCAAAGAGGGAATTGAAAAAGAAACCTGCTTGTTCGTTATGCCTGGAGGAAGAGCAACTCCATATCGCAATAAACTAGATGGACTAGGAACAGATAACATCAAACAATACGTTGAAAATGGCGGTGGTTACTTAGGCTTTGGAGGTGGGGCATATTTTGGAGGAAAAGAAGTGATGTTTTATCCTGATAATCCAGATCCACAAATCAGAAGAATTGTAAAAGACATGAAATTAGGTTTTTTCCCAGGCGCTGTTATTGGGCCCGCATATGAACCATATTATTATGACTCTCTAGAGGGAGCAAGAGCAGCCAAGATTAAACTTACATCAGAGTTTTCAATCTCATCAATGAAAATTTTTCATAACGGAGGAGGCTATTTTGACTCGTCTTCATTCTCACCAGAAATAGACGTTATTGCCTGGTATGACGATCTAACTGAGAACCATCCGGCTATAGTTGAATGTCATTTCGGAAATGGCAAGGCAATATTAAGTGGGGTTCGTCCTGAGTATAACTTGAAAATGTTAGAAGCTCAAAATCCAGGTAATAGACATGTATCTTCCTTGAAAAGGAGTATAAGCAATAGCCACTCTTTTGAGCTTTTTAAATTTTTACTAAGAAAATTTCAACTTGTTGTATGAAGAGATAGAAAATTTTGAGTGCAGCGTTAAATTCTTCCGCATTTGAAATCTTATTCATTATACGGTAGTATTATGTTAACAAATTCTTAAAAAACTGTATTATGGCACCTCCTCCCTTAGAACTAAAAAAAAGCCTGAAAATAGGTTATAGTCTTGGAATTGAATTTATCTCTGCTATTTTTATGGGAGGGATGATAGGATACTTTATTGATAAATATTTTCAGACTAATCCTTGGGGAATGATTGTATTTTTCGTCTTTGGAGTATTAGCTGGAGCTCTTAATATTTATCGTGTTTTTGAAAGCTACCAACAACAAAATGAAAATAAAAAATGATTGATCCTTTAGCACAATTTCAAATCCATACATTGTTCTCGATTGTTATCGCGGGCTTCGACATATCCTTTACGAATTCATCTCTGTTTATGGTTTTGACAACTCTTGCAATCATTACCCTATTCACGTGTGGTTCTATTAAAAAACCAGTACCAGGCCGCCTACAAGTTTTGTGCGAGATGCTTTATGAGTTCATAGCAAACCTGGTAAAAGCAAATATCGGCACCCAAGGGATGAGTTATTTACCATATATCCTTAGTGTTTTTCTCTTTGTCTTGATGGGAAATTTGCTTGGCATGATTCCTGGCGGATTCACATTTACCAGCCACATAATTGCAACGTTCGCCTTAGCTTCAATAATTTTTATTGCTATCACTATCATCGGTATTGTTAAGCACGGAACAGAATTTTTAAGACTTTTTATTCCAAAAAATATTCCGCTCTTTATTGCCCCTCTTTTGGTTCCGGTTGAGATTATCTCATACCTATCAAGACCAATCAGCCTAAGCGTTAGGCTTTTCGCCAATATGGTTGCAGGCCATGCTATGCTAAAAATATTTGCAGGCTTTGTGGCACTGATTGCGGGCTCAACATTTTTTCCGCTCGCTATTCTCCCATTAGTTGTTAGTATTGCAATTACAGGGTTTGAGTTTTTAGTCGCTTTACTTCAGGCCTATGTATTTACTATACTGACCTGTATTTATTTAAATGATGCGTTGAATTTGCATTAAATTTTGAGGAGTTAAAAACATGGACGTTGGTGCAGCAAAAATGATCGGCGCAGGGCTTGCAATGCTTGCCTTAATGGGAGTTGGCCTAGCTTTAGGTAATATCTTTTCAACTTTAATTTCTTCAATTGCGCGCAATCCTTCTGCAAAAAATGATTTATTTCCAATTGGTATGATTGGTTTTGCTTTAACAGAGTCAATTGCTTTGTTAGCGTTCGTGGTCGCAATGATCATGCTCTTCAAGTAAAAACTCAATGCCACAATTTGACAGCACAACTTTTGCTTCGCAAATCTTCTGGCTTGCTATCTGTTTTTTCTTTTTAATATTGGTAATAATAAAATATATTCTGCCACGTTTGGATTTAACCATCGAAACAAGAATTAAAAAGATTCAACAGGACCATGAAAACACTGAAGATCTACAGGCAAAAATTGATAAACTAAACGATGAAAATAAAATAAATCTCATGAAGGTTCATAGAGAAGCAAATGAACTTGTGCATTTTAACCTTCGTGAGTTGGAACGATTAAAGACTGAAAACCGACAAGAACTCAGTGTTAAAATGTCTCATTATCACCATGAAATTCAAGCGCAATTTCTGTCTCAAAAACAACAGATTGAGCAAGAAATACACGCTATCGTAGCGAAAACAGTTATGAATATCTTTCCAAAAATTTTGGATACGTCTATAAGCATTGATGAAATTAATGCAGCGATAACTGAAGTTGCAAAAAACCAACAGGCATCAGCAAATGATCTCAGTTAACACTGCCGTTATTATCAGTTTTTTTGGATGCATAGTTGTTCTTTATTACTATGGCTATAAGGCTTTAATTAATTTACTAGATAGTAAAATCGCAAAAATAAAAAGCGAAATTAGTAATGCCGCTCTTTCTAAAGAGCAGGCACATATTACCTTACAAGAAACGTATAACAATCAAGAAACAATCAATCGAGAATTATTGACTATTGCTGAGAATGCTCAGCATCAAGTCTTAGCTATAAAAGCAGAACTAAAAGAAGATCTTGAAAAAATGGACGATTTTTTTCGTCAAAACTCTATAGCAATAGCGCAAAAAATCAAAGATCACAGTCAACAGCAATTACGCTTAGAAATAACGGATTTTGTTATACGCACGCTTTCAGAAGTTATTAAACAAAAACAACAAACCAAAGAATTTAATAATATTATGAATCAATATTCCATCAATCTACTTGAAAGGCTAGGAAACGCACAATGACACTCACTCCTCCTCGTATCCAATTATGGCACAAAGTTATGATAGGCTTTGTCGGTGGCATCATTGCAGGTTTTTTCTTAGGAGATTCAGCAGCTTCCCTAAAACCTATTGGAGATTTGTTTATTCGGCTCATCAAAATGATTGTGATGCCGCTTATTTTCTTTTCTATTATCAATGGATTAAGTAATATTAAGGACTCAAAACAACTAGGTCGAATTGGCACTAAAGCTTGTTCTGCCTATATACTTTGTACCTGTTTTGCAATTTGTCTTGGTATGTTAGCCGCCTGGGTTTTTCAGCCTGGATCTGGACTCACTCTACAAGCGAACTCTTCTCAAACGTTGGAAGTGTTTAAACCTTTAGAAATGCTTTTAAATATTGTTCCCGAAAATGCGCTTGGTGCGATGGCTCAAGGATCAATACTACAAGTTGTTTTCTTTTCAATTTTTTGTGGAATCACAATAATTTCTATGGGACCTAAGGCACGTCCCATTATTGCTACTATTCGCAATTTAACAGAATTTGTTCTGACAATGATTCGAATCATTATCAAGATGGCACCTATAGCTGCCTTCTGTTTAATGGCTTGGTGCGTTGGGACGCAAGGTCTTGCTGTAATTATAAGCTTGAGTAAACTTGTTGCTGCGGGTATCTGCGCCTTTATCGTGCAGTATTTTATATTTGGAGGAATCATTGCTATTTGGGGACGTTTATCACCGATTCCTTTTTACAAAAAAAGCTTGGAATATCAAGCAATGGCATTCTCTACCAGCAGCACTAAAGCAGCGCTTCCGATTACAATGGAAGTTTGCCATAAGAAAATGGGGATTTCAAAACTAAGCGCGTCTTTCATACTCCCTTTAGGCGCGACTCTTAACATGGATGGCCTCGCCATTTATTTAGGTTTGTGTGTGCTGACTTTTGCTCAGGCTGCAGGTCAAGTTCTCACTCCCTATGATTATGGGATTATCATGTTTACAGCAACGTTGGGATCTATCGGAGGGGCTGGTATTCCAAGCGCAGCACTTGTGATGCTGCCAATGATATTGGGATCAGTCAATTTACCATTAGAAGGTATCGCCTTAATAGCAGGAATCGATCGGTTAATGGATACCTTTAGAACCACTATTAGTATCACAGGAGATGCTGCTGTTGCGTTAGTCGTTGATAGCTCTGAAGGAATGCTTGATAAGGAAAAATATTATGAGTAAAACAACAGTTCAACTTCCGGAAATAAAATTGGTTGGCATTACAGCACGTACCAATAATGCCAATGAGTGTAACGTTGAATCTGGAAAAATTGGTCCTTGTGTCCAATCTTATTTTCAAAATGCACTCATGACAAAGATCTTGCATCGCAAAAAACCAGAAACAACATTATGCGCCTATACTAATTATGAAAGCGATTGGACGGGTGATTACACTTTCTTCATTGGCGAAGAAGTTACCTCATTTGATGATCTCGCTGAAGGGTTAGAGACGCACACGATTGCACCGCAAGTTTATACTAAGTTCACAACAGAGCCTGGCCAAATGCCTAATGTTTGTATTCAAGAGTGGATTAAAATTTGGCAAATGACACCTGAGGATTTGGGTGGAGAAAGACGTTATTCAACTGATTTTGAAGTCTATGATGAACGTGCAGCAGATCCCCAAAATGTCGTTCTCGATATTTACGTAGGCATTAAAGAGTAAAGCTTAATCTATAAAAAACATCAAACATTTACCCTGGGCAGATTTTCCTGCCCAGGTGTTCTTACCCTAACACAACCTCATTCCATTTCACTTTTTTAATTAATGCTGTGTCTCTTGCTTCTTTTAAATTGGCTTGTGAGACTGCTTGGTCTTGCCTAAACTGCTCAACAAGCTTAGTAACAGATAGGCCTTCAATAACAATACTAATCTCTCTATTTTCATCTAAAGAAGGTGGTGAGAGTTTGTGTTGTTCCAATCATTGCATAGGTATCATCAATAATGATGGCTCTTCCGTGGGCATAAAGATGATCCATTAGTCTAACATCAGCACCAGCAGCTTGAAGATCATTTTGTGTTTCAACGCTCGGATCTTTTGATTCATAACCTAATGGATAGGCCATCATGACGAGATCAACCTTAATGCCTTTAGCAATGAGTGTTTTTACGCACTCTTTTATAGCGGGGTCATTAAAAAACTGTTGGTACATTTTTATATTATTTTTCGCACGACCTAAGAAAGATATTATTTTCTCTCGTTGATTGTGAGGCCCAATAATGACGCCTTCAGAATCTGGTAAATCAGCAATAGATTCATTCTTGATATCGCGATTAAACAAATCTACAAGTGCTTTAAAAACAACTTGATTCTTGTCTTTAGAAAAAATGACACAAAAATCGCGACAATGATCGAAGGTAGTTCCATCAAAATTACCCGTCGACAACAAAAATCTGTTGTTATCAATGATAATATAGCGTGCGTGATAATGACCATTCGGAAAAAGTGTTTTTAAGTTCTCAGGTCGTTGGTGCAGTCGAATCTTAGAGTTTTTAATTTGCGCAAGTAAGTTATCTGAATCAGCCCCAACACCTTGATTAAACGCATGCTTATAGGGAGTTTCTTCATAAATAACATCAACATTTATACCTGCTTCAGATTTATTACATAGAGCCTGAATAATTTCAGCATCTTTGATTTGATAAATAGACATCTGAATAGATATTTGAGCGGCGTTTATTTCATCTAGAATAACCCGTTTTGCTTTAATGCCATTCTCACTCGGGTATACGATTATATCCTCTGGCATAACCATCGCATTGGCAACAGTAATGACTGTAAAAAGATATGTAAATACGATTAGAGTTTTTAAAAAGAGCTTTCTCATTGGTTTCCCCAGATGTGCGTTTTTTAGAGAAGGTATCACACAATATTTTTGTTTGTTAGTGACATGAAGTCTCAAGAGATATAATTTTCAATCATGAATTTCGAATCCTTACCGCGTAGTTTTTTTGAACAACCCACTCTTGAAGTGGCAGAGAATCTTTTGGGTAAACTATTAGTCTTTAATGAATTTCAAGGATACATTACAGAAACAGAAGCATATATTGGTGTTGATGATCCAGCGTGTCACGCAGCACGCGGAAAAACACCGCGCACAGAAATCATGTTCGGCAAAGCGGGGCATGCCTATGTTTACATGATCTATGGTATGTACCATTGTTTGAATTTCGTAACAGAAGCTGTGGACTTTCCGGCGGCAGTTTTGATTCGCTCTCTCCAACTCATAAAACCTGAGCCACATCTTTTAGACGGGCCTGGAAAACTTTGCCGACATTTGGGAATGAACAAAAATCATAATGGTTTAGATATCATTGGGTCAGATAAATTCTTCGTTGCTGATGTGGGGAAAAAACTATCCGTATTTACAACACCTCGGATTGGTATTAAACAAGGTTTAGATAAACCATGGCGTTTTGTTGCGCAAGTATAAGAAAAGGCCCTAATTCAATGAGAAAATTACTACCTTATTTTTTGTTCATTCTAGGAATATCGAATGCTAACTGTGCTCAAGAAAACTTAGTTATTTGGCATGGATTGGATGGAGAAATTGCAAAAATTTTCAATGAGTTAATTGATGATTTTTCAAAAGAAAATCCTTTGATAAAAGTTACAGCCATTACAAAAGGCAACTATAACCAAACTCTTGATGCATTTCTTAAAAATCCAGAAGAACCTGACGTTGTGCAGATTTTTGAAATGGGCACAGTTGTTATGCAAGATGCGAAAAAGTTTATTCCTATTGACAAGGTGTTCTCATGGGATGAAAAAACAGCGCCTACTTTTATTCCTGCTATATCATCGTTTTATAAAGGGCACGCCAAGCACTTACAATGCGTGCCTTTTCTGGCTTCATCAGTCATAATGTTTTACAACAAAACACTTTTAGATAGCATTGGCGCAACACCGCCTGAAACGTTTGAAGATTTTGAAAAAATGGCACGTAAATTTAAAAACCAAGGCACATTGCTGACGTTAGCATCGGGTTGGCTTTCAGGCCATCACATGGATCAAATTGGCGCCATTCACAATATTCCCATTGCAACAAAAGGCAACGGAATTGATGGTCACAATGCACAGCTAGTAGATAATCCATTTTTTCATACACATTGGACTTTTTTGCAAACATGGTATGGCGAAGGGCTTTTTTCTCTAAAAGCTGGCCCTGAAGCTGAGAAGGCTTTTGCAGAGAGTGAAGTTGTTTTCCTAAGTCAAGGCGCAAACCGACTTCCAATTTTAGAAAAGATTGTTAATGGTCGCTTTGAAATTGGCGTAGCGCATTTCCCTTATTGGAAAAGCATTGGCTCAGCAGGAAAAACAATTGCAGGAGGGTCTGCGTTTTGGGTTGCAAAAAAACATTATTCAACACAAAAGAAAACGGCACTTATAAAACTCTTAACCTTCTTGGCCGATGTAAACACACAAAGAAAATGGCAGGAGAAAACAGGTTGTATCCCTGTTGTTGCGGTACCAGTTAATAATCAATTACCAAAATCAGCACGATTAGTCCAAGAAGCATTTTCGAGAAGCGCACCATTGGATTATAATAGAGGGATTTTACTGCCCAATTTTCCTAAAATTCGTGACTTAATTGTTGCTGAAATGACAAGTGTTATTAAAGGCGACAAGCGTGCCAGTGATGCTATGCTGACAATTATTGATAAGGGAAATGTTCTCTTGAAAGAGAAAGCATAAGGTTGTTTGTTATCCCCGCCTACGCGGGGATAACAAAGATAAGAACGGGTTTACTGAGCTGCCTTTATTTTCTTCTGCTGAATTTCTTGAATATTTGCTTCCTGTTTAAGAAGCTCTAACTTTGCAGCTTTTTCAACCGCCACAAATTGACGTTGATCAGGCCTTAAGGTCAAACCAACAAGCAAGCGGTCTTGGCGTCGATTAAAATTCTCAGAAACAGTATAATTGATTGAGAAAGTATTCTCGGCAAAATTAGTCCCCTCATGCGTTTGTGAGAATGATTTTGCAGGAACTTTTAGAATGTAATCTTTACGATCCAAAACGGTTTCTTTTCCATCAACAACGGCAATAAAGTAAGGAACAACAATAGCGTCGCCTGATTTAAGTGCACTCGCAATTACTGCTTCCGTTCCGAATGATAATTTAAAGGTGTTCCCATCATCGCAATTCATTTTTAAATTTTTTATTTTAACGTAGCTAGGGGTATGGTTGCTCGTAGTAAGAGGCAGCTGCGCTAAATCACTAATGATTGCATGACTAGGGCAAACAAGAGGCTCAACAGGCTTTGTCGCACAACCACATAAAAGACCAACTAATAATAAACTTTGTATTTTCATTTCGTATTTCTTTCTTAAATTTTATGATCGAGATAAACACTCGTTAGCTGCGTTAATAACTTCATCCCCTCATCATAAGGACGTTGAAAACTATTACGACCAATGATCGAACCATTACCACCACCCGCACAAATTGCACGTGCATCATCGAGAACACTATTCACATCTTTTGCTTCACCACCAGAAAATACAACCATTCTTCTACCGTTAAAACAAGATTGAACCACATGACGAACCCGATCAGCCATCGTATCAATTTTAATATTATTATCGAGGTATTGCTTTTTAGCTTCTGGAAATTCTAAGTGAGCGCTTGGTAGCTTTACCTTAATGATATGGGCCCCTAGTAAAGCTGCAATATGTGCGCCATAGGATACAACATCAATAGCCGTTTCCCCTTCTTTTGACATGTTACCGCGCGCATATGACCAAATAACGACCGCCAATCCGCAAGCTTTCGCTTCAAGCGCTAAATCACGAATTTCTTCAAACATCTCAAGAGAAGAATCTGATCCAGGATAAATTGTAAACCCAATCGCAGCGCAACCTAAGCGCAAAGCATCCGAAATCGATGCTGTTATAGCCTGATCAGGAGCATTTGTTTTACATAACAAGCTATTGCTACTGTTCATCTTTAAAATTGTTGGAATCTCACCTGCAAAAGTATCAGCCCCCGCCTCTAGCCATCCCAGCGGAGCAGCGTAAGCAGATAGTTCAGCTTCCACAGCCATACGATAATGATAATGGGGATCAAAGGCAGCAGGATTTGTGGCGAATGTCCGTGGTCCGTGCTCAAATCCCTGATCAACGGGAAGGATAACCATATGACCCGTTCCTGCAAGACGCCCCTGCATCAAAATGCGAGCTAGATTATTTTTAATTCCAGGACTGTCACTTTCATAAAAGCTAAGTATTTCCTTAACGCGTTTTGTCACTCGCATCATATGATCTTTCATTACGATAAAACTCTGGTGTTAATTTAAGAGTAAACCTAATTAACTCGCAAGAGCTATCTTCTCAGCCTCAATCTCTGCAGCTTTTTTTTCCACCATCATAACGAGGTGATCAACAATGTTTTCATCTTTCAAACGATGAGCCGGAAGACCAGCAATATAAACCTGATGCGTTCCATTGCCACCGCCGGTAAAGCCAATATCTGTAGATTTAGCCTCGCCCGGACCATTCACAACACACCCAATAACAGAAACTGTTAGAGGCGTTGTAATGTGAGAAAGGCGTTGTTCAAGCAGTTCAACTGTCTTAATGACGTCGTATTGTTGACGAGCACATGACGGGCAAGAAATGACATTAACCCCTCTGTGGCGCAATCCCAAAGACTTTAAGATATCAAATCCAACACGAATTTCTTCTTCTGGTTCAGCTGATAGAGAGATGCGAATCGTATCACCAATTCCCTGCATCAATAACATACCAATACCAATAGATGATTTAATTGTTCCGGAACGAAGGCCGCCCGCTTCTGTAATACCTAAATGCAATGGATAGTCACAAACCTCCGAAAGCCCTTTATAAGCAGCAACCGCAAGCATAACATCCGATGCTTTCACACTAATTTTGAAGTTAAAAAAATCATGATCTTCGAGAATTTTTGCATGCGTCAACGCGCTCTCAACCATTGCTTCTGGACAAGGTTCACCATATTTTTCCTGAAGATATTTCTCAAGACTACCGCCATTCACGCCAATTCGGATGGCGCAGTTATAATCTTTTGCAGCCTGCACAACTTCTGCAACGCGTTCCTTTGAGCCGATATTCCCTGGATTAATACGCAAACAGGCTGCACCAGCTTTCGCAGCTTCAATCGCACGCTTATAATGAAAATGGATATCTGCAACAATTGGAACTTGAATCTGAGGAATTATTTTTGCAAGAGCGAGAGTTGATTCTTCATCAGGGCAAGAGATACGAACAATATCCGCCCCAACGTCTTGCAACCGACGTACCTGTGCAACAGTTGCCTCAACATCCGTTGTCAGCGTGTTTGTCATGGACTGTACTGTGATAGGAGCATCACCACCAATCGGTACAGATCCAACAAAAATCTGGCGCGTTTTCCTGCGGTTAATCACACGATAGGGACGATGATTATCATGACTCATAATAAATTCTTCCTCACAAAAGGCTTGATAAATATTTACCGTTCTCTTAAATGGAAATATTAGAGAGTGATATAATTCAGAGTTGGTAAAGATTTCCAAAAAAATGTCAAGATATTTTCCAGAGATTAGCTCATTGACATTAATTAGAGAAAATTTTAAATAAAATTAAATCACCTCTTGCTAATCAGTATTGGTTTAAATACCCTTAAAAAGATCAACAAGGAACTGGAATATTGAATCATGAATAGCACAGCACAAAATCATAGTGAAACATCAGCAGACAGCAATGATTATTCAGCGTCTGCCATCGTTATAGGACAAACAATTGCAGCTGCCAGGCAAGAAAAAGACTATTCCATTAAAAAAGTTTCAGATCATATTCACATACGTCCACCCTATTTAATGGCCATTGAAGAAGGTCGCCTTAATGATCTTCCAGGAACAATATATGTTGCCGGATTTATTAAAGCGTATGCAAAGTTTGTTGATTTAGATGGAGAAGCGTTACTACATCGTCTTAATATGGCTCATCAATTTCAAACAAACCAAACAAAAACAGCACCTGTTTTGATGCCTATTCCAGCTGAGCCAGATTTTGTTTCAAAACGTGTTTTTTGGTTATCAATTTTAATCAGCATTGTTCTCGTTTTTGCTTTTTATCAATGGCATCAATACAATAAAAGTATTTCTTTAGACGATAATTTTTCTGAACTTTCAGAGCCTGCAGTGCCTGCCGAAACAGCTGTAGTCCCAGCAGAAACTCCTGCTATAATAAACCCAACAACGGAAACACACTCGTCCTCAACAGAAACTCCTGCTGCAGCGACGCCAGCTGAAACAGCACCAATTCCTGAAGTAGCAGCACCAGCAACAGAATCACAACCGACAGAAGCTCACATCGCAGCCGCTCCTGTAGAAACACCACAACAACCAGCAGCAGTAGCAGCAGAACCCGTAGCCGAGATACCCACAGCAACAGCACCAGAAGTTGCCCCTCTTGCAGCCGAGATACACGTTCCTGCAACGCTAACACCAGAAAGTCACGCTATTGTTTCTGAAGACACACACCACCCCGCTGGAGTTACTGTCGTTGAACCAGAATAGTGTGTTGAGCACTCTAAAATAAGAGAATGATTAAACAAAGAATATTGATTTGGGATAATGATGGCACTGTAATAGGTTCAAAAAACCCTAATGATTCAGGAGATCACACAAAGGTTGTTTTACCAGGCGTGAAAGAAGCAATGCAAAATTCTGATTTTAATTTCATTATTTCTGGATTCAAATCTCCAGAAAGTGAAGCTCAAGATTTTGATATTGAAAAAATAACAGATAAATTTATTGATTTGATGGCCAAGCTTCCAATTAATGCTGCCGCTTTTTCTCCTAATATAGGTGGCGTTGCTTGCTATGTTGTCATTAAAAAATCAGATAATAGTATTATTATTAAAAAAGCCCATGAAGATCTACGTTACCAAAAATATATTGGCCAATTTAAAAAACCAGATGTAGGGATGTTTGTCGTTATGAGAGATGTTGCGAAAGAGGAATTCGCACAAACCATTGATAAAGATACAAGTATTATGATTGGAGATACTTGGCATGACGAAGAAGCAGCAAAAAGCTTTGGCATTCCCTTTATGGATGCAAGTTTAATAAGAATGTTTAATGAAGATGCCTCAAGATAGAAAAAATAATAACACGAGAAACCTTTGACTTTTTCTGCTATTTAATTGATTGTACTTCTTTAAGAATTTCAGCAGATTTGATGTATAATGCTTAGTATAAATGACCTGACGTATCGCATCGGGGGGCAAGTGTTGCTCGATGATGTACAATTGCAACTTCCAGATGGGCACCGTGCCGCTTTAATTGGGCGAAATGGTTCAGGAAAATCTACTCTCTTTAAATTGATATTGGGGGAGTCTCAATCTGATGGCGGTACAATCCGCATATCAAATGGGATGAAAATTATTAGTGTGGCCCAGGAAGTGCCAGGCGGAGATCAAACTCCCTTAGAGTTCCTTTTGGCTTCTGATATTGAAAGAACTGAGCTTCTGCATCAAACTGAAAACTTTGAAGATCCAAATCTTCTTGCAGATGTCTATGAGCGGTTAATTCAAATTGATGCCTATAATGCTGAAGGCAGAGCCACAGCCATTTTAAAAGGATTAGGGTTTTCAGAAGAACAACAGGCGCAACCGCTATCCTCTTTCTCTGGAGGATTTCGGATGCGTGTCGCACTGGCTGCAGCCTTATTTCAAACGCCAGATCTATTGATGCTCGACGAACCAACGAACCATTTGGACTTAGAGGCGACACTTTGGTTGAAAGAGTTTTTACAGAAATATCCACACAGTCTTTTGCTCATTAGTCATGACAGAGATTTACTTAACTCAACAATCAACACTATCTTTCACTTACAAAAAGGAAAGCTTACAAAATATAGCGGTAATTATGATTTTTATGAACGTACCTCTCAGCAGCAAATGGCTTTTAGTGCCGCTTATAATGAGAAAATAGAGACACAACGCAAACATATGCAATCCTTCGTTGATCGCTTTAAATCAAAGGCCTCAAAATCTAAACAAGCACAAAGCCGCATGAAGGCAATTGCAAAATTGCAGACTGTTAATATCGTGCTTAACGATCCAAGTATTAAAATTTCCTTTCCAGATGTAGAGCCTTTAGCACCGCCATTGATTAACTATGATAAAGTCTCATTAGGCTATGAAAAAAACACGGTTCTCCATCATCTAAGCGGCAGAATAGATCCTGATGATCGCATTGCTCTTTTAGGGGCAAATGGAAATGGTAAATCAACGTTCGCTAAACTTTTGGCAAGCCAGCTAAAACCTTTATCAGGCACATTTACAACGCCACCAAAAATGCGAATTGGTTATTTTCATCAGCATCAGTTAGAAACGCTTATGTTAAAGGAAACGGCTTATAATCATCTTCAAAATCTTATGCCGACAGCAAATGAGACCGCCATCCGTACACAGTTAGGTTGTTTTGGATTTTCACGAGATAAAGCAAACGTCGCGGTTGGAAGTTTATCAGGCGGAGAAAAGGCACGCCTTGTTTTTTCCATGATTACGGCTGTTCGCCCTCATATCTTAATCCTCGACGAGCCTACCAATCACTTGGATATAGAAATGCGAGAATCTCTCATTTATGCTATTAATGAGTTTCAAGGAGCTGTTATTTTAATCACCCATGATTGGCATCTTTTAACGCATACTGTTGATCGTTTGTGGGTTGTTGCGAATAAAACAATTAAGCCTCATTTAGGTACATTAGATGATTATCGCAATGAGATTATTGAAGCGAACCAATCAAAGAAGAAAAAATGAGAAAAGCGCCACGCACCTTAAAAGATGTCCTGCCTGAGGTCTTAGAGGAGTTAAACCAAGGAAAGCTCGAAACCCTAAACTTAGTTGAAGGATTGGCTATCGATTTTTCAATTCTCATGCAATCAACACATCCGCAGATTTCACTCGATGTATGTCAAACACTGAAGAGCGGAGGCATCATCAAACGTATGGCTGATGCCGGTAGTATTCTGTTTAACAGTCTTGGAATTGATGGTTATAAAACTCTTGTACAACATACATCAGACACAGTTAGAGGTTGGGCAGCATACCACTTAGCAATCGCAGATAATCTATCTTTGTCTGAACGTTTAGAACATATTTTCCCACTTGCTAATGATCCTCATTTTGGTGTGCGGGAATGGGCTTGGATTTCTCAACGGCCTTATATTGCTGATAATATCCACGCGGCCATCGATATTTTAATGCCCTGGATCAGTCATGAATCTGATTATGTCAGGCGTTTTGCAGTTGAAATTACCCGCCCGCGTGGAGTTTGGTGCAAACATATTTTTACCCTTAAAGAGCAACCAGAATTGGCATTACCCCTGCTCTCTCCTTTAAAAAAAGACCCTTCAGTTTATGTTCAAAATTCCGTTGCGAATTGGTTAAACGATGCGAGTAAAACGCAGCCTGAATGGGTAAGAGAAATTTGCAAAACTTGGAAATCTGATCATGCAATAACGAATCGAATTTGCAAACGCGCACTCAGAAGCATCACTTTAAAAGGAAAGAAGTAGTTCATGATTAAAATCTCACAAGCCTGCCTAGGTGTGGAAGAAAGAGAAGCGATTGATCGCGTATTTGCAGACGGTTATCTCGGCATGGGCAAAGAGGTTATGCTCTTTGAAACGGAGCTAAAAGCTTTCATTGGCAATGATGTTGAGATTGCCTGCGTTAATACTGGAACATCTGCGCTTCATCTTGCAACACAAGCTTGTGGCATAGGCCCTGGTGACGAAGTGATTATTCCATCTTTAACTTATGTTGCCTCGTTTCAAGCGGTTTCTGCAACTGGAGCAACTCCGATAGCTTGTGACGTTGATCTCTCGACTGGCTTTATGGATGTTGAAGATGCAGCAAGGAAAATAACCCCCCGCACAAAAGCTTTGATGCCCGTTCATTATGCCGGAGGATTCGGAGATTTAGCTGGCGTTTATGAGCTTGCCAAACGCCATAATTTGCGTGTTATCGAAGATGCTGCTCATTCCTTTAGTGGTTATTACCAAGGGCAACGCGTGGGCGCTACTGGAGATATTATTTGCTTTAGCTTTGATAGCATTAAAAACATTACCTGCGGTGAAGGTGGCGCTGTTGTTACAAAAGATAAAAAAATAAACGCCAAGATCAAAGATCTAAGGTTGCTCGGGGTCGAAAAGGATTCTGATAAGCGTTACTCTGGTCAACGTTCCTGGGATTTTGATGTCACCGAACAAGGATGGCGTTATCACATGAGCAACATTAACGCGGCAATTGGCAGAGCTCAGCTGAAGAAAATTGATCGTTTTGCAGCAACAAGACGCCAGTTATTAACTGAATACGATAGACTTTTAGATACGAAAAATATCGAACAATTCCAGATTGATAGAAACATTACAGATCCTCATATGTTCCCGGTTAAGGTTAATCCTGATAAAAGAGATTCTTTAAAGGCGTATCTTCAAGAACATTCAATTGAGACTGGCTTTCATTATAAACCGAATCATTTACTCACAAAATACTCTCAGAAAAATTGCCCAAATGCAGAGACTTTATGGGGACAAATGCTAACTCTCCCACTCCATTGCAATTTAAAAAATTCTGATGTTGAATTTATTACAAAAACAATAGCGGAGTTTTTTGAGAAGGGTTGACCTCACATTAAATGTACATATAGTATATTGATCTTGACACTAGCAGCTATATTCTTTAGTAATTTCTTAGCCTCCTTTCTAAAGCTGAATTATTCAACTTTAGATTTTTATTTTAACGAAGGAATATTTCGACAATGCTCAAAAAAATAAAATTCAGAATTTCATTTTTCTATCGTGTTTAGCTCTAGTTCTACAAGCTTGCGGTGCAGGTAAGACACTTGTGTTAGAACCAGTTAAACCTTTTTCTAACTCTGGCGGGATAAAGATTCAGTCAGCACAGTCCACAGCTGAAGCACCAGAAGAGCTCCAAGCAACTTTTGAAAAATTACTACGAGAAAAGCTCTATAAAGAAAATAGTATTAAAGAAGGACCGGAAACAACTTTAAGTTATAGATTTATTCAAATAGATGAAGGAAGTCGATTTAAACGTTGGTTCTTAGGCGGCCTTGGAAATTCAGACGAAGGAACACTAACAATAGAAGTTACTTATCTAGATAGAAACGGTCACGTAATTGGTAAAATTCATGCCGAAGGTAAGATCGGAAGCGGCATGTTTGGAGGAAGCTTTGATCATGCAATGGAAACATCTGTAGAAAAAATCGTCGAGTACACTTTAAAAACATGTAATCCAAAATAACAAAAAAACATCAACTACCTTACTTACAGTAAGGTAGTTGATGTTTTTACCAAAACAATACTAGAATTCTTTAATAAGGATACCAATTCATAAATTAGGCAAAGAATGGCATTACCTGCATTTTGGAGTTATCAAGACCACAAAGAAATTCCATTTTTATTGAAAATGCGATACCTGGATCCCATTTTTTATGCACATAACTTAGGGTGTCAAATTATCCTTGATCAACATTTAAAGCCTGGCTACCACCCACTATCTCCAGAAATTGATGCTCAGATTTTGCAAGATTGGCAAAAATGTTATCCAGATGAAGATCTGTCAATTTTAGGAATGCCAACTTTATTGGCAGCTTAGATTAGATAAACATCTTTTTTTCATTCAATTACTCCAGAAAAATCTTCTCCAAAGATTCTTTTGTATGTAATACATTAATATGGTTGCATATTTAGATATGACAAACGTTACGAATATGGCTTTGAAACAACAAGGCGGCTTAGGAAATTTTTAAGATATTTTTGTGCGCATTCTTTGTCTTCAATAAGAAGTAAGTTTTCTGCATTGCGATGTTCTGCTGCTGCTGAGAAATTATACGAACCACTTAAAACTTTTTCTTCATCAAAAATGATAATCTTATTATGAGCAATTGCTGGCTTGTAATCAATAAATACTGAAATTCCTGCTGCGATTAAGTTTTTAATTTGCGTATGACGTTCTTTAAGCTGGCTTTTGTCAACAATAACAATAACTTTTACACCACGTTCTTTGCTACGTATTAAGGCATCAGCAATAGGTTTTGACGTAAAGCTGTATGCTTGAAGGTGAATCGACACCTTAGCCTTTTGCATAGCCTCAAGAATTAAAGGCAAACAACATTCGTTTGGGGTAAAACAGACTGTGCATCGAAATTCCTTGCTACGTCTAATGGGCGCAAAAAGATTAATGCCCTTTTTTGCCTCAACTCCAATTAAAAATGCACACAAAAGCACGACAATATTTCTAAATATTTTTTGCCTTAAATGAGTAGATGGCTTTAACTTTTTGTACATCTTTTAAAATTCTGTTGAAAGATTCCTTGGCTTTTAATCTGATTAGTTTTATTCATTAAATAATTTTCTGCTAGAAAGTAAGATCCATTTCTTTGTAACTGAAAATTCATCAAAATTAATGAGATATTTTTATTTAGCGTTTTATTTAAAAAAACATAGCTTCTGTGGAACTTACTTTGCTACTGGAATTGCTGCTAAAAAAATAACATATTGAAATGGCGGAGGAAGAGGGATTCGAACCCTCGATACGGTTCCCCGTATACACACTTTCCAGGCGTGCGCCTTCGACCGCTCGGCCATCCCTCCAGTATCTTGATCAGACGTGAGACTAGCCGATATTCCATTTTTCGACAATAGGTTTGTTAACGCCCATTGCCTGATTTTTACGTAGACTTTTCCGACTATTATAACGCGCTTATTAAATTGGTCGTGACTATTGTAATATCCGTGTTATAATAGTCGGAAAATGGGAGATATAAAATCATGAAACGATTTTATGAAAATGTTATAAACGATCACTTTAAGAGTGCAAAACAAATGGCTTTTGTTTGTGGTCCGCGCCAAGTTGGTAAAACAACAATAGCAAAAGCTTTAATGAAAAATTCAGAACATTCATCTTATCGAAACTGGGATATTCCAGAAGATCGCATGAGAATTGTAGCAAATTCTTTTAAGCCTCTGCTTGAAGATTTGACTCTTTCTCCATCAACTCATCCACTTTTGATTTTAGATGAAATTCACAAATATTCTGATTGGAAGAATTATGTAAAAGGACTTTATGATGTCTATCAAGGAAACATTGATATTCTTGTAACAGGCAGTGCGCGTCTAAATATCTTTAAAAAAGGTGGAGATAGTTTGATGGGAAGATATTTTCTTTACCGCATTCATCCCATTAGCGCAGCAGAAACTGCTGAACGATCCCCCATTTTACTTACCAATCCTACAATTATTCAGAATGAAAAAATTCAACAACTACTTGAGTTCGGTGGATTTCCAGAGCCTTTTACAAAGGGAAATAAGACATTTTTAAATAAATGGCATCATTTGCGTCAGCAACAGCTTATTTATGAAGATATTCGTAGCCTTGAGGCTATTCAAAATCTTTCTCAGCTTGATCTGTTTGCAACGATTCTAGCAAATCAGTCAGGGCAACTTGTGAATTGTACAAATTTAGCTTCAAAAGTGCGCGTATCTGTCCCAACTATTCAACGGTGGCTGAGTGTTTTAGATCAAGTATATTATTGTTATCTTATTGCCCCTTGGTCCAATAATATTGCGCGTTCATTATTAAAAGAGCCAAAAGTCTATTTATGGGATTGGTCTTTGGTGCCTGATGTCGGCCAAAGACATGAGAATTTTGTAGCTAACCACCTCCTAAAAGCTATTCATTTTTGGACCGATATAGGGCTTGGAGTTTTTGATCTACGATTTATTCGCACCAAAGATCAAGAAGAAGTAGATTTTTTAGTCACAAAAGATGCAAAGCCCTGGATGCTAGTGGAAGTTAAGTCTTCAAGTAAAGCTTCTCTTAGTAAGTCACTCCAAAATTATAAAAAAAGTTTAAACTGTCCACTCGCTTTTCAAGTTGTTTTTGATTTACCAGCCAATGAAAAAGCGAATGATTGGTTATTGAAAGAGGTAATAGAAGCTGAAAAACACGATAAAGCAGTTATAATACCTGTAGCTTCTTTTTTAAGTTTATTGGCGTGATTATTTTAATACGCACTCGATTCGCCGCCATCAAGCAAAACATTGTTGCCATTTAAGTGAGCTGATTTAGCAGACATTAAAAATGCTATTAAATTTGCAACATCTTGTGTTTTTCCGTAAGATTTTAGAGGAATGGTGGATGTGTCTTTAGCCAGCTGCTCCTCGAATGCAATGTTATTTGAAAGTGCTTTTGCATTTATTTTATCTCGATGAAACTGAGTCAAGATGGGCCCCGGAGAAATCGCATTTACTCGAATTTTACGACCGCCAAAAAAGTGCGTGAGGTTTTTAATTTCCCCACTCCAAGCAAGACGTATTACGTTCGTATTAGGATAGCTTGGTAAATAACTTTTTGAGCTATTCCCCAAAATAACAACAACACTGCCATTATCCTGAATCTGAGGTCCAAATAAGCGTAAAACTTCAAGCGGCGCAATAAAAGTTTCTGAAAACACCTGAGACCACTCTTCTTTGCTAGGAATGACATCTTTGCTAAGCACTGGTCTTGGGCCAATAAGAACAATGCCATGAATTGGTTGAGAGATTTGCTTTGCAGCATCTTCAATAGTTTTGATATCCGAAAAATCTATGAGGATACTTTGTATCGTTATTTCTTTGTATTGGGTTTTCAGTTTATTTTCTAAATCAGCTAATTTCTGCCGGTTCCTGCCCGCTATGATTAAATCATATCCTTCTGAAGCTAACGCAGAACAAACCGCATTTCCAAATGCTCCCGTAGCGGCAGTAACCATGATTATATTTTTTGGAGAATGCTCACTGGCATTGACAGATAAGGAGAAAAACAAAAAAGCCAGGAACAATCTACTCACGACACTATCCTCTAATTAAGCTAAATAACACGACGAATATCACATTTTAAGTACATCTTGACAAAAACCTAAGCAGCTGGCATTCTTTAATTATGAATAAAGTTGCACATCAGTTTAGTCTTCCTATTTTCAGCAACGTTTGCGTTGTTGTGTGTGCTATTATTGTGCGCGACTAGCGCCATATTTCTCCCTCTCAATTTTTTATTTTTATACATCCCCAATTTTCTAGATAATAGATCTAGTAATTGAGGTATCCGATGCCATATACAAGTTATGTAAAAGGAAGAAACCAATGAAACCTCATAAAATAATTCTCACAGCTGGCTTTGCCATGTTTTCGATGTTTTTCGGGTCTGGAAACTTAGTGTTCCCACTGCTTATCGGAACACAAACTCTTAGTAACTATCCTAATGCTATTTTAGGATTCGTCTTAACAGCAGTTATTGTCCCCTTTTTAGGTTTGTTGGGGATGATACTTTACAGCGGCAACCGAGATAGTTATTTTGCGACACTTGGACGCATCCCCACCTTTACGTTAACGTTTTTAATGTTAGCTCTAATGGGGCCTTTTGGAGTCATTCCTCGTTGTATTACGGTTGCCTTTGGCGGTATCACCTTGCTTGCCCCAAGCTTCTCTTCTGCTCTTTTTAATGCTTTGTTTTGTATTCTCTGTGGCTTGTTAATCTGGAAACGCAACCGCATTGTTGACATCATTGGTTTATTTTTGACGCCTTTCAAACTTGGGGGAATTATCTTTTTAATTCTCGTTGGCCTTTGGTATGGCGCTGAACCAACACAAAGCAACCTAGAGTCCTTTGATTCGCTTAAGCTTGGTGTTTCACAAGGTTATCAAACCATGGATCTGATCGCAGCGTTCTTTTTTGCCTGCACAATCTTTGAATATCTTGGATTCAGAACAGAAGAAGGAAAACAAACCACTAATAAGCAACTAATCAGCTATGGCGTTATTGCAAGCTTGATTGGCGCATCACTTTTAACTTTGGTTTACATCGGTTTTATTATGCTTGGTGCAAAATATGCCCCTCACCTGCATGGAGTGCCGCCTGAGTCAATGTTGATTGTTATTTCACAGCATGCATTAGGACACTATGCAATTCCTGTTGTTAGCCTAGTTTTAGCGGTTTCTTGTTTAGCAACAGCGACAATTTTAACAACCTTATTTGTTGATTTTTTAAAGACTGATATAAGCAAAGATAAACTAACAAGACCGCAATCCATTGTTATTACATTGGCAATAACCTTTGCTATGTCATTGCTTGGCTTTCAATCCATTTGCACAATAATAGGGACAATTTTAGAGTGGATGTATCCTTTCTTAATTGCTTATGCAGTTTTCAAAATTGTTTCTAAATTTAAGCAAAGAAATACCAACCAACTCCTGAGCGCTCTAAATGATTAAGCTAGACAATGTCCAAGAGGGTGCCCGCATTGCTGTTGCAATGTCGGGCGGCGTTGATTCCTCAGTTGCTGCGGCCTTAATGGTAGAAGCAGGTTATGAGGTTATTGGCATTACACTGCAACTTTATGATCATGGCCAGATGGCGAATAAAAAGGGTGCCTGTTGTGCTGGTCAAGATATCTACGATGCACGTACAGTTGCCGATAATTTAGGGTTCACCCACTACGTCTTAGATTACGAAAGTGTTTTTCGCCAAAATGTTATTGAAGATTTTGCCGATAGTTACTTAAGAGGGGAAACACCTATCCCCTGCATTCGTTGCAATCAGAACGTAAAATTCAAAGATCTGTTAACAACCGCAAAAGATCTAAATGCTGAAGCGCTGATTACAGGGCACTATGTACAGCGGTTGAAGGGTACACAGAGATCAGAAATGCATCGTGCTGTTGATCATAATCGTGACCAAAGCTATTTTTTGTTCACCACGACTCAAGAGCAACTTGATTATTTACGCTTTCCTTTAGGAGGAATGCACAAATCTGAAACTCGTGAACACGCGAGGCGATTTGGTTTAAAAATTGCTGAAAAACCTGATAGTCAGGATATTTGTTTTGTGCCTTCTGGCGGCTATGCTGATATCGTTAAAAAACTGCGTCCGGGTGCTCTTGATCCTGGCGAAATTGTGCACATTGATGGCCGAGTTCTTGGCACCCATAATGGAATCATCAACTACACCATAGGCCAACGTCGTGGTCTTGGTGTTTCCGCCTCTGAACCTTTATTCGTAATTCAGTTAGAACCAGAAGCACGCAAAGTCATCGTTGGTCCACATGAAGCTTTAGCAAAAACAAGCATCCTCATTAAAGAGACAAACTGGCTAATGGATGCCGAAAGCTCAACAATAGACTGTAAAGTTAAAATCCGTTCAACGCATGAACCTATCGCTGCAACAGCTTATTTAAAAGAAAATAATTTTGCTGAAATCGTTTTCAAAGAGCCTGAATATGGCATCTCAGCAGGACAAGCCTGCGTCATTTTCGACAATGAGCGTGTCCTTGGTGGCGGATGGATCACTGGATAATCTCCGACAAACGTCATCAATAACAGCCTTCCAATTTCCCATTTCAGGCTGTCTAAACAAAGTTGCAGTGGGATACCAAGGGCTGTCAGATCTGTCAAGGAGCCAGCGCCAATCTGCGTTCCATGCTAATAATACCCAAACTGGACAACCCAGAGCACCGGCAAGATGCGCGACAGAAGTATCAACGGAAATCACGAGATCCATCTCTTTAACCAGAGCAGCAGTACATGAAAAATCAAACAGATTTTCTTGATGTGTTTGAATGTGTGAATTCTCTGCCAAAAATGTTTCATCGTTACTTCGAATCTCTTTTTGTAGAAGGTGAAATTCAAAAGGTAACTCTAATAATGACTCAAACAAATGAAGAGAGATACTTCGTTGTGCATCTTCTGGGTAAATTGTCGACCCAGAGCATACCAAACCAATACGCTTCTTTGTTTTTATACCTAAACGTTCTTTCCATATGTTTTGTTTATCAACATCGACAAATAAATAAGGAATTTTCACCGGAACAGTTTTGATGCTTGTTTTAAAAGCTAAAGGCAAACTCATTACCGGGCATTGAAAATCAAAAACAGGAAGAGAAGCTCCCATATCAACAACGAGTATATTATCTCCCAAAGTTGAAAGCAGAGAAACAAGAGGTGAATATACTTCCAGTATAACCTTAGCACCAAGAGCGGTTGCTGCGTATACATACCGACAAAACTGAATGACATCCCCAATTCCTTGCTCGGCATAAATAAGCAATGTTTTTCCTGAAATCGAAGCATCACCTAACCATAAAGGTTCTGAAAATTCTCTCACATGCTTTTTAAGAAATGATTTCCAACGCCATTCGTGCAGTTGCCATCCTAACTCGTAATCACCAAGAATAAGCTTAAGAAAGGCTTTGTTCCAATACCCCTCAATAAGATCGGGTTTTAGGCTAATTGCCTTGTCATAATTTATCAACGCTTCATCAAAACGTTTAAGTTTATTAAGTGTAACACCGCGATTGCTATATGCCTCAGCATACTTTGGATTCAAAGAAATAGCATGATCATAACTTAATAGAGCTTCGTCAAAACACATAAGCTCATCCAATATTACGCCACGATTGTAGTAAGATTCAGCATAATCAGTTTTCAGAGCAATAGCACAATCATAGTTTAACAAAGCGTCATCAAAACGTTTAAGCTTATTTAGTACAATACCGCGATTATTATATGCCTCAGCATATTTTGGATTCAAAGAAATCGCACAATCATAACTCAATAGAGCGTCATCAAAACGCTTGAGCTCATTTAATACAGCCCCACGGTTACAGTATGCCTCAGCATATTTTGGATTCAAAGAAATCGCACAATCATAACTTAATAGAGCGTCATCAAAACGTTTAAGTTTATTAAGCGCAATACCGCGATTGCTATATGCCTCAGCATACTTTGGATTCAAAGAAATAGCGCGATCATAACTCAATAGAGCGTCATCAAAACGCTCGAGCTCATTTAATACAGCACCACGATTACAGTATGCTTCTGCTAAGGTAGGATTTAATGAAATAGCATAATCATAATGAGCTAATGCCTCGCCAAAACGTTTGAGTGTATAAAACTCATTCCCTGAGTAAAAGTATGCCGCAGGCTGGTCTTGCAAAATTTTTACAGATAATTCTCTGCAAACATTCTCAACAACAGCTTTCCAATTTCCCATTTCAGGCTGCCTAAACAAAGTTGCAGTGCGATACCAAGGGCTGTCCGCTCTATCGAGTAACCAGCGCCAATCTGCCTTCCACGCTAATAAAATCCAAACAGGCTTTCCAAGAGCACCCGCGAGATGTGCAACCGAAGTGTCGACAGAAATAACAAGGTCCATTTCAGCAATCAAAGCTGCAGTGTCAGAAAAATCTGCTAAGTCTTTATGATGAATTTTAACTTGTAAATGCTCTGCTAAAAACTCCTCATCATTGCTTCGAACTTCTTTCTGTAAAAGATGAAACTCAAAGGGTAACTCTAGTAAAGGCTTGATGAGATGAAGCGGAAGACTTCTCTTTGCATCGTCATTATGAGTTGTTGAACCTGAACAAGCCAAACCAATACGCATTCTCGTTTTGACACCCAAACGCTCTGTCCATAGTTTTTTTTATCTGGATCGACAAACAAATAAGGAATATTCGCTGGAATACTTTCAACCGTTGTTTTAAATACTAACGGCAAACTCATTATTGGGCATTGAAGGTCAAAAGCTGGAAGAGCAGTACGCATTGCTATAATTTTTATATTAGTTTTTAAAGTTGATAACAGAGAAACAAGAGATGAGGGCACCTCTAGTATTACATCAGCCCCAAGATCTTTTATCATATGAATATAGCGACATAATTGGATGATATCTCCAAAGCCTTGCTCGCCATATATCAAGATTATTTTTCCAGAAATAGAAGCATCACCTAGCCACAAGGGCTCTGAAAACTCTCTCACATGTTCTTTAAGAAATGATTTCCAACGCCATTCGAATAATTGCCATCCTAATTTATAGTTTCCTAGAACGAGTTCAACCAATGCTTTATTCCAGTAAGCATCATAAAAATCAGGCTTCAAAGAAATAGCTTGATCATAGTTCAGCGTCGCTTCTTCAAAACGTTTCAGTTCATTTAATACCGTACCACGATTATTATAAACTTCCGCAATGTTAGGATTTACAGAAATAGCGCTCTCATAACTTGCTAATGCTTTCTCAAAGTATTTAAGGTTATAAAAATCATTTCCTTGATAAAAATAGTCTTCAGCGCGAGTGCTTAGCTTTTGGCAAATATCTGCAATGACCCCTTCCCAACTTCCCATTTCAGACTGCCTAAACAAAGTTGCAGTGGGATACCAAGGGCTATCTGTTCTATCGAGCAACCAACGCCAATCTGCCTTCCAGGCTAATAATATCCAAACCGTTTTTCCAAGAGCTCCCGCAAGGTGTGCGACAGAGGTATCAACAGAAATTATTAAATCCATCTCGTTGATCAGTGCTGCAGTATCAGAAAAATCTGCCAGATTTTCTTGATGAGTTTTGATATACAAATGCTCTGCTAAAAATGCTTTTTCATCGCTTTGAATTTCTTTTTGTAAAAGATGAAATTCAAAAGGTAACTCTAGTAAAGGTTTGAGTAGATGAAGAGGAATGCTTCTCTTTTTATCATCTTTGTGCATTGTTGAGCCTGAACATACAAAACCAATACGTTTCTTCGTTTTTGCTCCTAACCGATCTTTCCATATTTTTTGTTTATTAGGATCACAAAACAAATAAGGAATATCTGATGGGATGGTTTCGACTGTTGTTTTAAAGGCTAGAGGCAAACTCATTATTGGGCATTGAAAATCAAAGGCAGGCAGAGTTTCACCTTTTTCTATAACTATTATATCATCCCTTAAAGTCGCCATAAGAGATAAAAGAGATGATCTCACCTCCACTATAATATTAGCACCTAAATCACTCACCATATTGATATAACAGCAGAATTGAATAACATCTCCAAAGCCTTGTTCACCATATATCAAGATTGTTTTTCCAGAAATAGAAGTGTCACCTAACCACAAGGGCTTTGAAAATTCCCTCACATGCTCTTTAATAAATGATTTCCAACGCCACTCATGCAACTTCCATCCTTGTTTAAAGTCACCCAAAATAAGCTTATTCAATGAATTGTTCCAATATGCTTCAGCGTAATCAGGCTTTAGAGAAATAGCTTGTTCATAACTCCACATGGATTCATCAAACTGTTTAAGCTCATTTAATATAACACCACGATTGTTGTGAGCTTCAGCAAGATTGGGATTTAAAGAAATTGCATGATCACAACTTATTAGCGCTTCATCAAACCGTTTAAGAGTAATAAGAATATTCGCGCGGTTAGAATAAGCATCAGCGTAGTCAGACCTCAAGGCAATGGCATGATTGCAGCTTGTTAATGCTTTATCAAAAAGCTTTAAATCAGCAAGAGCATAACCAATATAAAAATGAGCTATTGATTGGTCTAGAGATATTTCCAGAGATTTTTCTAAAAGCTGAATTCCTTCAACAGAGCTTTCAAGCAGCACTAAAGCTATTCCATATGCCGTCAATAGATTTGGATTGTTTGGAAACTGATCTAGAAGCTGTTTATATAATTCTACGGCATCTTTTACATTGCCCGAGTCTTGCAATGATAAAGCATGTTTGAATAAAGCATTTGGATCAGAATCTTCTGGAGGCTTGAGCATTTTAACTTTATTAAATTATTCCAATTAATAAAGTTTAAGATAATTTTTACAAAAACATCAAGTTTATAAAACCGTTTCAGGACTGTAGGTGATCTGCAAAGAACTACCACCCGCTGAACTTAAACGTTTTTGCCCAGAACCAGTCTGCATCCATTCGATTTGATCCACAGCAGAGCAAGATTCACAAAAAGGTTTCCACTTTTGTGAAACAGTATGGCAAGACTTGCAAACCCACGCAGCATCATTTTCTGCAATCGTAATTTTATGCCACCACATCTTGATTTCTTGTAAGTTAGAAGGATGCTCCGCTTCTTCCAGCTCCGCCATTAAACGACACGCGCGTCGCGTCATTTGCTTTTTCAAAGCAACAGTTAAATGCTCACGAGCCTGACCCCATAATTTCGCGCTCAAAGCAGCCTCAGCCATAATTAGCAGTGATTCATATTTTCCTGAATGCTTCCCAATAAGTTTATCTAAACTGCTATAATATTCGACAGAATCAGCTTTCGGAGAGGTTTTCTTCCATGCTATCGCTAAGTCTGGATGCGCCAAATGACGATATGTTGACATTAAGATTTTCTGAGCTTTGTTGAACTGTTTTGTTTTTACATAAGAATCAGACAAACGGACAGCAATCTCAATCAAATCAGGTGCAAGCTCAAGCGCTTTACCCGCATATTTTTGAAATTCATTGAGATCTTTCAAAACACCCGCTTGTTCTGCTTTTTGCCAATTTATTAAAGCCCTGTGTCGATTGAATTGAACCTTTGTTAAATATTTTTGAACACCAAGTTTATCAGCTAAAGAAACATGGTCCGTGTGCTGCAAAAGAATATCAATTTGCAAAATCTCTTGCAAAACCCAAGGTGAACTAGGCTTTAAAGCGAACGCTTTACGTAACAATTCATTCACCCGATGCCAGTCTGCTTTTTGACGTGCGTGCAAAATCAATCCTCTTAGGCCCAAAAAAGCAGTAGATGGATTCTGCGACATTTGCGTAAAATACTTAACTGCCTTTTCCATGTCACCTTTCATATAAGAAGCCTGAGCTGAAACCAGAGCATTTAAAGGCTGAAGAGCATTTAACTCTAATGCTTTCTCTGATAGTTGCTGAGCATGTTGAAAATCACCCGCAGCAATTGCCGTAATTCCTTCAACCAAAGCTTTATCAGCTTTGAGCTGGCGTGACTCCTCTATTTTCTTATTATACCTCGCTGGTATTCGCAAAAAACTTTGCCAGATGTTGTGAAGAACTATTAATAAAGCCGTTGCAGAAAAAACAACAATAATCATAATCCCAATTGGCATGTGGAGATGATATCCCATCCACTGAAGGGTTATTTCGCCTGGAAAAGAGATCAGTAAATATGCAGCAGCAAATACTAATGCTAATTTAAAAAGAATATACGAACCGTGAAAAATCCCGCGCTTCATTGTTTTTCTCCGTCATTTGATATCTTTGTTTCACTATTTATGGCCAATAAAGAGTTAATATTTTGCTTCAATAGATCAATATTTTTCCTAAGGCGTTGTGTTTGTTCTGCATTTTTCATCCAACTCTCTAAAAGTGAAGAGTGTGCCTCTGCTAATGGTTTTAGAGTTTCGAGGCAATTGTCTAAATGCTTACTCTGTAATGCTAAAAGCGCCACACTTAATACCTTTTTATCTTGCTCATGGTTCGCTGCATGTGATGAGTCCTCAACACGTGTAACTTTTATTAGCCCCTTAATTGATTTAAAGAGCTCCTGATACCAAGAATTAAATTCCGTTGAAGGCTCAGTAACGAAAGCTGGCTGATCCTTCTTGGCATCGCTCTGTAATTGCGATTTCAAAGATTCTAAGTCTGAAATTAGCATCTCAATAGTTTTAGTTTCTAACGAAGAAAGATCCTCTAAAACTCCAAGAGGATCTTCAACGCTTTTCTCACCCATCAAAAGATCTTTTAATTTTAGAATTTCATTCTTATAAGGCTGACCATGATTAACGCGATCCATAAGAGCTTTTAGAACAAATGCACTTTGCATTAATCTTGTATATTTAGCATCAGCAATCGGTCCAGCAAGTTTTATTTCTGATATCTTTTTAAGTTGCTCGTCAGCAATTTTCTGAGATCTAGTCAACTCTTCAACCTGAGTTTGCAATTTATTCAAATGATTCTTCAACTGCTCTAAGTTCACAACTTGAGAGTTTTTACGATACTCTTCCAGATTTGTATTCATTTCTGAAAGTTGCTTTTGTAAGCCGTCAACTTGAGCTAGAGAAGGCAAAAGCTTAACATCAATTTTCGCTTCACCAAAATACACCCATGAAAAACACAAGCTCAGAACAATAAGAGTGAACCCTAGATGGATTCCCAAACTAAGAAGCGGACTAGATAGTTTCTTGAGTAACTTATTTAATGAGTGTGTAGCATGAGGAGTCGTCATTTTCTAAAGTTCCTTATAACAAGCTTTAACTATATCTTGTATCGTTGGCGTAACAATTGCCTGACGCCAATCGCTTGCACTCTCAGCAATATTCTGACTCAAGCACAAAGCAATAGCTGATTGACACTTTCTGCCAATGTTTGAACGATTACATAAACCCATAAAAGTATCTATCGTTCTTCTTGAGTAAAATATTACCGCCAAGAGTTGTCCCTGATTTAAAGCTTCACATGTCTCTGGCCTTAATTTTGTAGCAACTTCACTCTTATAAACAATAGATTTTCGCACTTCAAACCCACAAGCTTGCAAAACTTCACCTATATCTGTTTGAATAACATTTCCACATAGGTAAAGGATAGGGCCATTGTTAGGATTGAGAGAGTTTTGTGCATACTGAGCAAGTGACAACGCATTTTGAGGCATACCCATCGGAACAGTAACACTATTATAAAAACCCAATTCACTTGCCGTTGCAATCGAAGCATCTCCAACGCACCACAAAGGCAAAGCTGGACTACAATTTTGCGTTGCTAAAGTTTTAATAGCAGACGCAGATGTGGTAAGGATTGCTTGGAATTTATCTAGAGAAGCTGGAAGCTCTTCAGGGCACAACGTAATTGTCAGCATTGGATCGACTAGAGTTTTGATTCCATGCGACTCCAACTCTTTTGCAAGCTTGAAAGCTTCAGGTTCCGGACGCGTAATTAAAACGTACCTTTCCAAACTTAAAACTTCTCCAAAAGAAGATTCGCAACTTCTCGTCCTAAAGCTTCTGGGTCATCAAGAGTTCCTGTTGCTTTTTCATGATAAAGATTAATCATGCCAGATAACTCTAGTTCTCTTTCATTCTTAAACACAGCATAAGCTCCTATAGGAGTGCGGCAGTCACCTCCTAATTCAAAAAGCATAGCACGTTCCGCTCGAGTGCAGATCTCCGTAACTGAATCATTAATTTTTTGCAAGAGAAACTTAACCTCAGTATCATTGCGACGACACTCAATGGCTAAAGCTCCCTGCCCTACTGCCGGAAGCATTTCATCAACAGAGAGAACAACTGCCTGCAAATCGTCATATCCTTTAATAGTGGAATTATCCCAAATCCCAAGGCGTTTTAATCCTGCCAAGGCTAAGACAATTGCATCAACATCACCCTTTATTAATTTATTCAAACGGGTGCCAACATTTCCGCGCATAGGAACAATATTTAGATCAGGACGATAGAAAGATAATTGCGCGGCTCTTCTGGGCGAACACGTTCCAACGGTTGCTCCCTTAGCAAGGCCACTTATTGACAGAGAGTTATAAGAGATTAAAACATCAAAAGGCTCTTCTCTTGCTAGAACGCAACCAATCTGAAGTGCCTCAGGCAATGATGTTTCCAAATCTTTTAAAGAATGAACAGCGAAATCAATTTCTTTATTTATAAGCGCTTGCTCTATCTCTTTCGCAAACAAAGCCTTACCACCTATGTCTGCCAAACTTTGATCTGTGATGATATCTCCGGTTGTTTTGATAGGCACAACTTGAAAAACCAAAGAAGAATAAATAGCCTGCAACTGCTGAATAACAATATTTGTTTGTGCCAAGGCTAAAGGACTGCCACGTGTGCCAATGCGATAAATTTTAGAAGACATGGCCCTTTTTCCTAATAAACGTATCTTTTTAATACTTCAATAAACCCCAAAAGCAAACCTCAGGATCCTTATGAACAAAACACTGACTATTTATCCATACTCTTTTATATATAGCTTTATCTCTTATGAAAGAGAACAAGATCGTCATAAGTTTAGATGAAAGATATTGAATTTCATCTAAACTTAGGTTGTAATAAAATCACAAATGAATGACTACAAAATCACTGCAGACTCAAAAATGTGACCTCAAAGTCACAGATGAAAAATACAAAGACCATATTCTGCAAAAAAACACCACACATCACCAAAATTTATGTTTAAGTTTAGATATTAATTTAAAGGAGAATTTAGAAATGAAAAAATTACTATTACCAATGCTAGCATCAGTTGCAAGCATCGCTATCGCAGACGCTGCTGCACCATTCAATGGCTTTTATGCTGGTGCTCAAGCTGGTCTTGAAAAGAGAACATCAACAACAACAATTACTCAAGGTTACGCTCAAACTGCTGGTGGAACCGCTAGCAACGCTAATTACATCAATGTTACAAAAAAAGACAAAAAGAACGGCCTTATGTATGGTTTGTTTGCAGGTTGGGGTAAAGTTGTAGCAAATGGTTTTTATGCTGGTGCAGAAGCAGTTTTGTATAACACTAACACAAACACTCAACAGAATATTAATGGAACTGATTCTGTTGATACTAGTTCTTGGCCATTTACAGCTAAATACAAGCGTGGTCCTGTATTTGGTGTTGGACCTCGCGTTGGTTTTGTAATTGATGGCACATGGTTAGCTTTTGCTAAACTTGGCCTAGAATTCAGTAAAGACCAAGTTACTTACCAAAACATTACAAGCGGCACTGTAACAGGTACAGGCGGTGGCGCTGGTTATGCTGCTGGTTCAGTATTCAACAGCTCTAAAAAGTTGAAAATGGCTTTTGTACCTGAAATTGGTGTTGAAAAAGCTTTCGGTCCTGCTTTAGTTAGACTTGCAGTTAGCTACAATCTTGGCGCTAAAATGAACCAAGCTCCAGCTGCGTACACTCAGACTGCTACAGGTGCTTCATATAAGCTTACTGAAACACAGTCTTCAAAGTACTCAGCTATCGGACTTAAACTTGGTGTTGCTTACCAGTTCTAAATTCGTTAAGTCGATTACTACTAATAAGGAGGGTCCTAATTTTTTAGGACCCTTTTTTTATGTCAAACGAACCCTTGAATTTAGCACATAATATGACTAACTTAAGTAACCATGCTCATTTTAGGAATCGAAACAAGCTGTGATGAGACAGCAGCATCTGTCATTAGAGGAAATGCACCTCATAGTGAGAGGATTCTATCAAACATAATTCTATCGCAAACTGCGGAACACTTGCCTTATGGAGGCGTTGTCCCAGAAATTGCAGCGCGTGCCCACCTCGATTATCTACCACAAGTTATTGAAAATGCTCTTCAAACAGCAAATATCACTCTGGATGATTTAGAAGCTATTGCGGTTACAGGTGGCCCTGGCTTAATCGGAGGGGTTTTGGTGGGCGTTATGGCGGCAAAATCTATTGCTATGATAAAACAGATCCCTTTCCTCGCTGTTAATCACCTAGAAGGACATGCCTTAACACCGCGTTTAACAGATGATGTGCAATTTCCCTACCTATTATTGCTTGCATCTGGTGGTCATTGTCAGTTTTTAGAAGTATTAGGAGTTGGAAATTTTAGATTTTTAGGATCAACAATAGATGATGCCGCAGGTGAAGCAATTGATAAAGTTGCGAAAATGTTAGGATATGATTATCCAGGTGGACCTATTGTTGAAAAACTAGCGATGATGGGAGACCCAAATCGCTTTCCCCTCCCCCTTCCACTAAAAGGAAGACCCGGGTGTGATTTATCTTTCTCCGGTCTAAAAACAGCAGCACGCCAAGTCATTGAAGCTCACTCACCGCTTTGTGAAAAAGATATAGCTGATATTGCAGCAAGCTTTCAGCGAACCATTGTAAAATCACTCTGCGAGAAGGCAAGAAACGCCATTCACCTCACTGAATCGAAAATCACGCATTTTGTTGTTGCAGGGGGTGTTGCAGCGAATCAATTATTGCGTCATCATTTAACCGAAGTTTGTAAACAGAATGGATTAACCTTGTTAGCACCCCCCTTAAAGTTATGTACAGATAATGCAGCAATGATTGCGTGGGCTGGATTTGAACATCTTAGGTTAGGTCATCAAGACTCTCTAGACTTTGCTCCTCGCCCTCGTTGGCCATTAGCGGAAAGAAACTCTCAACAGACAGGCATGCAAATATGAAAAAAATTGCTGTAATTGGAGCAGGATCTTGGGGAACAGCACTAGCGTTAGTTGCTCATCGTACTCATCAAAATGTAACTCTATATACTCGCCGTGAAGAGCATACCTACCAGATTATTCACTCAAGAGAGAATCCGTATCTACCCGGTATTCAACTCCCCGCAGAAATTCAAATTACTCACCGATTAGAAACCTTAAAGTTTGCAGACCAAATTCTCTTAGTCACACCTGTTAAGCAAGCCAGAGAAACATGTAGAATCATTGAAAACCTTATTTCTCCAACTATTCCAATCGTTATCTGCTGCAAAGGTATTGAACAAGATCAAGCTCACAATGAGAATGAGCATTTGTTAACACAATCGATTGGTAAAATTTTAAAAAATCCGTTGGCTGTCTTGTCTGGACCTAATTTCGCTATTGAAATTGCAAAAAATCTGCCTGCTGCTGCAACAATTGCATCTGATTCAGCAGACGTTGCTATTGAGATTTCTGAATCACTAAAGCATCTCTATTTCCGCCCCTATGTTAGTGATGATCCAATTGGCGTACAAGTTGCAGGTGCCTTCAAAAATGTACTTGCCATCGCTTGCGGTATTGTTAGAGGCAAACAATTAGGAGAGAACGCAATCGCTGCTTTAATTACACGTGGCCTTGCAGAAATGCAAAGACTCGGCATTGCCCTCGGCGGAAAAAGTGAAACATTCTTAGGCTTAGCTGCGGTAGGTGACGTAATGTTAACATGCTCAAGCGAACAATCGCGCAACACACGTTTAGGCATTGCACTAGGCCAAGGAAAAGACTTAGAAAGCATTTTGAAATCTCAGAACAGTGTTACAGAAGGCGTCTACACAGCTGCATCTTTATCAATTTTAGCAAAAAAAATAAAAATCCCTATGCCAATTAGCCAAGCTGTCTATAGTGTATTATACGAGAGCAAATCAACTGACGCAGCAATCATGGATATTTTATCTAAGCAAGCAGAATGGGAGACCGACCATGGCCTTTTGGCTCATCAAAAGTGAACCCTCAACTTGGTCATGGCAAGATCAAGTTGAAAAGAAAGTGACTTCTTGGGATGGTGTTCGCAATTATCAAGCTGCTAATAATTTAAAAGCCATGAAACTTGGAGATCTGTGCTTCTTTTATCATTCAGTGAAAGAGCGACAAATCATTGGAATTGTGGAAGTTATTAAAACCTACTACCCAGACCAAAGCGACGCTACAGGAAGATTTGGAATGGTTGATGTCAAGGCCGTGCGCCCGTTGTCCAAACCTGTGTCTTTAGATGTCATAAAACCTCATCCAGCATTGCAACACTTGGCTTTGGTTCGTCAATCACGCCTCTCAGTCATGCCAATTGACGACCAATCTTGGTCAACTATACTCGCTTTATCGGGAGATACACTATAATCACGAGAATTGAAAATATAGCGATACCAACAATTGTTTTTATGATCGCACCGCTTAGCATTATTTCGCCGCGCGCGTTGATTTGGTTGTTAGTTATTGGCGGAGCGATTGGATTTTTAAAAACACCTAATAAAAATATTTTCACGCAAAATTTTGGTCCTTTTAACTTAAGTATTCTTTGCTTAATTACCTGGGGCACGTTAAGCACGATTTGGTCAATTAACCCGTTAGATTCAATCTTATTAAGCGTAAGGTTGTTATTAATCTTTTTATTCGGATTTTTTTGGTGCCAGTATCTCCTGAATTTAGAAATGGATCAGCGCCAAAAAATATCTAGCATGTTGTTTTATGGTGTTGTTCTTAGTCTTTTCTTCTTGCTCGTTGACTATTTTCTAGGGAATCCTTGGCAAAATTTATTCAATAAAAGTCCGGCTAAAGCGTTGGCTCAAGCTTCATTAACCTTTTCTCTTATTTTATGGCCATGTGCTTGGCACTTATACAAAAAGTTTAATATTGGGGCTGTGATTATTTTTATCATTTTCTTGTACATAATTCTTAAACTTCTTGATTGCGACAGCAGCAGAGTTGCAATTATTATGGGTATTGTTGGTTATATTTTTTTTCAACTCCTACCAAAATTATCCATGAAATTAGGGCTCCTGCTTATACCAACACTCTCATTAACAGCGCCCTTTCTTACTCTTCTTCTCTTAACGCCTCATAATATTGAGACTATTACCAACAACATTCATGAAGTTAGTTATATCCATCGTTTACATATTTGGCGCCCTGTTTCCGAAAAAATCCTTCAAAAACCAATTTTAGGCTACGGTTTAGATTCTTCTAGGAATCGCTTAATCGGTGATGAAAAAATTTCATGGAAATTTATTGAAAAAACAGGAGAGGTTTTGACAAAAACAACGTCTATCATTTCGATGCATCCTCATAATGCTCCCCTTCAATGGTGGTTAGAACTAGGAGGGATTGGAGCACTTTTAGGAACTATTGTGATGTTAAATTTCCTAAATCTCGCTCAATCTTTACAAAGGCGAAGCAGTATTGCAACTGCAATGGCATTATTTTGTAGCACGTGCGTTATCGCTTGGGTTAACCTAGGGTTCTGGCAGAATTGGTGGCTTGCAACCCTGTGGTTAATCGGAGGTCTTTTGGCAATGATGTTATCTGCACATCAATCGGAAGCTGTATAATGATAAAAAAAGAAGTCATTATACCAAAGCTCCTAGAACTTATGAAAAATGCCTCTATTTTTGTAAAAGAAGTAGTGATACCAAAACTTATAATCTTTGCAAAAAACACTTCTCACTTTTTAAATGTGCATGCAGGGCACACTGCTAGAATCTTAAAAATAGTATTTTACTTTACAGTCTTACATGTAAAACGTTTTTTTAAATCAACATGTCATTTTACAGCTTTCTATACAAAACTCTCTTTAAAAAAAATAAAAAAACTCACTCGATTCACAGCATCACAAGCACACCGCATAATGGAATCTGCTAAACTTAGAAAAGTTAAAGCATCAATAAGTAATGCACTACCTTCAGGACACACAGTCCTTCCACAAGCAGCGTTAGCGCATGATTTCTTAGTCGCGTTTTTATCCTTATTTATTTCTTTATATTTGCGTGTTGGAGATGAATTTCTAAACTACTCCCCTGTATTCATTCTTAAAAACATGTTGGTTTTTTCGTTAGTCAGCGTCAGTGTTTTTTGTTGGATGCAAACTCACAAAGGAATCTGGCGTTATGTCTCAATTGAAGATGTCCTTCCCTTATCCTTAGCCGTTGTTCTTTCTATTGTCCTGTATTCTCCGCTCATGGTGTTTATGGCCCAGCAAGAATCTCTTCCTAGGTCAATTCCTGCAATTAATGCTTTAGTGCTCATTACATTATTAATTTTGCCGCGTTTTATGTATCGATTAATTCATGATCACCATCTATTACAAAGACGTCGTTTAAACAGCTCAACATCAATTCCTGTTTTGTTGGTTGGAAATGATGACCAAACAGAGTTATTTATCAGAGAGTTATTTCATAGTCCTGAACTCGCTTACCGCCCTGTCGGGCTTCTCACTTTAAATGATGATGAAACCGGTCAATACATTCATGGTGTCCCCATACTTGGGGCAGTTTATGGACTCTCGAAGATAATTAAAGACTTAGAGTCTCAAAATGAAAGACCCAAACAAATCATTATCACAGAAGCAGATATTCCATCTGAAGTAATGTTAGTTCTTATTAATGAAGCAGCCACACATGGATTAACACTAATGCACATGCTTCAGCATTTTTCTCTTAATGTGATTAAAGAAAATATCCCAAGCAAAAAATCAAATTTGAAACAAGCATTGTAATTGGCAAACAGAGTTTGCGGACCAAGGTGGGTTAGCTAATCGTCGATTTTTTCTTCTAATAAAAGCTGATTGATCTTTAAGCAAATATCTTCCTCTTGTACTAAATCTTTTACAGGGCAATTAATTTTTATCTCGAAATTAGAAAAGACTTCATATATACGTTTTTGATAATCGGGATTACCAATTAAAGTAATCTCTTTATAGTTTAAAAGACCCTTTTCACAGGCTTGCTTTTTCAAACAAGACACATCTATATACGCGTCTTCTGCTCTAGAAAATGTTACATCGTAAAATTCAGGTATAATATCCCATAAATCTAAGAATCCATATTTCGCAGAAAGAATAATGACTCGATTAGAAATTTTTGAAACATACCGTTTAGATAATAAAAATTCAGGACCACAGTAAGCACAACCAGCTTCAACAGCTCCTAAATTACTTACGAATTCCCAAATTTTATTTTTTGTGCATGGGATAATCCCAAGATTATCGTACATCTTCAACCCTATGTTATAAGAAGCAATAGCCTTTAATTAATTTTAACAAACTACAACATTAACACTCTTACATTGTTTTGATAGCATCAGTAAAGGTTACAGTGCTTTGCTTATCTTACCAAATTTCTTGAGAAAAAATTGTTTATCCGAACGTTGAAAACTAAATACATCCACGGCACAAAAATAATACAAATCATACATCTTGCAAGATATGAACCTAGAATATACGTAAAGAAAGTTGTGCTCCAAGAAAGAGGATTAGGAGCAAAAACTATACAAGCAAGAATACCAAAAATAGCATTATCAATCAGAGATGCAATACACATAGATGCTCCAGAACGAAGCCATAAAAAACGAGAATTCGTTAGTTTTTTTATCATTAGAAATGTTTTAATTTCAACATTCTGGCTAATTACATAGGCAATAATACCTGAAATAAAAATAGAGAAAGTTGGAAGAAACAATGCCTTTATTTGCGCATGTCCAGCATTGTAAGCGCTACTATCCGTATCAAAGTAGGGCTGAGCACCGACAGCAAGTAGCATTAGAAAATGCACCACCAGTTCAGTTGTAACACCAATAAGAATGGCTTTTTTTGCAACTTCTTTACCATAAAATTCGATCAAAAGACTTGTGCAAAACATTGTTGAGCCAATTACTATTTTGCCAAGAGGAATTGGAGAGCTATAAAATGAAAACTTCACCAACTTGAGAAAAAGTATATTACTGACTATTAAGGACATCCCAAAATACACAAAAAGGCCAACCTGACCAAATGCGAGATGTAGTAAAAAGATACTAAGTGCACAATAGATAATCATTGAGAATGCAATAAATTCTGAAGGATATTGGTTTAAAGTTTCGACTATCCATAAAAAAAGATCATTAATAACCATAAAAAACTCCTACTTTTAGTTACGCCCTCTGACAAAATGTATATCCTGAATATTTCCCTATGGCAAAACTTAATTATTATTTTTACAGATATTAAGGTTTTTTAATTCTGATTGTTCATAAATTTTTATGATATCGCTCTTACTAACGCACCCTAATTTATTTTTTAGATTATTAACATAAGACTCTATAGTTCTTGGAGAAAGATCAAAGCATTTCGCTATTTCCTTCATCGTTCTGCCACTGGAAAGCAAAGTCATGCACTGTACTTCTCGAGCAGATAAGCTAGGAAAATCAGAAATTTTAAATTTCTTTATCTCTGTTTCTTTTATGAAATTTTCTACGCTAGTTTTATCGTCATTATTATCAATTTTGCTCTGAAAAACTTTATTATAAACTTCAGAATAAGCATGATTTTCTGGCTTTGCAGTTTGTATAATGCTCTTCGCCTCGTTTTTGAAATAAGTGATAAATCTTTTGATTAGATCAGAATGATTAAGATAGAGAGATGCTATTTGATGGTTCTCTCTATTTGTCGCAAAATAATAAACGTCTACAAATTCAGCACTAGGTTGCACAACATTTAATCCATGCCATATACCATAATTATATAAGGCATCTAATGTTCTATCAGCTGGACAAAAAGTTGGCCACAAAGAAGCATAATAAGTATCCTTAGCTATAGAACATACTTCTTCGGCAAAATATTGTGAGCTAGCATAGTCATTTTTTAGATGTATCTCAGCCCATTTTATATCATTACTGATAGCAAGATAAGATCCATCCGGCATATATCGAAGAAAGCCAAAATGAGTTAAATTAAAATTATTAAACAAGGGAACGCATATACGATTTATTTCGTTAATATGTGATTTGTTAAAGAGAAATGCCTCAGAATTTTTTTCTATAGAGGTGTTCATTTTTAAACCTTGCCTTTTAGCAACATGTGCTGCTTGAGGAAATTAGATATTAATTCTAATCAGAAGAAACTCCGTAATAACTACGGAGAGACGTAAAAATATTATGGTTATTCCTCTTTGATATAGGATGTTTTAATAAAATTTTATACGTATTTATCCCTAGGGTAAAAATTGTCAAACCTAAAACAGCCGTTGTAACTGCCTGACAGAATAACTTAAAAAAGCAAAATCATTTGTTGCTAATCTTGAATTCTGCTGGAGAATATCAATCATATTCTGCCGGGTTTTCTTCCACTCATTAATGCCGCCTGCTGCGACAATTTGTTTCGTCAGTTGTGCCTGAGATTGTATTAGATCATCTACTAAGCTAACCTTAGCGGCTTTCTGCCACTGACTATCAACATTGATAGAATTAATTAAAGAACTCATGTTTTCAAAACCAAAAACAGAATTAATTTCCAAGCAAGCAGAGATTAATTTCTGAGACTCATCTTTAAGGCCCTCACAAGCAATATCTAAAAGAATAGGCCAAATGTTTTTATAATTTTCAAACTCAGCGTCTGTATTTTGTCGTTTAAATTCCGTCAACAAAACATCCATAGATTGACCGAGATAACTAAAGCATTCATCCAAATGACAACTCACTTTATGTCGCAAGAAAACAACAACGCATTGTTCAACTCCCTGCTTGATTGAGATAAGTGTTTTATACCTATCTTCAAGAGATTGGATGTTTTCAACTTCATCCCATAGCAGATCTAAATTAAAAATTCGTACAATGCAAATAAATGCATCCAACACCTCTATAATACTGACTCCAACGACCTGACTAATTTCAAAAACGAATTCAGGGCCAACCCGATTGATAAGTTGATTAGACAAAACTGTTGCAACAATTTCATGACGTAATGGATGTTTTTTTATCTCTGATGCAAAACTAGATTGAATCAGTTTAGGAAAATAACAAATCAGATAATCGTCAAAATAACTATTCTCAGGAAGGCCTGAATCTAAAATACGTTGATATAGAGAAATCTTGCTATAGCTGAGCAAAATGGCAAGCTCAGGACGCGTGAGGCTTTGTTTTTGGCTAAGACGCCTCTCAAATACATCATCTTCAGGTAAAAACTCAAGTGCTCTATTTAAGGGATAATATGGATCAGATTCAAGATTACGGATTAAGGCTTGATATGTATTAATCTCTTTGACAGCTAACCGCTCCATAATACTTAATATCTGAGTTTGCAATTTATTATCTTGTAAAATCAAATTTGTAACATCATCTGTCATGCTCTTTAGAAGCTGATTTCTCTCCTCAAAAGTTATTCTGCCTTCTGCTAATAATGTACTAAATAAAATCTTAAGGTTAACTTCGTGATCTGAGCAATCAACACCTGCAGAGTTATCAATAGCATCTGTGTTAATTTTCCCACCTTTAAGAGCATATTCAATTCTTGCTCTTTGCGTCATAGCAAGATTAGCCCCCTCGCCAACGACGCGTGCATTAATATCTTTTGCATTCACTCTGACTCGATCATTCTGATGATCCCCAACCTCAACATGAGTTTCATGACTTTCTTTAATAAACGTCCCAATTCCCCCAAACCACAAAAGATCGATAGGAGCCTTTATCAGATAACTAATCAATTCATCGGGCGATAATTCTTCCGGAATCTCTTTATGAAAAGCTGCAGATAAAAATGATCTCACCTCAAAACTTAAAGGGATGATTTTAAGAGAGCGATCAAAAACCCCTCCCCCTTTGGAAAGACAGCTCGGGTCATAATCCGACCATTTTGAATTTGGTAAATCAAACAGTCTTTTCCGCTCGCAATAGCTAGTTTCTGCATCAGGATTGGGATCTAGGAATATGTGCTGATGATTAAATGCAGCAATAAGCTTAATCTTGTCAGTTTGCAGCATACCGTTTCCAAAAACATCCCCCGCCATGTCGCCAACACCAATTGCAGTAAAAGGAGTGCTATAGATATCAAAATCTAATTCTCTAAAATGGCGATCAATAGATACGAAGGCACCTCTAGCTGTAATCGCTATTTTTTTATGATCGTAACCATAAGACCCACCAGAGGCGAATGCATCACTCAACCAGAATTCATAATCACGCGAAACAGAATTTGCTGTATCTGAAAATGTCGCTGTTCCTTTATCCGCGGCTACAACTAAATAAGGATCATCATTATCATAACAAACAGTATCAATTGGTTTCACAATCTTACCATTAATTAAATTGTCGGTGAGCCCAAGCAAACCTTCCATCATCAGACGATAACAACTAATAACTTCCAGACGAAGCACTTCAGCACAAGCACCTTGCATCAAGAGATGTTCATAATTTTTAACAAAAAACCCACCCTTTGAACCAAGTGGCACTATGATTGAATTTTTAACCATCTGTGCCTTCATAAGGCCAAGAACTTCATCACGGAAATCTTCAGCACGATCCGACCATCTAATTCCCCCACGTGAAACTTTCCCACCCCTTAAGTGACAAGCTTCAAATCTCGGAGAATAAATAAAAATCTCAAAAAGTGGTTTTGGTTCAGGAATACTATCAAGAAGCATTGAATCAAATTTAAAAGATAAATATGATCCAAATGAATTTTGATAATAATTTGTTCGAAGAGTTGCTTGTAAAATATTTAAAAAGCGCCTGATGATTCTATCATCATCAATTCGTGACACCGATCTAAGCTCTTCGTAAATCTGCTTTAAATGAGAGGATAAGTCTTGTTGATTTTCTTTAAATTTATCTTTGAAAAAGGAAACCAGCATTTTAGTGATTTTTGGATAACGAGAAAATATCGCAGCAACATAATCAGTAGAATATTGGAAACGCATTTGCCTCAAAGCACGCGTATAAGCACGAATTACGATAACATCACGGTAAGTCAGTCCAGCTGTTAATATCAGCTGATTAAAACTATCGTTTTCAACCTCTCCTGCCCATACTTTATAAAAAGCTTCTGTAATGTTTTGCTTTAAAGAATCGTCAATTAATAGATCACTGTTCTGAAACTCGAATGAGTGTAGCCAAATATCATCATTATTAATTTTCAAAAGATAACTTGTCTCAGACAAAACCTTTAATCCCAAATTCTCTAAAATGGGTAATAATGAAGAAAGAGGAAGAGCCTGATGAAGATGAAAAATATTAACTTTGAAATTTTCTGCATCTTTCGGAGAAAAACATCTTAGTCGAATTGGATTCACTTCATTGACTTGCCGTAAGCTCTCAAAATCGATAATTGCATCACTTGGTGAAAAAGCTTCTTGATAAGCAATAGGAAAAGTTTTTTGGTATTGAGAAAAAAGTGCTGAATGACGGATCAATTGCTCCACCCAAGATAATGATAATTGATCTAATTGCTCCGCAAGCTCAAGACAGTCAACATTCAAGGATTTTGAGTCGGATACAAAGATCAAACGAGCAAAAGGAAAATCACTTAAATAAACATGAGAAGAAGTAACATTTTCCTTTAGAGTGGAAGATAAATAATTTTCAAATTTTTCTTTAATACCAAAGCTATAACGATCGCGCGGCAGATAAATCATAATTGTTGAAAAAGAGCTAAAGTTATCTTCATGGATAAAAACTGCCACCTGCTCTTTAAGCTGCATAACTTTCGCACATAAATCATACAGTTCATTCTCTGTGATCTGGAATAACTCATCTTGAGGAACACTATTTAAAATTGAGATCAATAATTTTCCATTATGCCACTGTGGCGGAAAGCCAAATCGATTTAAAATTTTCTGTACTTTTTTCTGTAAGATTGGAATCGAGAACGGAGATTTAGAAAAAGAAGAACGTGTAAACATTCCAACAAATTGATAAACTCCTAAAACCGACCCTTGCTCATCAATGTCTAAAATTTCAAAAGAATTCATTCGCGAAGGGCGATGAACCACGGAACGGATTTTTGTTTTCATAATAGAAAAAAATGAGGGAAATTCGAAAGATTTCTCGGAAGAATTTTGAACAATCTTTGCAGCTAAATCTTCATGATTGGCATAAGTTAGATCCCTGAAAATTCCAAGATTCTCAGAAAAAATATTATCACAAGAAATAGTGGCAAAAGCTGGATTCGGGAAACCTTTAATTGTGAAGTACCTGCTTCCTAAGAAAATAAAATTATCTTGATCTAACCAATTTAAAAAGCCAGCTATGTCAACAAGACTCTCGTTTAGAAAAAATTCCTCTTGATACAAGCGCACATAGGTTTTAGCTATTTCTTGAGACTGTTGACGCATTGATTGATAATCATCAACAGCAAAAGAAACATTCTTTAATACATGTAATAACTGGGATCTAAGAAAATCCTGTTGCGACTCATCTAAACAAACTTTTAAGTTCAAATAAATAAGAGACTCAAAGCCTATGTTTTCCGCACACTCTTCAATAGTAGAATTTTCTGATTTATACAAATCACACAAATTTCCATCAACATCGCGAATGACTTTAATAACAGGATGAATCAAAACATCAATAACATAACCAAGCCTCTGTAATTCAGACGTAACGCTGTCTACGAGAAAAGAACGATTGTCATTGTGCAAATAAATAGATGCACCATCAAAAACAATTAAGGGCATATCTGATGATCGCTTTTGGATCAAATTCCAGGCTTTTTCAACTTGAAAACTCATGAGCTCAATATCAGCTTTTTTCAGCTCTTCAAACGAAATATTCTGATAAAATTGATTAACAAATTCTGAAAAATCATAAAAATCAACCAAGGCATGCTCATCACTTCTCATTAATTTAGATGAGTACGTAGCAATTGCTGCTGTTACTGCTGCCTTATTTTCAAAGCGATCCACTTTAATTTTACCTTAAAATTATCAATCCTCTGAATCAACGGTATCGATAAAACTTTAATAAAATGATAATTTTCTTTGAGCAAAGTGTGTTTAATGCGAAATTTTTATAAAAAATCAACCTCAGATAGCAAGGAAACCCTCGTGTTCCGACATATTTATATAAAATTTGTACATGTTAAGATTTTTCTTGTTTTCCTCTCTTAAACAACTTAATCTTCCACATTAAGAGCACCTTCAGTTGCAGGAAGCATCACATGATTACAGCCGTTAAGCTTTTTGACGTTCAAAACGAAAATCAAATAGAAACTCAACTCCGCCAAATAAAAGATTTGGGGTTTTGTTATGCTAGTTTTGGCTTTAAAAACCTTAAAACAAATAAGGTTACTAGCTGTTTTTCACACAAAGACTGGGCAGACCTCTATATTTCAAAAGCGCTCTTTAGCCATGACCCGCTTCTTCATGCAGCATGCACAACAGCTAATCGAACAATTTTATGGAGTGCCGTTAGCATTGATAGTGCAGAAGGTTATCAAGTTATGATGAACAGAGAATCTATGAGCGGCGCAAAAAATGGTGTTACCTTAGCAATTAATAATGGCCATTTTCAGCAAATAATTGCCATCGGTGATGACAATGATGAAAGTGCTTTTCTTGATAAGTTTATAAAAAACTATTCAACAATCATGCAGTCTCGAAATATTATAGAAAGAATTTTACTAGGGCCATAAAATGGATAAGAACCTTAGAAAAACAGTTGCAGTAAGCGCTATTGGTAATGCGCTAGAATTTTATGACTTTACAATTTGTGGCGTTTTTATTGCTACAATATCAACAATTTATTTTCCTTCAAGCAATCCCACCCTATCACTTTTTGCCAGCTTCTTTGCCTTTTCTGCTGCTTTTTGGACACGCCCTTTTGGCGCCTATGTTTTTGGTTATATTGGCGATCGTTTTGGTCGCAAAAAAGCACTAACAATCTCCGTTTCATTGATGGGTCTTCCAACATTTTTCATTGGAGTCTTGCCTGGATATGAAACCATAGGGACTGCTGCTCCTATCATTTTAATTCTTTGCCGAATGCTGCAGGGACTTTGTACGGGTGGAGAATACAACGGCGCTGCAATCTTCGCTTTAGAACACGGCACAAAAAAACAATCTGGGTTCATCAGTGGATTTATCTCGTCTTCCTGCGTAATGGGCGCAATAACTGCTACCCTTGCAGGTGTGGTTGTTTTCCAACCTGGAATGCCAGCTTGGGCGTGGAGAGTTCCATTCTTATTCGGAGCGCTTGTGAGTCTGGTTGGATATTACCTGCGTAGATCCTCTCAAGAAACTCCGGAATATCTTCAAATAAAAAATACTTCAAAAAGACAGCCTATACTCTCCCTTTTTAAAGAATCTAAGGCACCCTTTTTAACAGGCATAACTATGGGTGGAATCAATGGTGCTTTATCTTACACCTTGTTTGCATTTCTCAATGTTTATCTTTCGAGATATGTAGATATTCCGATTAAACAAGGAATTTCGCTTAACATGTTTGGCCTTGGTTCTTTTATGCTTTTGTGTGTAGTTTTTGGAGCACTTAGCGACTATATAACTCCAAAAAGATCCATCCTTTTATCGTTTGGAATGATTATTTCCTTTTCATGGCTGAGCTTCTACTTGTTACAAATCCCTCAATTATATGCTCTGATTTTGGGGCAACTTCTTTTAGGCGCTCTCGTTGCAAGTTTTGTTGGACCATGTCACGCATTCTTACAAAAATTATTTGCAGCCAATGTGCGTTACACAGGAGTTGCTATGAGTTTTTGCATTGGTATGGCAATTACAGGCGGAACAACTCCTATGCTCTTAACCTACCTCATCGATACAACTGGCAATTTATACATGCCGGCAATTTTGCTTAGCGCATACGCCATAATATCCACAATTGTTGTAGCTGCAAGTAAATCAGAACAGAGTCAAACTGTAAAAAAAACTGAGAAAGTAACTGTTCAAACTTCCAAAGCTGCATAGAAAAAGCTTTATTCTTCAAAAACCCCATTGATAAACAACATGTGGATACTTTTTTCCATCAACGTCAAAAGGCACCTCTTTGTCTAAAAGAGTGCCATTAAGCTTGCTGTAAAAATTTCTTGCAGATAGATTCTCTTTGAGCGCCCAAACGACAATAGTCTCAAACCCCCTTTGGAGGAGAAGCTCACATTGCTTTTTAAAAAGTAATTGGCCGATGCCCATTCTGCGCCGTGTTCTAAAATGAGGTGCAACGCATTAGAGTGTTTGTTGATAAGACAGGCACAGAAAGGCGTTGCAAATGAGAGAATACAAACAATTAGGATATGAAGAAAGAATAAAATTGGCAGCGCTTCGTCAATCGCAGTCATCACTAA
>CANFPP010000001.1 GCA_947449005.1 Holosporales bacterium | reverse complement strand
TAACCCAGGACAGCGGATCGGTTATTCAGCCAAAACCGACGGCGGTACACTCAGCCAGTACACTGGCGGTGAAGCCTGGTCATTACCTCAGCAATCAAGGCCGCTCTGCTCCACCATTAACTCTTCCCCCTCATACGGTTTTTTACTCGTAAGAGTAAAAAACCATCTGTACTCCTCTACCCTTAAACGCAGCAGACACCGCTTCACGTAATTTTACTTACTTAAAGGTAGGCCAACACTAATACGAGACGAGTAGGAGAAGAGCCCATCATTAATGGAGACCCTACGCTCTTCGATCTTCAAATTGTGGGTTCGTTGTTCACTTTTGGAGAACTTCTTGTAAAAGAATTTTATTCTTTTACTCTCATGTACTTATAGGTACACGTCGAATGCTCACTCCTTGAACGCCTGCCCACACTTCGAATCTCTTCGAACGACTTTTTTAAGAAAATCCGGCTAATAACTTTGAATTCAGAAAACTTCTTATCATATTCCGGTAATGTGATGTTGAGAGTTCAATGGATTTTTGAGTTATTATTTTTCTTTAAAAAACCCCGTACTATTTGTTAGATACAAGTAAAAATTAACTCAAAATGTAATAAAAGTCAAAAAATAAAAGTGGCCGTCAGGGGGGGCATAAAAACATAAAACTCATGAATGAACAGCCTGGATCACTGCCTTTGCGAGGATGACAGTGCGAGGAAATGGGGCTAGCTAGCAGAGAAGGAATAGGGCTGCAGCGAGAGAGCGAGGATGGCAGTGCGAGGGAAGCAGAGATGACAATGGATGCTATTTTAGATCAGCTAATTCAAGAGAGTAATAAATTGTGGTTTCAAGTTTGCCTTTTCTCATGCATTGACGCTTTGCAATAGAATTCATCCCAAGTTTTTCCATAACTCGACCTGAGGCGGGGTTCTCTTCTGAGTACCTCCCTATTAGTTTTTCTGGTCTATATTGTTCGAAAATGTAGGGTAAAATACTTCTGGCAGCTTCGACTACTAATCCTTTCCCCCAGTGTTCTTCTGCTAGGACGTAAGTAATCTCCATAGATTTTAGATCTTCTTCAAAAGGCCTACATCCAATAAGGCCAATAACCCATTCAGTATCGTCAATATAAGTAATACACCAAGGTTCAGGAATTCCCTTTTCATACTGTTTAAAAAAGAAATTGGTGATTACATCTGTTGTTTCTTCAATGTTGCTGTGTGGCTCCCATGTTACATAACGTGCGACATTGGGGTTGCATGAATAAGAAAAAATTGATTTTGCATCTGCTAAGATGACAGGTCGCAATAACAAACGGTCAGTCATTAGTGTTGGAAGTAGAATCATTTTTTTATAGTAATCGGCTTCATTTCTTTTAAAAGGTGTTTTTGGATCGCTTTAGATGTAATTTCAGGATCATCTGAATGAAGAAAATATTCTAAAAAGACGCCGTTACGTCCCATAAGATAAATCATTGTACTGTGATCCATCAAATAATCTGTGGTGCTGTGTGTTTCTTGTGATTTACTTGCGTACACTTTAAAAGATTTTATGGCATCGTCAATTTGAGGACGATTTCCTGTCAGCATAATAAATGGTATCGAGAAATTACTGGAGTAAAGCTTTAGGCTATCAACAGTGTCTCGCTCTGGGTCTATGGTTATAAAGATGGGAACAATAGCTTCACGGTCACGTCCTAATAGGGTTATGGCTTTTGCCATGTTTTGCAATCCCATAGGACAGATATCAGGGCAAAATGTATAGCCAAAATAAATCAGCATATACTTTCCTAGAAACTCTTGATTAGTGCGAGTTTTGCCAAACTGATCAACAAGACTAAAAGGGCCACCAAGTTTAAGAGAGGGGCCTTCTTTGTTTTGAACATAAGCAAGAGGTGGCTGCGATAATTGATACTTAATCAACCAAGCGCAACCAATAATAATAAGAAGAGTTATAGATATATAGCGAAAATAACGCATTCAATTAATCAGCGGTTTCTGTCTCATCCGGGATGATAGCATGATGACTACATTTCTCTATTGTTTTGTCGAGCTCTACTTGAACACATAAACCGAGGTGCACAGGGCTTCTTGGTTTAATGTTAGCTGAATTCCAGTGAGTTTTCGTTTTAACAGCCTTGATCATTGGCTTGGTTGTGCCAAGAAGACGACAAATTTGACCATCTGTCATATCTGGATAATACTTTACAAGCCAGGCAATTGCATCAGGACGATCTTGACGTTTGGAAACTGGAGTGTAGCGTGATCTCTTCTTCCCTAATATGGTATCTGCATTTACAGGAGGAATAAGAACGAGCCGTGCTGAAGTATCATTTTCACAACGGTTTATTTCTTCTAAGCTAAGTTGAGAAGATGAAATAGGATCTAGTCCAACCATACTTATGGATACATCACCATCGGCGATTGCTTGTACTTCTAAGCTATGCAGACCGCAAAAAGCAGCAATTTGTTCAAACGATAGTGCTGTGTTTTCAATTAACCAAACAGCTGTTGCTTTAGGCATCAAAGGCGAAGCCATAATTTATCCTCCAATTGTAATAATCTTTATCTTTTTATAATCTTCACTTTTGAAGAGTCTTACTTTGCTTTTTTAGACGTCGGCTTAGACTGCTCTTCTTTGTCTTTATATCCCATGATCAGGCCTAATATAACTAATGATACCGCAGCAACAATGCCACTGACAAGGAATGTTGTACCCTCTCCGTAAACGCCTGCAATACTTCCTGCGCATAATCCTGCCAAAACTGCCGTAATAGAACCAATTAAATAAAAGAAACCAAAACCGGTTCCTCTAAGATCTTCTGGTACCATTTCAGCGATCAGAGCTAAGAATACGTTCTGAGCAGCGCCCATCTGTACACCCCATAAGGCCACACCAATCATGATGCCTGTTAATGAGTTCGCGCTTGCCATTAATAAGTCAGCCGCAATCAAGAAAACGATTCCCATAGCCAAGAACCAATAACGATTCATTCGATCTGAGAAGAGACCAACCGGATAAGAAGAAAGGCTATAGGTTGCGTTATATAGTATCATAATTAAGGGGACCTGGTGGAGAGGAAGGTCAAAATTTTGATGGGCGTGCAACACAAGAAAAGTCTCGCTGACGCGTGCTAACATAAACACACTAACAACGATCATCAGCATCCAATACGGTCTGCCTAGGCGAGCAAAATCGGCCCATTGAATTGGGTGGCGTCGCTTAGGGGCAGGGAGAGCTATTTCTGATGATAAGGCAGAGTGTACAGATTTTTTGGGATCTCTAACTGCAAAAATAAGAATCAAGAAAGCTAGTGTTGCGGGGATAGTGGCAAGCCAAAAAACTTGATTAAAGTTACCGTCGGTCCATTTTATGGCGAAAATACTAACAACGCCGCCAATGCAAGAGCCAAAAGTTCCCAAACTTCTTTTAAGGCCATAACAGGCGCCTTTTCTATCTTTGGGAGCGATATCGCCAACGAGAGCGTCTCTAGGGGTTGCTTGAATACCATTGCCAAAGCGTTCCATCAAACGAGCACAAAAGACAATTCCAAAAGAATGAGACAGTGCTAAAACTGGTTTGCTGAGAACCATTAAAGCATAGCCCCAAACCATAATTAATTTGCGGCGCTTTAAATAATCACTTGCCATTCCGGAAAATAATTTCATTGCATAAGAAGCGCCTTCTGCAACGCCCTCAAGAAGTCCGATCCAAATTGTTGCTACACCAACAACTGTTTTTAAATAGACACCTGATAGACTGTATATCATTACAAACGCGAGGTTAATGAGAAACATCATCCATCCTAGAATCCAAACAGTACGAGGAATCGGAGTGAGTGATGAAAAACGGCTTTTTGTTCCTCCTCCTGATACTGTATCAGTAGCTATTTGCGGTGATGATGATTGGCGCATACAAACTCCAAAGAAATTTTTTGCAAAACTTGAGATAGAGACGCCTATCCCTTGCGTTCACAACCTAGCGTATTAGACCCCATAAGAGCAAATATTATTTACAATATTGTAAGTCTTTTAAATGAAGTTGTTGATTCTATACCCTTCATCATTAGAATTATGGGTTCGTTGTTCTGCTTCTGCATCAGTGTAGTAAGAGCCAATTCGCTGCATGAGATCCTAGTGTCAAGCACTAGGATGACAACTAGGGGAGGCAGGATGACAACTGGGAGTGCCAGAAATTATGTGTTAATTCTCGATAGGGTGTTTTCTTTTTTGATATATCCACACAACCAAACAAGCTAAGGCGATGCTGGCGATGATGGAGCTTAGTTTATAAGCGGCAGCTAGGCTGTAAAACTGGGCTATTGATCCACCGATAGTGGTGGCTGTAATGAGGGATATTGAAGTAATAAAATAAAAGAATCCAAAGCCAGTTCCTCTTAATTTTTTCGGAACAGTATCAGCAATAAGTGCGAGAAACATGCTCTGAGTAATGCCAATTTGTATGCCCCAGAGAACAACGCCTAAAAGCATTTGCATAAGATTTGTTGCTGAACTGAGAATAATATCTGCGAGAATGAGGACGATAAAACCCACGCCTAAGATAAAGTAACGATTAATGCGATCAGATAATTTTCCAATCGGATAAGAGGCAATAGAATTTGATCCATTATAAAGCATTAAAACGATAGGGGTATAGGCCTGTTCTAAACCGAAGTTTTCATACGCGTGTAAGACAAGCATAGCCTCACTCAGGCGTGACAACATAAAAAGACCCGCAATAGCCATTAAAATCCAGTAATTACGGCCTAGGTTTTTAAGGTCTTTCCAATAAATGGGGTTTCTTGGTTTTTTAGCGTGAGGAATGCTTTGGCCAGTATGATCTTGGTCGCGTGGTTCTTTAACAGCCATCATAAGGATAATAAGGGCTAACGCTGCTGGTATTGTTGCTATCCAAAAAACAATATGAAAATTATTGCCGGTTAAAAGCATCACGCCAACGCCAATGATTGCTCCAAAAAATGAACCAGCGGTTCCTAGGCTCTGTCGCAGACCATAACATGATCCTTTAATTGAAGGAGGGGCAATATCACCAACTAAGGCATCACGTGGTGTAGATTGGATTCCATTGCCTAAACGATCCATAAGCCGGGCAGCAAAGACAGTTGTAAATGTATGAGATATGGCAAGAATTGGTCTTGAGAGTAGGACGAGCGCAAATCCCCATACCATAATTCGTTTGCGGCGCTGAAGATAATCGCTGAAAACCCCGGATAATACTTTTGTTAAGTACGAGCAACCTTCAACAACTCCTTCTAAAAAACCAATCCATCCGGTTCCAACACCTAAGATTGATTTTAAATAAACAGCGGAGAACCCAAATACAATGATAGAGGACACATTGATTAAGAATTGAGAAAACCCAATTGCCCAAACTGCCGATGGGATAGCAACAGAAATACTGGTGTTTTTTGTTTTCATAGCCTGCATCAAATGTATTAATACTTAAAGTGTACTATATAGAATAGATTAGTGAAAAAATAAAGCATATTTCCAGGTACTTTTAATATTAAGGAGGGGTTAAAAACTAGCTAGATTATGAACATTCATTGTCATAATAAAGGAACCTAGTAAGATTAGTGGCGGTTTGTCAAGAAAGACATTTATAAATCCCAAATTTTTAATCAGGTTTGCATGCGTATTGTCTGTACTGGTTTTGAAGTAATTCACCAGCAATCTTTAGGGTATCTTGCATGGGGATGTTATGTTCTTGAGCTATGTCAAAATAATTTTTACGTCTTAAGCTATTGGTTGTATTCGCAACTTCAATAATTTCTTGTGCTTCATAAAGGACATGAACTGAACCATCGCTTGCTTCACAAATTTTCCCGTCATTTCTAGCTTTTTCAAGATCTCTTTCATTGAAATAAGAAGGCTTTTCTAAGATTTGCTTATGAAGAATCTCATGAACTACGTTTTGATTTTTTATTCGTAAATTCATGTCAACAACCATGGGTTTAATCGACTCGCCAACAAGATGCGTGTCATGCCGGCTATTGTTACAGCCTGATAAAGCAAAAACTAGGCCTAGGCTTAACAAGAGAGACGTTGAGATTTTCTTCATGAATGTTTATTATCATTAAAATTTATTATAATTTATTTTAAATTATAATTTTAAGATAAGGAAGTGAATTCTTGAGTGTAGTGTTGGGAGATCCCTGGAGCAAGCCCGGGGATCTCTCTGTTCACTACGTTTCAGTTAATCTTTAACAGCAATCGCTGGTGTAGTAGTAACTGGCGCTGGCGTAGTAGTAACTGGCGCTGGTGTAGTAGTAACTGGCGCTGGCGTAGTAGTAACTGGCGCTGGCGTAGTAGTAACTGGCGCTGGCGTAGTAGTAACTGGCGCTGGTGTAGTAGTAACTGACGCTGGTGTAGTAGTAACTGACGCTGGTGATGTAGTCACTGGCGCTGGTGTTGTAGTCACTGGCGCTGAAGTAGCCGGTGTTGCTGCTGGTGGAGCAGGAGGTTGTGGCTGGTTAAAAGTGATACGACCTTCTGTCTTTGCTTTATCGAGAACTGCGCTTAATTTTAGCATATTAGTTAAGTAAGCTTGACTCCATGCTGTTATTGGATCTGACGTTACACTTTCAGAAGTCATATTTGCATATGGAATCTCAACATTGTGAAGTTTAGCTTGACGTGTGAATTTTTGACGGCGTGTTCCTGTGGTAGTGTTGAAACTAAATACAGATGATTGTTTAGGATTATAAGACCGTAATAATGCTTCTCCTAAGTAGTTCTCTCTTTCGTAAAGCTTAATATCATCTTCATAACCTTTAATCTCTTTAGTGCTCGTTGCTGTTTTGGCAGTTAAACTTTGTATAATTGCAATTGTTTGTTCTTTAAGATCTACTGCTTGTTTTATATGAGTTACAGTCAATGCCGCATGACATAACATTGCTTTAAATCGTTTTTGTTTTTCTTCAGTGCTTCCTTGCGCTTTGCTTAGCTCAGTAACAATCTTGTCAAGGCGTTTTGGAAGTTCTGCTGGGGCTTCAACTATAAATAGAAAATCATGCATTAATGCATAATCAACTGGACTGTTGCTTTCGTTTGCGTGCGGGTTAACAGCGATTGAAATTGTTGATGTAGGTATGCTTGATGTGCCACTCATATAGTCAGTTAGTATATGATTGAAATTGGTAACTTCTATACCGAGAAATTTGGTGATTTTTGTAAGAGTTGGTCCCTCAGTTAGTCCCAATTGTTCCGTGAATGATTTCATGTTCAGGTCACTAAGTTGTACGACTTTAACTGGTGGCAGCGTCTTGGCTGCTGGGACTGTTGTTGGATCTTCTGTCGTTGCTGTCGTTGCTGCATATACGTTGTTAATGGATAAGGCAGCTAATATCAGGATGGGAAATTTAAAAATCTTACGCATTATAGAAATCTTTCTAATTAAATTTATTTAAAATTATTATTAATTTGTATTTGTGCGGGTTTCGAATGTCAAGCTAGATTGATTAACGTTAAACTTTATTCATAAGATTTTTCGAGACATTATTTTAACTGCGGACAACCAGGTGAAACAAAAGACAACAAATACGCCACATGCGTAAGGCGCAAGTATCACGACATCTTTTGTTGCGATAATGGTAAATAAAATTATTTGAATGTACCCACTGCTGGCTTCTCCAAGGTTACAACCAAGAACATCAACGGCAGCTTTGCCTTTGGTTCGTAGTTCTTCATCAAGAGGGATGTAAGCCATTTCTCGTGTGGGTTCAAAGAGTGTGTATTTTAAGGATTTTAAGAGAATAATAACGAATCCACCAATAGCAGCAGAAAAAGCAAGAGCAGACATTTTAAAGCTGCTGATAGGAAATATATTGGGATTAATTATGTATATAAAATAGAATCCTCCAACTATTAAAAACAGAAGAGGTGTAATTATGGCAGCCCTGAACCAAGAGCCGCTATGGAGTAAATGTGTGCTGATAAGTAGTCCGCAAGCAATCGTAAAAATACCTGTTACCGATGAATATAATCCCATATATCCATTGTAAATTCCTCTGTCGCCATCACAAAATAAACTGAGTTGATGCTTCCATTGTACCTCTAATAAATTAATCGTAATCGAGTATGACAGAACAAGGATAAATATTAGTAATATTTCGTGTGACCTTAAAACATACAAGGCGCTTTCAAGGAGTGATTTCTTTTGTGGAGATTGTTTTTTAGATGTATCCATGTTTGTTTCGTGCAAAACATTTTTGTGCATCCAACGAAATATACCTATAACAAAAACTCCCATTATTACAACAGATCCCATCAAAAGATAGATCGATAACGTCCATGAATCTTTTCCGTTATGTAAAATTGACTGGATGGAATTCGAGCAAAAATAAACAAAGTAACCAGATATAATAAGAGCAACGTTACCGATGATCGCGAATAGCGCATAAAAGCGTTTTGATTCTTTGATAAGAACGACGTGATTTGCAAATTCCCAAAAGAGCAAGCCAATCATAGCATTGCCCCAGATCTCTGTCAGAACATAAAAAAGGGAATATGACCAACACCCGTAAATATCTATAAAACTTGAAAACATCGGAAAAGAAGAACTAAGCGTTTGGATGGTTTCTTTTGCGGGGTGAAACCAATCACTGTGGGGGTGAATCACAAAGCCAAAAAGTGCATAAAAAACGATGAAAGGTGTGATTATTATATAAAAGATTTTTTCACGAGAAAATTTATTAGTCAATTTTGCGTATAATAAAACAAATAGAAAACCAGTTATGGTGAGGACTGTTCCTTGTAAAAAGGGGATAATTCTTACTCCCACGGCATTTATAATCAACGTGTCTTTTGTGTCTCTTGTAACAGTGTAAATGAAAAGAAGGCCAAACATTATAAGCGATAACGGGATGAATTTTTTTAGCTCAACCGAATGAATGGGCCAAAACATTCCGCGTAGACGAGTAAATTCAGGTTTCTTTTTTGCGGACACTTCGTGATCCTACTTTATTATGATTGTTTTGCACCTCGCCGTTCATTGGGTTATAAATAGAGGTATGGGAAAAATATTGATAGTTTTTTTGTGGTTTTGTTCGTTTAGCTGTTTAGCTGAAGGTTTGGATGGAACGCACTTGAATTGGATCGCGAGCGTTCCGTTTCTTGCGCTTTTATTGTCTCTTGCGTTTTTACCGCTTTGGTTTACAGAATTTTGGGAAAGCCATCAGGGAAAAGTTGCTCTATTTTGGGCTGTTGTCGTTATTTTCCTGCTCATTAAGGTTATGGGATTTGATGCGACACTTACGGAATTGCTTCATGTTTTTATAAGCGATTATTGTCCCTTTCTTATTCTCATTTCTTCATTATACATCATTAATAATGGGATTCGAATTCGTATCCAGGCAGAAGCAACTCCTTTGTTGAATGTCGGGGTTTTAACAATTGGGACGTTGCTTGCAAGTTTGATTGGAACGACGGGAGCTTCTATGCTGTTAATTCGCCCGCTAATTGCGATTAACAAAGACAGAGCGTTTAACAAACATGTCATTATTTTCTTTATTTTCTTGGTTGCTAACGTTGGAGGATGTTTAACGCCGCTTGGGGATCCGCCATTATTTCTCGGATTTTTGCAGGGCGTTGATTTTTTCTGGCCAATGCAAAATCTTTTTCCTGCATTCTTCATAGCTTCATTGTATCTACTCGGGATCTTTTATTTTGTTGATCGTCGTTATTCTGATCAAGCAAAATCGCAATCTGTAACCTTGAGTGTTGAAGGAAAAATGAACTTTGTATTTCTAGGGCTGGCAATAAGTTTGGTTGTTATTTGCGGTTTAATGGCAAAAACTTCAGAGGCTTTTTATTGGTCGGAAATTCCCCTTCGAATCTCTGATTTAATTCGAGATGGTGGTTTAATTGCTTTAGCTGGATTGTCTTATAAATTCACTTCAAAAGAAGTTTATCAGCACAATGATTTTTCTTGGGAACCATTAAAAGAAGTGGCCATGGTTTTTGCGGCAATTTTCACAACATTGATTCCTCTGGCGGCGATGTTAAAAGCTGGACCTCATGGAGTTTTTAGCTCGTTATTGACTTTGGCAAATCCAGATGGCATCCCGAATAATTTTTTGTATTTCTGGCTTTCGGGATTTTTTTCATCCTTCTTGGATAATGCGCCAACGTATTTGATTTTCTTTCACATGACGGGTGCAAATGCAGAGCAGTTAATGATGGCGCTGTCTAAGACTCTGGTTGCTATTTCTTTAGGATCAGTCTTTATGGGGGCGATGACCTATATTGGCAATGCTCCTAATTTTATGGTTAAGTCAATTGCAGTGAGAGCTAAAATTGATATGCCGGGTTTTCTTGGGTATATGATGTGGTCAGGTATTATTTTACTGCCCTTGTTTGTGGTTTTAAGTCTTTTTTGGTTTTAAGAGGAGAGTTATATGTTAACTACTGGAATGAAAGCTCCTGATTTTACGTTGATTGATGATGAAGGAAAGCCTTTAACATTGTCGCAGCTTTTGGGAAAGAAAGTGGTCCTCTATTTTTATCCGAAAGACGATACGAGCGGATGTACAACGCAAGCGTGCGATTTTCGGGATCATTTATCTGATTTTGAAAATCTAAATGCGGTTGTGATTGGGGTTTCGCGCGACGATACAACGAAACACCAGAAATTTAAAGCAAAGCATCAGTTGAATTTCAAACTTTTAACGGATGAAGATTCAGCTGTTTGTGAGCAATATGGTGTGTGGCAACAAAAATCAATGTATGGACGTACCTATTATGGGATTGAACGCTCAACCTTTTTAATTGATGAAAAGGGATGTTTGGAGCAGATTTGGCGCAAGGTAAAAGTGCCGGAGCATTATAAATTGGTTCTGAGTTCTTTAAAATGACAGACGCTTGGATTGTTTGTGATAAGGGGAAAACGGGCACGTATAATCAGTGCTTGGGGGTCGCAACGGCCTTAGATCTTTCTTTTGAAAGCAAAGAAGTAAGTTTGAAATTTCCTTGGTCATTTTTGCCAGCAAAGTTTGCAAAACGATATAATTTAACCCCAAAAAACCTACAATCTTTGGATGTTTTTCCAAAGCCGTGGCCGCGGATTATTATTGCGGCGGGCCGTCAATCAGCGACGATGGCTTTGTCGATGGCATCAAGCTGTTACACGATTTTTGTGCAAGATCCGCGTGTGGATCCCGCTTTGTTTAATCTTGTGATAGCGCCGCAGCATGACGGTCTTGCGGGCAAAAAGGTTATTCAAACAATTGGATCAATTCATTCCTTAACAAAAGAAAAAGTTGCAAAGGCTGCGGCTGATTTTGCGTCTCCTCTTGCTGGGCCTTATGTGACTGTATTGCTGGGCGGAGATAGTCATTATTATCGCTATACGGCGGAGGCAATTCAACAATTAGCAATCCAGCTTCGCCATTTGATAACGGATAGATATCCGGGCGCTAGTCTTTTGATCACACCCTCTCGGCGAACAAAGAAGGAGCATTTGGAGATTCTGCGTACTGCGCTTGAGGGTGTGTCTTTTGATATTTGGGATGGTAGCGGTGATAATCCTTATCTGGCATATCTCGGCATCGCAGATGCGATTGTCGTTATGGGAGATTCCGTATCGATGGCATCAGAAGCTTGTGTTACGGGCAAGCCAGTACATATTTTTGAATTACCGCTTCGTCATGAAAAGTTCCAATTGTTTTACAAACAGCTTTATCTTGGTGATCATGCTCGTCCTTTAAATGCTGAAATCCCGGCTTGGGATCATCAACCTTTAAATGAATTAAAACGCATCACACCGATTGTGAAAAGTCATCTACAGGCATTGTCTTTGTAGTTTTGTTTCAGAGGGATCCCCGAGGCAAGCCCGGGGATGATTTTAGTGAGCGACAAAAAGACTTCCCTGTGCCCAGTCTTGGTCAAAAGTTTTTATAACAGTTTCAATGGAGTTTGGATTTGTTGTTACAATCCCAAGTTCTCTTGTTTGATCAATAGAACCTTGATAAAGATTACCGGACCCTAGATACATTGAAACTCCGTCAACGACAATTATTTTAGCATGTATCACTCTGTATGTTTTAGGACATAGCATGATTTTGACACCATGCTTTGACATCATTGTTTGATTCGGAATATTCGGATCATTTTCTATAGGGTCGCTTGCTTTGCCAAATGGGAAAGGATTCATGAGAATTCTCACATCTATGCCATCACGTGCAGCTCCCGCTAATGCTTTGGCGATGCCCACATCTTGCATGTCTTGTTGGTAAATCCAAATACTCTTTTGAGCGCCATCACACATTTCTAGGAAAGTGCTTCTTTGGTAAGTAGGACCCCATATAATATTTCCTTTATCTGGAACGACACGGCGATCCGTAATGTCTGCCAAAAATACCTTTAGTATGGAGGCTATTTCTATCGGGTTAGAAGTAGAGAGTGCAAAATCTCTATAAGATTCCTTATATGTTGAATCAAAGGTATCAGGGCAAAAGTTTCCTGTTGAAATAGCGGCAGTACTTTCATCTGCGGCAATCATCTTATAATGACTTTGATTAAATCTTTCAGAGGTCCTATGTATAATTATTTTTGGATGGTTAAGATGCTGGGCGGGATCCTCAAGAGCTTGTTGTTCCTCTGATATACCAGGCCTTTTGTAAATATTTTTACTTTCTTCAGCTAGGAGCTCAACGCTAACGCCTCTATCAGCTGCTTCTCGTAAAGCACCAATTAATCTTGTGTCCGTGAATTTATAAGCTGACATATGAATCGTCTTTTGGGCGCTATTAATGACCTTTAGGAAAGGATCATGACCAGCTTCTGGAAAGACAGAAACTTCTTCTGAGTGAGCAGAAAATGCAATGTTATTAAGAGTTACAAATAAAAATAAAACAGAAAAAATAAGATAGAAAGTTCTCGAGATATTTCTTTGCATGGATGTAATTCTTTTTAAATTTTTGTGATAAATACCATTAAGCGCTTGTAAGGTTTTTGTCACTAAAAAAATAGATTGGCGTGTTTATCGTAGAGCTATGGTGACGCGGATATTTTCTAGCTTTTGTTTAATTTCGTTTAAGGTATAGCGCTGTGTTTTCAACTCTTTAATTTGCTTAATACGTTCTATCATGGATGGATCGTAGAGTTGATAGCCGGAAATAGTTGTGTCCGCTATATCTAGCAAACCTTCTTTTGTCCAATACCGAATAGTTACGACTGTTTCTTGAGCTGCTTTGGCGAGTTCACCGATTTTAAGAAGCTGAGGTGGTGGAGCTTCAACGGGCTGTGCATCCTCATCCTTACAGGCTTTTAGATATATATCCAGTGAACGATCTACTGCCTTGGCAATGAGTTTAAGGTAATTATCTTTTGGGCCACCTAATTGCGCTGTTTCTAAAGATTCGATATGAGCGAGTCTATCCTTTGTTCGGATAATGGCTGGTGGGTAGCCATGCATCATTAAAATTAAATTCATTAAAAGCCGTGCTGTACGGCCATTTCCATCTACAAAAGGATGGGTGGTAACCAGTTCGTAATGCGCCTCTGCTGCAAATTCTACAGGGTGTAAATCTGCATGATGGATCCATTCGACAAATTTAGTCATTAACTCAGGAACTTTACGAGGATTGGGCAGAATAACGGTGGATCCTGAGATACGAACGGGGACATTGCGATAATGACCCGCATTGGTGTCATCAATACTTTTCAAAATAAGATTATGAATGTAAAGAATATCATTTTCTGTTAAAGATTGGGGCATTTTCCGAGTAACAAGACTTTTGATCCAGTTTAAAGCTGCGGCATGGTTTGTGACTTCTAGGTGTTCTTTAATTGATTTTCCGCCAACGGTTAACCCCTTCTCAACAACCAAAGCCGTTTCTTGACGAGTCAGAGTGTTTCCTTCGATAGCGGTGCTCGTATGCGTTAACTCGATGCTAAACCAATCTTCTAGATTGCGCACAAGCGCTTCTGGTAAAGGACGATGCCGATCTAGCTCTTGCTTTTTTTGAGTGAGTTTGTCGTAATTCATAATATGAAGTGTAAAGTGTTACGTTATGGTTTTCAATTAAATCAGTGAAGTAAAATTGATAGTGGGAATGAGTTTGTTTGAATGTGATGAATATTCCTGTTAAATATAAAAAGGTATGGTTTTGAACGAAGGACAACAAATGCTAAGAGCAGAATTTATTGAAATTATAGCTAATGGAGAAAGCTCTGGTATTGAATTTAAGCGAGACGATATACGACCTGAGGATTTAGCAAAAGAAGTCGTTGCTTTGGCAAATTTCCAAGGTGGAAGAGTTTTACTTGGCGTAGAAGATGATGGAACAATCTCAGGTATTCAAAGATATAACCTTGAAGAATGGGTGATGAACGTTTTCCGAGATAAGATTCACCCTTTCATCAATCCTTATTATGAAGAAATTCTGATTGATGAGAAGCGAGTTGCGATTGTTACAATTGAGCAAGGTACATCTAAACCGTATGTTGTACGCCATAATGGACAAGAGCGTATTTATATCCGTATTGGGACAACATCACGTGATGCCACAAGAGAACAACAAGCACGCTTGCATGAATCAGGCGGCATGCTTCATGCCGAAGCTTTACCTGTCTCAGGAACAACGATAGCTTCATTAGATATGGAACGGGTGAAAAGTTATCTTTTTGACATCATAGGCGATCCTGAACATCCGACTTCAGAAGAACAGTGGATTCAGCGTTTGATAGGGCTAGGTTTTTTGACAAAACTTAACAATGGAAATGTTGCCTGTACGATCTTAGGGCTTATTTCATTTGGAATTGCGCCCAGGCGTTATTTGCCGCAAGCTGGAATTCGTTTGATGGTTTTTGATGGCCTGGATAAAACATATCGGGCCTTTATGGATGAGATTCTGGACGGGTCTCTTTTTAATCGTGTTAGAAGAACAGATGCAGGAAATTTAGAAAACATAGATGATGGATTGATTGAAAAATTATCAAATATGATTCGTCCTTTCATTTCTGAAGAAGGCTCAACAATTAATACGGGAATGCAAAGAGAACGAGTTTGGTTTTATCCGTGGGAAGCAATTCGCGAGACAATTATTAATACAATTGCGCACAGAGATTGGACGCGATCTGTTGATATTGAAATTGTCGTTTATTCTGATCGTATTGAAATTCTTAGCCCCGGACCTTTAACGAATTCGATGACTGTTGAAAAAATGAAAGCTGGTCAAAGATCACCTCGCAATCCTTTGCTTGTGAGCTTATTGCGCGATTACGGTTATGTCGATGCACGGGGCATGGGCGTACGCACAAAAGTCATCCCTTTAATGCGCCAGCAAAATCATATTGATCCTGAGTTTTTGGTAACTGAAGACTTCTTCAAAACGACTTTGTATCGGAAGAGGGACGGGTAGATTAACTCTTCTGATAAGGAACGACTATTTGGATACCAGTCATCGGGTTGCTTTTGATTTAAATTATAGGGAGAAATGTTTTCACAATAAGCAGTTGCAACGATTAAGGCATCTGGTAAGAGTGTAGGAGGTTGGAATCCAGAAATAAACTAGACAAACAAATGAGTTGTTTGAAAATCAAGCAGCCTGGATTCCCGCCTCCGCGGGAATGACGGCGGAGAGAACGGAGAGGATTGAACAATAGCTGTCATTTTAAAAATCCCCTTAGAATTATTGAACATTCAATTTTTTGAACAGTTGTGATATAAAAAGTAATTGGGGTAACTACTCAGCTCTTTTTCATGAGATCCTGGATGCCCGGCACCAAGATGACAGCGGAGGGATCTTTAATAGAGAGTAGTTACGAGAAATTATGTTCAATTTTAGTATAGGTATGTATCTTAGTGGCGGCTGATCTTTTTCAAAAATCCCCGAATACTCCGGCGAGTAGCGCAAAGTCTGATTATACGGCAAAGGACATTGAGGTCTTAGAAGGTCTTGAGCCTGTCCGGCATCGTCCAGGCATGTATATTGGTGGTACGGACGAGAAGGCAATGCACCATCTGGTAGCTGAAATCCTTGATAATGCTATGGATGAGGTTGTCGCAGGATTTGCAACTAAGATTGAAGTGAAGCTGGAAGCTGGAGATTTTATTTCTATTCGCGATAATGGGCGCGGTATTCCAACTGATCCCCATCCAAAATTTCCACATTTATCAGCGTTAGAAGTTATCTTTACAACACTCCATTCGGGTGGAAAATTTAGCGATAAGGTTTACACAACTTCAGGCGGTTTGCATGGAGTTGGTGTTTCTGTCGTGAATGCTTTGTCAGATATTTTAGAGATCGAAGTTACACGTGATAAGCAAACTTGGCGGCAGTCTTATAGCCGTGGTTGTTCAACGACGACTTTGATTAAGCAAGATCAGACAAGCCGCTTAAAAGGTACAAGTATAAAGTTTCACCCAGATCCGGAAATTTTTGGTGAGGCATGTCATTTTTCAGCCAATACTATTTTTCAAATGGTTAAAGCGAAAGCCTATTTGTTTAAAGGTGTTGAGGTAACCTGGGTTTGTGATCCTTCGTTAATTGCAAATGGAAAAATTCCTGAAAAGACAGTGTTGCATTATCCCAAGGGATTGGCAGATTATTTGCGTGACTTTATCGATAAAGAAGATTTTTCAGAAGACAGTTTATTCAGCGGCGAAGCAACATTTCCAAATCAAAAAGGGCGTGTTGAGTGGGCAGTTGCTTGGATGATCGATGATCCAGAATCCCAAATCTCAGATACAGAGAACCCTGTTTCCTCTTTTTGTAATACGATTCCAACACCACAAGGGGGAACGCATGAACAGGGGCTTCGCCAAGCATTAACGCGCGGTTTGAAAGATTATGGCGAGCGGATTAATAATCGCAAAGCCAATCAATTAACGGCAGAAGATGTGAATGGGGGGGCGTCTATTGTCCTCTCTTGTTTTATTAAACAACCACAATTCCAAGGGCAAACAAAAGAGAGGCTTGCTTCTGCAGAAGCAACGCGTTTGGTTGAAAATGTTATTAAAGATCATTTGGATCATTGGTTAACGCAGCACCCGCAACTCGCAAATCGTTTGTTAGATTTCCTTGTGAATCGGGCGGAAGATCGTTTAAAACGTCGTCAAGCACGTGAAGTTTCAAGAGCAAGTGCAACACGCAGACTTAGGCTTCCCGGTAAGTTGGCTGATTGTACGAGTAATAATCCTTTGCTTAGTGAGCTCTTTTTGGTTGAGGGAGATTCTGCGGGTGGATCTGCAAAGCAAGCACGCGATCGGGCAACTCAGGCTGTTTTGCCGCTTAAGGGTAAAATCTTAAACGTTGCAACAGCTACCCTAGATAAAATGAAGGGGAATCAGGAAATTGCTGATTTGATGTTGGCCTTAGGGTGCGGCGTTGGGACGCATTGTGACCCGAATAAACTACGCTATTCACGTATTATCATCATGACAGATGCGGACGTTGACGGAGCACATATTGCTTCTCTATTGCTGACATTTTTCTTTCAAGAGATGCGTTCTCTTATCGATAATGGCCATATCTATCTGGCACAGCCGCCGCTTTACCGACTAACTCACAAGGGTGTGACGCATTACGCGCGTGATGATATGGAGAAAGATAAGCTCTTAGCAAGTGCTTTTCATAAAAGTGCAAAAGTTGAAATTAGTCGATTTAAAGGTCTTGGGGAAATGCCGGTTGTACAGCTTCGAAATACAACGATGGATCCAAAACAGAGAGTACTTTTGCGGGTGAGCATGGATGATTGTAAAAGCGAAGATGGTTATGAAGCATTCGTGAATCGTTTGATGGGAAAAAATCCAGAAACGCGTTATAATTTCATTTGTGAGAATGCTTCCTTCATAACTGGGGTTGATATTTAATACCTCATGACTTTGTTATTAGAAAACTTAAGCAAATCTTATGCTTCTCAGAATGAAGCAGCGCTTCAAGATATTAATCTGAAGGTTGATCAGGGAAAGATTTTAGGAATTATTGGCAAAAGTGGGGCTGGGAAAAGCACGCTGCTTCGCTGTCTTAATGGTCTTGAAAAACCAGATTCTGGTCGCATCCTTTTTAAGGGGAATGATCTGAATTTAATGGAGAGCGCGAAGCTTCGAGCGATTCGATCGCAAATGGGTGTCGTTTCTCAATCTTTTAATTTACTGAGTCGTCGCACGGTTTATGAAAACGTTGCATTGCCTTTAGAGTTTATGAATGTATCGGAAGCAGAGATCGAGAAAAAGGTTCTTAAAATCATTGAGATAGTGGGTTTGAAAGATAAGAGAGATTCTTATCCAAGCCAGTTGAGTGGTGGTCAGCGGCAAAGAGTTGCGATTGCAAGGGCTTTGGTTGCGGATGTTGATCTATTGCTTTGTGATGAATTTACCTCGGCCTTGGATCCTCAAACAACGCTTGAAATTCTAAAACTTTTACAAGAAATTAACCGTAGTCTTAACATTAGCATTGTTTTGGTTACGCATGATATCTCGGTGATAAAAGAGATTTGTGATGATGTCTGTGTTTTAGATAAAGGAAGAATTGTAGAGGAGGGGGCTGTTTCAGTTGTATTCTCAAATCCGCAGCATCCAGCGACTCAATCCTTATTAAGCGGTCTATTTGTGACGACACTTCCTGATTTTATTCAAAGCGATTTGCGCGCTGTGCCTTCTGAAAATTGTGATGTGATTTTAAAATTATCTTTTTCTGGCGGTAGTGCTCTGCATCCAATTATTTCCTTAGTGATTCATAAATTTGAAATCCCTGTTAACATTATTGCTGGAAGTGTTGATCATATTGGAATCATAGCAATTGGAAATTTAATCATTTCTTTTAAACATGATGCGTTGAAAACAGAAGAGATTTTGAAATTTTTATCAGAGTATAAAATTAACGTAGAAAGTCTTGGGTATATAAATTGGCCATGATAGATCTTCTTTTAAAATCACTTGCTGAAACGATTGGAATGGTCGCTATATCTACTATGCTTTCCTTGTTGATTGGATTGCCGTTGGCAGTTTTGCTCTTTACTTCAAGCCCTGATGGGATTCGCCCTATGCCATGGCTTTATCGTTTAATTGGGGCTTTTGTAAATATTTTCCGCTCAATTCCTTATATCATTTTGATGGTGCTTTTGATTCCGTTGACAAGAATTCTTGTAGGCAGCGCAATTGGCACGGCGGCGGCTGTTATTCCTTTGAGTTTGGCAGGTTCGCTCTTGATTGCACGATTGATTGAAGATTCGCTTCGAGGAATCCCGAAAGGGCTCATTGAAGTGGGCATTTCTATGGGGGCAACGCATACGCAAATTATTCGCAAAATTTTGCTCCCAGAAGCGCTTCCCTCAATTATTGCAGGGCTAACAACTGTTATTATTAATATTGTTGGATTTTCAGCGATGGCTGGCACAGTTGGTGGGGGAGGTCTTGGCGACTTTGCAATTCGCTTTGGCTACCAGAGATATAATGTTACGCTTATGTTAGTCGTTGTTGCGATTCTGGTTGCACTGGTTTATTTGGTGCAGATGATTGGTGACTATTGGGTAAAACAATCTCGGAAATAAGGAGTGTTCAATGAATTCGAAGTTATTAGGTTTTGTCTTAGGTTCGTGTCTTGTAATAGCAGGAATCCTTTATTTTTCTGCTTCAAAGCCGAAAGATGATGTTTTAAAAGTTGGTGTGACGGCTGGTCCTCACGCAATGATTATGGCAAAAATTAAAGAAGTTGCTGCGAAGGCAAACTTTAAAATTGATATCGTTGAATTTAATGATTTTGTACAGCCGAATGAAGCCTTACATCAAGGAGATATTGATGTGAACTCCTTTCAGCATGGTCAATTTTTAGATAGCCATGTTAAAGATCGCGGATATAAAATTGCTTCCGTTGTAAAGACTGTTCTGATGCCGATTGGAATTTATTCTAAAAAGATAAAAGATATTCACGCCATTAAAACAGGTGCGAAAGTTGGTATTCCAAACGATCCTACAAATGGAAGTCGAGCATTGCTGCTTTTACAAAAGGCAGGGCTTATTGAGTTAAAAGAAGTTTTAAGTCCAACAGTTCTTGATGTTTTGATTAACCCAAAAAAAATAAAGATTGTTGAAATTGATGCACCTCAGCTGCCTCGATCTATGGAAGATCTGGACTTGGCAGTTATTAATACTGATTGGGTCGTGCTAGCAGGACTGGATCCTAAAACAGCTTTGATGACCGAAGACAAAGAGTCACCTTATGCAAATGTGATTGCGGTTAAAAAAGGCAATGAGAGTGACCCAAGAATCAAAAAGCTTATTGAGATTTATCATAGCGAGCCTGTGAAAAAGTATATTGAATCACAATTTAAAGGTTATATGATCCCTCTTTGGTAGAACTAATTTTAAAATAAGGATTTTGTAAGATGCTTTTGAGTCTTGCGATTTTTTTAGGTGGTGGTGTTGGAGCAAGTCTTCGTCATTTGATAACAATCATTTTATCAAAGGCGCTTGGCCACCATTTCCCTTTTGGGATTTTTATTATTAATATTCTTGGATGTTTCCTGATGGGGCTGTTTGTCAGCCTTTTTGGTTTATTTTGGTCTGCTAGTCAAGAAGTAAGAGCTTTCTTGACTGTAGGTTTGTTAGGTGGATTTACGACCTTCTCAAGTTTTTCAATTGATTGTGTTGTTCTTTATCAACGAGGAGATTGGTTGCTTGCCGTTGGTTATCTCGTTGGATCAGTTGTTCTATCCCTAGCATTTATAGTAATAGGGATGAACCTTCCTCGTCTTTTTATCAATCTATCCTAAAAAATACTTTCGCTATTCTCTCCATCGCCCAATCAATCTCATCTTTTGTAATGATGAGGGGTGGAGCCAGGCGAATTGTTATGTCGTGAGTATCTTTGGCAATGATTCCTTCATGCAAAAGTTGTAGGCAAAGATCATGGGCCACAGCTTTTGATGGGTCAATATCAATACCGATCCAAAGACCTTTCCCTCGGATTTCTGTAATGAGAGGGGAGTTGAGATTTTTCAACTTGGACATAAGATAGGCGCCCATTTCTGCACTTCGTTCTGCAAGGTTTTCATCCGCCAAAACGTCTAAAGCTGCTTTACCAACGGCAGTAGCTAATGGGTTTCCGCCAAAGGTTGAGCCGTGACTCCCGGGTGTAAACATATCCATTATGGCTCGGCTACAAGCTATTGCGGAAACAGGTAGGAATCCGCCGCCAAGTGCCTTTCCTAAAATCAAAACATCTGGTTTTACGTTCTCGTGATCGCATGCTAGGATTTTCCCTGTTCTGCCAAGTCCTGACTGGATTTCATCCACGACAAGGAGAACATTGTTTTGACGACACAAAGTTTCAACTGCTTTTAACCAGCCGGATGGCGGTACGATAATGCCTGCTTCCCCTTGAATTGGTTCAGTTAAAATAGCGCAGGTGTTTGGAGTTATTGCTTCTTTAAGTGCGTTAATATCGCCAAACGGAACGACCTTGAAACCCGGCAAGAATGGGCCGAAATCTTTTTTATAATCGCTTTCCGTTGAAAAGCTAATGAGTCCGAGGGTGCGGCCATGGAAGTTACCTTCCATGACGATGATCTCTGCCTGATCCGGGGCGATTCCCTTTTCTTGATAGCCAAATCGGCGCACAGCTTTAATAGCTGTCTCAACAGCTTCTGCGCCGGAATTCATCAAAAGTGCCTGATCTTGGCCGACAAGAGAACAAAGCGCCTCGAGGAATTCAGCCATCTTATCATGATACATCGCCCGTGAGCAAACTGCCAGACGAGAAGCTTGATCCACGAGTGCTTTTAGAATGCGAGGGTGCGCATAGCCATGGCTAATGGCTGAATAGGCTGATAGCATATCAAGATAGCGATTGCCTTCAACATCCCATAGCCAAACACCTTCACCGCGTGTGATGACTGCGGGAACAGGTTCATAATTCTTCGCATTAACCTGATCTTCACGTTCAATAAAAGACTGATTTGTGATCAATTTATTTCCCCTCTATTGCTGCCTCGATAAAACGGCAGATCCATTGTAATGTTTGACCTTCTTTATCTTTATCAGGGTTAAATTCCATAATTTCAAGCGCTAAACAATTCGGATCATTGGCGGTGGATTGCAAGAAAGAGATAATGTCATTTGGGTTCAAGCCATTTGGTTCTGTGGTGCCTGTCCCTGGAGCAAATGAGGGATCAAAAGCATCCACATCAATGCTGATGCCATAATATGTGGTTTTTCGATTTAGGAGGGCTTCATTAATGCAAGCAACAAGGCTGCGTTCTTTGCAGGTAGAGGCTGAATAAATATTTGCTTTGCGAGACGTGAGAAGATCTTTCTCGCCTCCTTCAAAACTTCGAATGCCAAATTGATATAAGTTTTCTGCCTTTAAAGAGGGGTGATCTTTTTGATTGAGATTAACCCATTCGCTGTGCCCTTCGCCGATGAGCGATGCAACTGGCATGCCGTGGGGAGATTTACTCAGACTTGTTTCTGAAGTGTGAGCATCCATATGGGCATCAAACCATAACAGAGAAAAATCATCGTCCAGCCATTGGCTAATTCCAGCCCAAGTTCCCATAGCAAGGGAGTGGTCACCTCCAATGATAATTGGAAAATACCTATCACTTTTTACAGTATAAACTTGAAAGGCGAGATCACGTAAAACGCGCGTAATGTGATAGCGACGCGTATCTATGTCGATAAGTGGTTTTACGGCTGTACTTGGTAGAGGCTCAGTAGAATGATACATCGTGTATGAGAGAAAAACTTCTGGGTATTGCGCTTTTACTTTGGCTAATACTACTTCAGGTCCGTTCGCTGTTCGCTGATCAGGTGCACCCCACCCGCTTCCAACGCCAATACAAGAAATTTTTTTCATAACACTTCTAATTCTTAGAAAAGACTATTCTTAAAGTCTAACTTTAATTTATTAAGATTTTAATAAAATTTCACAAGGTTTAAGGGGGTGTAAAGAAAATTCTTTGGGAGTGCGGTCTAGAGAGCATAGATATGTTTTTATGAGATCCATGTTTTTCTTCATCTTCATCCCCGCGGAGGCGGGGATTGTAGAGAGTGCGAAAAATGCCAGACCTAGCTTTATTTTATTTTTTAGCTTTATTCCTATTCGGATCGAGAAGGTATGGCTTAATCAATGATTCAGCAGGAATATTCCAGGTTTTATGAAGCTTCCAGATGACTGATAGGCTGAGTTTGATTTGTCTGTCTAAAATTTTCTCAGCTCTCTCAAGGGAGCCTATAAGATCTCCAAGATCTTTCTCAGTATAATCACGTTGTAACATGTGAAATTTAAGCGCAGCAATAGGGTCTGAAGTGTCTTGAGGCCAGCGGAGTCTTTCGTAAGCATCAAGAAGTTCAACCAGTATTTCAAAATGGTTGTACTCTGGGGTTCCAGCCTCTGCGTACCATAATTTATCAATGTCTTCAATGGCTTGAGTATAGTCTTTTTTTGAATGAATATATTTTAACTGCACGATTACCTACATAGATTTGGGGGTTTTTGTAATGGATTTAACTAAAAAAACAGGATGTTTTACCGCAACTGTTACATGACATTTCTGTGGAACGATCTCAAATGTAATAGTTTGTCCTGATATCTGAGCTTTTGGAAAAAGTTTAAGAACATCAGCTGTGTACATTCCTGCTTTAACAGCGCTAATCCACGCAATTAGAGGTTGTTCAACATCTGGGTTGTCTTGAACAAATTCAAAGATAATCGGTTTTTTTAACACTTTCATAAAAGGCACTCACTTATTTTTCATAAACAGTAATATATTTCTATATGATTGGTATGTTTATATATGTTTATGAGAGTTGTATACCTATATAATTATACAGTATCCTTAAATATGTATAGAATTTAGCAGACAAAATTTCCAGATTTAATTATAAAAAATGTATGAAAAAGTTTTTAAACAGCACTGAGACAGGCTACGGGAGAAGGATTCGTATCGCTATTACCCAGTGTGGGCTGAAATTGCCGCTGTTTGGTAGAAAATATAAAATTGCTCTTTCCCACCTTTATGCCTTAGAAAAAGAAGAACGTCCCTTAAGCCAAAGCATAGTTGAACGCATCGCCTCAGGCGTGCGGCAAGAAGGTTATTTCTGTACAGCAGAGTGGATAATAACTGGCGAAGGGCTTGCTCCCTGCAAAGAAAGCGAATTAAAAAAGACGATTTTAGGCTCTATCAAGGATTTGACTTATGTGACTTCGTTGCTTCCCTCAGAGCTTGAATCTTTTATTTCGCCGGAGCTTAAAATTTTACAGGAGCAAGCTCTTTTCCATGAACTGCATACAAATAGTGTAGTTGTCGGCATCTTCGATGATGCAATGGAACCTTTTTATTGTTCTGGTGACTATGTTGGTGGAATTATGCGAGAAGAATTATCTCTCGCACTCAATAAGGATTGCATAATCCAGCTTGTGAATGGAGATCAATTAATTAGACGACTGACAAACGGTAGTATCTCAGGTTGCTATAACCTTAGTGCAACTAATCCATTTACAAAAATTAGCAATCCCGTAATTTTTGATCAACAGGTTGAAAACGCTGCACCAATTATCTGGCATCGCAGGAAAGATTATTCAGAATAATAAGCGCAATGAATTTTTCTGAACTTTAAAAGATAATCAAATATCGATATTTTTTCAGTACGAACTAAATGAAAAACGTTATAAAGACTTGAATCGCACCCTAGAGCAAAAGTTTCGTGGAATGTGGGCGTTTTGATGGAAATTAAAAGCCCTGTTTTTGCTTGAAAGGTTCGCTTCCTTTCCTCTAGAACCATTCTTTGCGCCTTTGTCGAGAGAATTGAATCCCATGAAATTAGACGATAATCTGTTTTTAATGCGCATTCACGAATAGGGTCATGGCTGACAAGTTCTTTGTCGCTATAAAGCATTGACCATTCTTTAGAGGAAAAATAGGCGGTTGGAGATTGACCTTGATAAATTAAACCATGCCCAACATGGCTAATACCTAAATTTTGAAGCTCCGTTACGAGAGATGCTAATTGATGATCGATTTCTTGTGGAAGAATTGTGATTATTTGATTTGTCATGGTATGTTTTTTATATTTTACTCTTTACATCTTATAGCGCTTGTTGGATATATATAACAAATATTTCCTCATTGAAATGGACATTAAAATCAATAAGAAAATTCTTTACATTACACTTCTCGGGAATATTCTTGAATTCTATAACCTTGGTTTGTGCGGTTTTTTTGCCCTAACGATAACTCCACTTTTTTTCCCTTCAAATGATCCTTTTGCGTTGATGATTTCTGGTATGGGAGTCTTTGCAGCAGGATTTTTGATGCGTCCTTTTGGAGCAATGATTTTTGGTTATATTGGAGATAAATTTGGGCGTAAAATTAGCCTGAGTTCTACAGTTTTGTTGATGGCAGTCCCTACCTTTCTTATTGCCATTCTGCCAACTTACGCACAGGTCGGAATTATAGCGCCCATCATTTTGATGCTTTGCAGGCTTATGCAGGGTGTGTGCGCGGGCGGTGAATATAATAATGCTGCAATTTTTATGTTGGAGCACACTCACCCCAGTAAACAGGGACTTTATAGCGGGCTTATGACAGCATCTTCCATTCTTGGGTTTTTCTTGAGCTCTAGCATGGTTCTATTGGTAGCGCACCTTCCTTTATCTTCTGCTCTTTCTTGGAGGATTCCCTTCTTGCTGGGGACATTTATTGGAATTATTGGCTTTTATTTAAGGCGCAGCAATATTCTGGAAAGTCCAGTTTTTGAAAAAAAAAATAATGATATTTCGCTTAAAGAAAATTTAAAACTAAATAAGGGAAATATTCTTTGCGTGATTGCTGTTGGTTGGCTTGCGGGGACTCTTTCCTTATCACTTGTTGGCTACATGGCTTCATACCTTACGGCAATTGTCCAGCTCTCCAGATATCAATCTAGTTTTATCAGTAGTTTAGGATTGATGATCTATATGCTTTTTCTACCGGTTATGGGTGGCCTGTCGGACAAAGTTGGGCATAGAAAGCTTATGCAGATAGCCTCAGGCTTAACTTTATTGCTTTCCTACCCTTTGTTTGCATTACTCACAACTGGCAGTCTCCCTTTTGTTATTGCAGGTGAGGTGGGTCTTGCTTTGTTGGCATCTATGTTTTTAGGTCCTATGCATGCTTATATGCTCAGCATTTTCCCGGTGCAATTTCGTTGTCGCGGCATCTCAACATCTTTTTCAGTGGGCATTGCTTTTTTAGGGGGGACAGCTCCTTTGATTTCAACACTCTTAATTCAGCAATTAGGTTTTAATGAAGCACCTGCTCTTTACTTTGCTCTTAGTGCTGTTGCAGGATTAATTGCTATGAGTTGTGAAGACTTTTCAAATTAGCTCGCCTATTTAAAAATCATTGAGTTAAGCTTAAGGATGATAGGACGGATGAGTGTGTATAGGTTGTAATGAGAAAGGGTGAGAGTTTGCTCTTAAAATTATTTTGGTCATAATTTATGCTCCTTTATTGCCCCATCACTTATCGTCTGCGGGTCTTAACCCGGAGATCTCTCATGAAAAAGAGACGAGCGGTTAATCTATACCTATTATGAATGAAAATGTCTGTTTTTAAGTTGATCTTTTGATCATTAATTATCGCTTTTAAAATCTTAGATAGAGTGAGCTATCTGCGATTTTAAAAACTCTATTTCTGCTCAAAATCTCTGCCTTAAATTCCAGATATCTTCATTCATAACAGGTATAATATGATCTCTAAAATAAATTTAGCTTTTAAAACAGTTTAATTGCTATGAAAATTTCGCCTTATGAGAGTTTTATTTGATAAGATTTTTATATTTATCAAATGGTTGCAGGGAGCTAATTTAAGTCTTATTTATTTATAATTATGCAATGTTTTATTGATTAGAAAATATTTAAAAGATTCATATTGTAATGGTACGGTAAAATACTTATATCGGTATTATCGAAAATTATTACCGATATCGGTAAAATATCGGAACTTTTTTAAAGGGATACCTGCCATGGATCAAGAATTGCCCCAAACTCCTCCCTCTCGCCTAAGGAAAGTTATTACTGCTATAACGGTGGTTAGTTATATGGTTATGTGCATTGGGCAATCCTATGCAATGGACCCGAGGGTGGAGGTGGATGGATACTCTAAGGGGCGAAAATTGAGTCAAGTTGGGGTTGATCCTACGGTGGTTAATCTCTCTGATGCATTGGAAGGAGAGAAAAAAGACAATGAAGGCGTTGGGATAGTCAAAATTAAAGATGATAATCAAATCGCTCTTGCAACTGTAGTAGATGCTGCTTCTGTTGAGCATAGGTTAATTGTACAAGGACATCCAACATCTAATGTGCAAGAAGGAGGCTTAGAACTTGGTGATGAGAGCTTAGAAGATGAAACAAATCCTGCGATGCAAGATCGATCACTTGCTTTTCAAGTTTTAGATACAGAAGAAGATGCCATAGAACAAGTCCAGCCAAGGAACCTTCCGGTTTTAGATACCCCAGACGATGAAAGTTCTGAGCCAACTTTAAAACCTTTTGTTGAAGAAGTAATGCGTGATGAGTTAAGTCAACGCGATACTTACCTATTAATAGCTGGTCGATCCTTGGCAGGGGCTGTTTGTATGGATGTGGAGGGAGAAAAATCACTCTGGGTTCAAACTCTTATTGGTGCATTATCAACGACGATTTCTGGATATAGGTACATTTATATTAATAAAGAAGGCGATAATTTAACAGATCAAGCCAATTACGCGCAGCTGATCTTTTTTGGAATTTTATTGAGCCCCTATATACTCTATCGATCGCAACAATTTGTTGACCGGTCATTCCCAGCCGCAGCTGAGTCAAATATAAAAACGAAGGCTAATAATTGGGCAGAGTATTCAGCCATAGGTACTGTTGCTGTATTGTCATTAATTGCTGCAGGCACGACAGCATTCCAGCTATACTCTAATACTGTACATGATTTTCCAGTATACGCAGAGACTATAACCCCTTTTGTGTTTCTCTTTGCTCTTATCGATAATAGTTTGCGCTACGCAGATTTAAAAGAGTCCATCTTTAAGTATTTGTTTGTAGATCGAGCCGGCGTTAATGCTGATGCGGTTGTTGCTAAAGAGAAAGCAAAGATTGATAACGCTCAAGTAAGTCCTGAGCCTGAGATTGCGACAACTAGTGCACTTACCGAGGCAACTCAAAAAGCTGTAGCTGCTCACAAAGCTGAAATGCATCGCGATTCTTTAAGCAATATATACCAAAGTGCAAAAGAAAAAATTTCTGAAATGACAAGCGAAGAAGTAATAGCTCGTTCAGAGAAATTAAAACAGTTAAAAGGAAAACCAGTTAAGTGGATTAAAGCCTTAATGGGGAAGGAAGATCAAGTAGAATCTGTGCAGAATCAGACTTTAACAGCAAGCAACCTGCAAGAATTTGTTGTGTATGACGCAGGTTTAAAAGCAAAAGAAGCTCGCCGCAATCGACGCGGTTGGATAGGGCGTGTGGGCGGTGGAGTCTTGGGAGCTGCAGCTTTTTACCTCACGTATAAAGGAACCGTTGATATTCTTCAAGATGCATCACAGATATCGTTTTCAGACGGTATTGGAAATATTGGGGGAGCACTACAACATTTGCTTTATTTAGCAGCATTCAATACCTTTGTCTATGATACGAGATATGTCAGAACAGGTCCTGAAGTTAATGGAACGGATTTAAATCCGGAGGCTTTAGGCCATTGGTTTAGAGAATGTGTTAATTCAGCAGAAGACTATCAATATCTGAATAACTCAATCGGGAGCAAGGGGTTTAGTTTTGGCTATGACTGCCCGGGAGTTTCTTATCAAACCAACACTTGGGAAGCAAATCCAGGTGATTTAGATCCTGAGATAGATGAGATTTGGTACGATTTTATGTTTGGTTATTTTGCAGGTTATGCTGGTATAAAAAATGATTATAATACGGATGATCAAGTACACCCTATCTTTACACTTGAAATAACACCAGCCGTAAAAGGGTTAACCATTGCTGGCGGTGTTCTTCGCGGAACTGCGTCGGCAGCCTTAACCGCCAGATCTGTTAGTGAAACGATTGAACATATCATCAGTTCTTTTGTTTCCCATCCTGATGAAATTTTAACAGGCAAACGAAATATATGGATGAACATTCCTGTGAGTATATTATCTACCATGATATCACTCGATCGTGCCTTACCTGCTGGCGCTCAAGCTTGGATATCGGGGCAAACAAATTCTGAAGGGACAAGTGATAATCCAGGATTGGATTGGACATTTATTACGGCTGCCGTATTATCAACAGCTTTTGCGATGTATATTGATTTTGATGACATTTATTCACGCATTCCGCATGATATCGAGTATTCGCTGTTATCTATGGGACTATTAAGCAAAAAAAGTCCTTCTTATCTGAAAGATGAATGGATTGGACAAATTAATAAAATTGCGGCAGGAACGGCCACTGGACATTCGCCATTTGTTAATGGTATGGCTGATGTTTTTGGTTTGAATAAAGTTGCAGCGAGAAGAAGAGCAATCGTAGCCTAAACCCTAAACCCTAAACTAATAGGGCAAGACTACTGTTTTAGGAAAAATAATTTCTGTAATATATAAAAACTCTGTATGCCAAAACCCATAAAAAAAAGGGAAGCTTAAAAAGCTCCCCTTTTCTTGTGCTACAGGTATAAAATAGCAAAAGCTATTTCTTACCTGTCACTGGTGCTTTACCGTTACCAACAGCATTGGCATCAGTCATCAACATAGTTGGTACTATTGCAGCCATAATCACAGCTATAATAGCAACCCGAGAAAAAAGACCTTTTCGCATGGCGCTTCTCCTTCATTACAGTTGATAAAGCAAGAAGATTTTGAAATCTTTCAATCTCTCATCCCCTTGTCAATAAGTTTAGGTCGAAATAAATTGAAATCAATAGGGAGTCAAAAATTTTTTCAAATTAAGTGATTTCTTATTTCTTTCGCTTCATTTCACTAACCTCATCTATGTATACAATATCAGTTAATTATTAATGATGTGTTAACAGGATGGTGATTTAATTAATAAATAAGATATATTTAAAAGCTAAAGAAAAAACAAATTCTATAAATTACTATCTCTCTCTTTCAAATCATTTATAGATAAAAGATGATGGACATATTCTAAAACAATCCCTTCTTTACGGAGCAGTAGATTTTTTGTGGTTTTATGCAAGCACTTCATATCCTCCGGGTTGTTTATACCTGAGCATAGTAAAAGTTATTTTCTAAAAACTTGCATAATACGTTATACATATTAAATATTGACGTTATTCTCATTGCTTTGCTAAAGTCCACAAGATATAGAAAAAGAACATTTCGTGGGTTTCTAAGGATTTATTTTGGATTGGGATAAACTTAAAACATTTTATGCTGTAGCAAGCTGCGGGAGTATTACGGCAGCTCAACCTATTTTAAACTTATGTCAGTCTGCGATTAGCCGTCAGATTATAGATTTAGAAAATCGACTTAATACTTCCTTATTTAAGCGCAACAAACAAGGTATGGCTTTAACTGATTCGGGTAAGTTGCTGTATCTGACAACGGAAGAAACTTATAAAAAATTTACCCAAGTTGAAGCACAGATTCAAAAAGGCCAGATAGAACCACAAGGTCACTTAAAAATTGCTTCTGCAGCGGGCTGGGTTTCCACTTTGCTTTTAAACTCTTTGGATGATTTTTCGACCTTATTTCCCCATATTAATTTGAGTATTATAACGACTGACTATAATCCTAAATTCCATTTGAGGGAGGTTGATGTTGCGATTCTTTCGTATATTCCGCATCAAAATAATTTAATACAAGATTATCTTATGGATTTTCATTTGAATCTATATGCTAGCCAATCCTATTTAGATAAGTTTGGAACGCCTCAAAATGTTGAAGATTTAGATAACCATCGCCTCCTTACCTTTGGAGAAGATCAAATGCTTTTCGCCTCAACAATGGATTGGGCTTTGTGTGTGGGGAGGAAGGGTAAGCTACCAAGAACTCCTTTTTTGAAATTGAGTTCAGGAATTTTATTGCACCAAGCCGCCTCTCAAGGTTTGGGGATTGTAACGCTTGCAGATGAAAATTATTTTCTTCAGCAAACACCCTTGGTTAGGGTTCTTCCGGATGTAACAGGGCCGATTTTGAAAGCCTATTATATTTATTCCAAAGAGATGGAAGGGGCCAGCACAATTATTGCTTTTAGAGATCATTTGAGAGAAGTGATCAAGAAGAAAAAATGGGTCTGATTCGCATTGACAGACAATTTAAATAAGATCATCTGTAAGCCATAAAAAGATTCAATTCTTTAAGGGTAAGTGTGTCTTATGCTATCACAAAATGTAGAGGATTCTTTCACAAAGACTGCAAATTTTCCAATTTTCAAGCTCCCAATTCTTTTTTCTTCATTTATTGGTAATGCTTTAGAGTTTTATGATTTTGTTCTTTGTGGTGTATTGATTCCCCAACTCGCTCCTTTGTTTTTTCCCTCAATTCATCCTTTATCATCTCTTTTAGCTGGAATGGCAGCTTATGCAGTCGGATTTGTCATGAGACCACTTGGTGGCATACTTTTTGGTCATATAGGTGATAGATGGGGAAGAAAAAAAGCTTTAACTCTCTCAATGCTTGGCATGGCTGTTTCTACTTTTTTATTCTCTCTCCTGCCAACTTACGAGCACATTGGTATATTTGCGGGTATTTTGTTTATATGTTTAAGGTTGTGCCAGGGCTTATGCTTAGGTGGAGAGGTCATTGGGGCAGCCCTTTTTTGTTTAGAGCATCATCAAACACGCCATAGAGGGCTAATCGGGGGAATTATTGCGGCAGGCGCAATGGGAGGTGCCTTGCTTGCAAGTATAGTTGCTTACTTTTTGGTGAGTTCCCTTCTTAATAATGGCTGGAGATTGGCTTTTATGCTGGGGGCTTTTACTGGTTTAGTTGGGTTTTATATACGAAGATATCTGCCTGAAACTATTGAATATGAAAAATCTCACCGGCTAGAGGCTGATTCTATTCCGCTTTTAAGCAGTTTCAAAAAGCATCCTTACAGTTTTTTAGAGGTTTTTTCCTATGCAAGTATTGCAGGGGCTTTGTCAGCAACACTTATGGTTTTCTTAAATTCTTATTTTACTAAAGTATTACTCTTGCCTTCAGCGATATCCTTGAAGTTAGCTTCTCTTGGGATATTGGCTTCGATCTTTCTGCATCCTCTAGCCGGTTTGATTGCCGATAAAATTGGGGCCAGGAAAAGTATGAAGTTTTTTGTTTATTAACAACTTGTATCGCTTTTCCGGCGTATATGCTCTTAAACACAAACTCTTATCCATTCATGTTTATAGGGATACTTTTAATTGCTATCAGTTATTCAGGAATAGCAGCTACAGGATATGCCTTTATGGCGGAGTGTTTTCCTGTTCAATATCGTTATTCTGGAAGCGCTGTAAGTTATAATATTGCCCAAGCTTTGCTAGGCGGGACGCAACCTCTAATCAGTCTCTTTTTGATTAAATTAACCGGATCAATTTTGGTTCCAGCCCTCTATTTGATGTTCTTGTCTGCTTTTTGTTTTCTCGTTATTGTTTTTTCTAAAAGATCGACACTAAATGTTAGAGAACCTTCTCATATTTATAAGCTTCTCAAAGAAGAAGAAATATTTTTACCAACTCTTAATGTCACTGGTAGCGTTACTAAAATTCTTGATCCTTTTTGTGAAGAATTTACTGACTTTGCAGCTCAATGTTCCTTACCTGTTGCAGATCTTGGGGTTGGTTATGGGTTTACAACTCAAAGAGCTCTTGAAAAAGGAGCGACGGTCATTGCTAATGATTTAGAACCCAAACATCTTGAGATTCTATTAAAACAGCTTTCAGAAGAATATAAAACAAGAATTAGTTTTAAAGTGGGAGCTATTCCCGGAGATATCCATTTTACTGAAAATAGTCTTGGAGCTGTCCTTGCATCGCGTTTCCTCCATTTTTTATCTGGAGAAATGATTGAGCTCACACTTTCTAATGTGTATAAATGGCTTGCACCTGGGGGGAAGCTGTTTGTGGTTACAGAGACTCCCTATCTTGGCAATCTACGATCATTTATTCCCATGTATGAATCCAGAAAAAAGCAAAATGATCCCTGGCCTGGGATCATTGATAATTTTGATGTTTATTTTCCAGAACAACCGACGCCTCAATTTGGAAATCTTTTAGACCCAGAAATTTTAGAAAGAGTCTTTAAAAAAGCTGGTTTTATTGTTGAAAAGACTCATTATATCTCTCGCCCTTATTATCCAGAAGGCGTACGTCTAGATGGTCGTGAATCTGTTGGAATTATAGGACGTAAAGATTAAACACACATATTAAGGCGTATGTATGATTTTTTATCATCTTCAACTATGCAAAAATACTGATAGTCTCTTAAGTTCAAATATATCATTTTGTTAAAAAAGATACGTTTTGTACAAGAACATAAAGAATGCAAAGGGGCTTTTAACGTATGATGAAAATAATTAATAGATCAGTTCTTCATACGTTTATTAAGAAAAACCCTGGTGCTGCAGAGTGGTTAAAAACGTGGATTCTTAAGGTTTCTCATGAGTCTTGGGGGAGCCTTAATGATATTGTTGCGAGTTTTCCAAAAGCAGAGATTAAAGATCAAGAGAGTGTTTATTTCGTCAATGCAAAAGATCATTACTGCTTAGCTGTTGCTGTTCATTGTCCTGCACAAATTGTTGCTATTAAAGAGATTGTGTTGACTTAATGTGCTTGAGAAAAACAGGATCGGACATGTGTGATATTAAGCCGATTAAAAGTAAGGACGATTACTTATCTGCTCTTAATATTTTGGAATCCCTGTGGTCGAAACAAAGCTCCCTCGATCATGATCAATTGGAAGTTTTAAGCTCTCTTATAGATTATTATGAGAGTACGGCTTATCTGTTTGATTTTCCTGATCCTATAGAAGCGCTCAAATTCTATGTAGAGCAGCTTGATATTTCTTTGTCAGTCCTTGATGAGATTTTTGGCTCGCCAGAAGCTACAAAAGCTGTCTTGGAAAAAAGAACTGCAATCACGATAGAAAATATTAGAGAATTTTGTAAGCATTGGAAGGTTCCAGTTGAAAGCTTCATTAAGCCTTATAATTTATTAAATGAAAAAAGCCCATGTACTTAAAACCTATTAAAACTTTGCAAGATTTTAATGAAATAACGGAACGTGCTGAATGTTTGGCAGACAGGATTAGTGCGAGTCCTGCTCCAATGAAAACCGATAGTGATGAGTTAGATATTCTTGTTGCTCAGATAGAAATTTTTGAGAGAGAAAATTGGGTAATTTCCTATAAAGATTCAATTCAAGCGCTTTTTGAATATGCTGATTATTGGGGGGATTCAAGAGATCTTTCAGATATTTTTAACTCTCCAACATTAGCGCAGAATATACTTACAAAAAAACAACCTCTCACTCTTCCTTTGATCTATAAAATTTGCAAAGAGTGGAAAATTCCAGCGCAATTCTTTCTCTCAAATCATCTTCTGTAAATTAGAAAATCACGCTTAGTTTCTAATTGTAGATGACAGCATAATAAACGTATAAACGGGGCATGTATTAATAAGAGGGGTTCATTGCTAAAATGAAATCATCTGTTTTGCGTCCTATCATGGAGGATCCATCTTTTCCAGAAGAGAAGGTGGAGATTAAGCTTCCTCAAGAATTGACAAAAAATCAAAAGCAATCAATTGCCCTTATTCAAATAGGTACCTTTCTTGAGTATTTTGATCTTTATCTTTATATCCATATGGCGGTTGTGCTGAATGTTATTTTCTTTCCAAAGACGGATCCTTATACAGCCTCTTTGCTAGCAGCTTTTACATTTTCTTCTACATTTCTATTAAGACCTTTGGGAGCGCTATTCTTTGGTTATATAGGAGATAATGTTAGTCGAAAAACATCGGTGGTCATGACGACTCTGATTATGGCGGGCTGCTCTCGGTCATTGCTTCAACGCCCTCTTACGAGAAAATTGGAATAACAGCGTCTATTGTCTTAATATTGTGTCGCTTATTGCAAGGATTTTCCTCTGTTGGAGAGGTTACAGGGGCGAGGATATACATCACAGAAATTACAACCGCTCCTTATTCGTATTTTTATACAACCTTGGTAAATTTTTCGGCGGAATTCGGGGCATTTTTTGCTTTGTTGATCGGCAGTCTTTTTATTATTATTGATAGTGAAGAGGGCTGGAGAACAGCCTTTTATTTTGGTTCAGCAATTGCAGTGATAGGTTCTATTGCGCGAACGAAGCTTAGAGAAACACCCGAGTTTATTAAAGAGAAAAGAAAGAAAAAAGGCGCAAAAAAACTCGTTGATCTTGTGCGTGTCTTTACTAAAAATCGAAAAAACTTTCTCTGTTATGTGGGGCTTGAGTGTATATACCCTTTGTGTTTTTATTTCTGCTTTATCTATATGGGGGATTATTTAAGAACTCATTTTGGATTTACGCCATCTCAAGTCATTACAAATAATTTGTATGTTGCTTTTGTGCAGATGGTGTCGACTTATATTTTTGCTCGCTTAGCCATTAAATTCCATCCTCTTATTCTCTTGCGAGTGCGAGAAATTACCTTTGTATGCTTTGTTCTTTTTCTGCCTTTTTTGTTTCGTAACTCAACAACACCTTTTCATATTTTAATGATTCAATGTGTTTTAGGGGGAGTGTTGGGTGGAGATGCGAAGCCAGCTCATGCTCTGTTTATCCGGTCTTTCCCTGTCATTGGACGCTATACACAGACGGCGCTTGCCTTCGCTCTCTCGCGCACATTTATGTACGTAATCACTGCCTATGCCTGTGTTATTATTGGTCAACGTTTTGGGTTTGAGGGATTGTCATTAGGGTTGCTTGGTTTTGGTCTTATGGCGTTGTTCTGTGCATTTTCATTTGAGCTGAAAGAAAGTGATTAAGCTGCTTTTTTAAGATCAAATACTTCGTCTTTTTGTTGTGCCTTTGGTTGCCATTGATTGATGAGAAGTCCAATAAAGACGACAATGCTGGCAATCGTTGTTGTGCTTGTTAATTGTTCGCCTAGAACTAACCAAGAGGATGAAATGCCAAAAATAGGAATCAGCAGGGAAAAAGGGGCCACAATTGAAGCATCATAAGATTGTAGCAATTTACCCCATAAAGTGGAGCCAACTAAAGTTGCAACTCCCGTAATAAATAAAATACACAGGCAGCCAATCCAACTTATGTTTTGAAGAGAGCTTAGAATGACAGTTGGTCCCTCAAAAATATAAGATAAAATGAATAACGGAATAGGGGGAATAAGGCTCGTCCACACAACAAGAGCGAACATATCGACAGCCCCTGTTTTTTTGAACAAAATATTGGAAACTGCCCAAGAGAATGCTGCTGAAACAATCATGATAAATCCGATAAATGTTGAGCTTTCTTGGATATCTGTCCCAATGATGAAGATTCCTCCAAATGAAATTAACATTCCCAAAATCTGATTAAAATTGAGATTCGTTTTTAATAAAAGAGTGGAGAGCACAACAGTAAACAAAACATTCATTTGCAAAGCTAAGGAAGCAATCCCGGGAGTTACACCAATATGAATCCCGCAAAATAGCAAAGAAAACTTAAAAACGCCCAACGAAATGCCAATGCCAAATATCATTGCCCAAGACGTTGCTGGTTTTTTAATGAAAAAAACTAAAGGAAAACTGGCGAGTACAAACCGAATTGTTGCGAGAAGGAGAGGGGGAACTTCATTCAACGCGGTTTTGATGGTAACAAAATTGAAACCCCAAATGACGGCGACCAAGAGTGCGAAAAGAATGTGTTTCGGTTTCATGATTAAATCCATCCGCTCGTTTACACCCTCTTAATATATCTTTATTTAAGAGGGGATTAGCGAGAATCATTACACAGTCAGATGCGGCAATTCAACAACAATTAACAACTATTTATCTTCCCCTGTAAAGATCCCCGGGTTTGACTTGGGTTAGCCTTCCGAAAGGGCATATATCTTCATTCATAACAGGTATAGTTGCTATCGAAATTTATTTTTCCCATGCACTCATAAGACAAGTTAAGGCATATCTAATGAGGTATCCATTTTGCCTTATTAATTCGTCTTTTTCATGTGGAATGAATATCAATTTGTCTAGGGTGTTTTTTACACGAGGTCCATAGTGAGATCGCAAATGATCACATAAAACCCTCCATTTTCTTTCAATGTGTTTGCTTTCAAAAGATTTGAAACTGTCTTCTTCAAGCCAGCGTCTTGCTATGCTACTAATTTTCCAGGGAATGCCCATGCTTTGATAAGCGCGAAATACGAGCTTCCCATAAGCAATGCCGGCTTGAAATTGTTCCTCAGTAATTTTATTTTCTAGTTTTAATTGATGAAGCTGTGATCCAGATTCAGCCGCAAATATAAGGGGCGATTCATTTTTAAAATCAAGATTGGTAAATGTTTGAAGGTAAGCGTAACGCCTTTGTTGTCGTTCAGGTGTGCCTTTATCAAGCGCTAGCTTTTCAATTCTCGGTCGTCCTCGCTTGGATCGTGTGAGAGAAAAGATGGGTGTTTTTTTAAGTGATGTGATCATTATGCAGTTACCTCTTCTACTAGAAATATCTCCTTCCCGCGATCAGCCCGCAATTGATTGGCAAATATTAAAACTTGAGCTGGCGTTACACTTTTACCCTGCAGCGAATAAACTCTTTGATTCATCAAATCTTCACCAATAAATCTTGCATTTTTTATAACGTGAATTTGATTCATCTCTAACCAGTGCAAGACTTTATGAAAGCTAACCCAGGACTCGACAGGTTCCTTTTTATGACTAGGTCTTGATTCTTTAATAGGTTTTTGAGGTGTTACGTTTGAGTTGCTGTGGATTTTTGCTTTGCGAATATTAAATCGGTTTAGTGTTTTGTTAATTGATGTAGGGGAGCGATTTAGATTTTTGGCGATATTTTTTAAACGATCCCCTTTTAAGTAAAATATTGTGAGTAAGTTAATTTCCTCTTGGGTCCAGGTTTGTCTTTTTGTGGTCATGTGAATCTCCGACTATGAGATTATACCTCTCTCAGGGTACTTAATTGAGAGAGGCACAAAGTTGATTGCGTATTATGCATTTCAGTTATGCATTTTAGTTATATCTAATAATTTATCTATAATTTTATAAAAGTAAACAAAAAATAATGCCCATAAGGTTTTATTCCTTATGAAATAATGTGTCAGGCCATACGCGATATGACTTTGTTAGAAATTAATATGGGAAAAATTAAAAAAGAGAGAAAAATATTTACAGCTGCTTAAGGTTTTTCATGAGATTCCTGAGTTAAACCCGGGGAAGACATGAAGAGTAGAGCGTAGTTCCTCGAGCTTGATCGGGGATCTTTAACAGGGAATTTGAGGCCAAAAAATATTTTTATTATAAAAAATGTAAGGAAAATGCCTCTAAGATCACTAGGGGGCTTGATAAGGTCATACTTATTTTGGTATGGATTGAAAATAATGGGTGGTTAACTATGAAAATATGATTCATAGTAGCTACGGTATGCGGGCGTGGTGGAACTGGTAGACACGCCAGATTTAGGTTCTGGTGTCGCAAGACGTGGGGGTTCAAGTCCCTTCGCCCGTACCATTATATGGTTTATGAAATTAAAATCTTAAAGGTAGTATGGTTTGATGCAGGTTCAGCAAACGGTTTCTGATGGTTTAAGGCGTGAATACAAAATTACAATACCAGCAGATGATATTAATAAGAAAATTAATGACTCTTTAGCTCACACTGCAAAGAAAATGAAACTTCCTGGGTTTAGACCAGGTAAAGTGCCTTTGGCGATGATTAAGCAACGTTACGGACAACAAGTTACTCAAGAAGCTGTTGAGGCAGCGATTAATGAGGCTTATCAGTCCTTGATTAGTGAAAAAAAAATCCGCCAAGCTGGGCAACCTGTTTATAACGTGCACTCTTTCGAAGAGGGCAAAGATTTAGTTTACGATTTAGCTTTAGAAATTCTACCAGAAATTGAATTGCTTGATTTCAAAAAGATAAAGCTTGAAAAACTCATTGTTGAAGTCAGCGAGAAAGAAGTTGATGCAGCACTTGAAGACATAGTTGCTGAGCATAAAAAATACAAAGATATTGAAAAGCCACGTGCTGCTCGCAAAGGAGACCTCGTGTCTTTCCAATTGACTGCTAAAAGTCATGGTGAAATCATCGGTGGCTTTAATAGTATGAATCTGACGGTCGTTGCGGACGGGGAAAAATTTGTTTTCCCAGAGATTGAAAAAGCTCTTGTCGGCATGAAAGTAGGCGACTCTAAGGAGATTGATCAAGATTTTCCTGCTGATTTCGGCGATAAACTATTTGCAGGCAAAAAAGTTACTTGGGCAATCAGCGCTACAGGAATGCAAGAGCAGATTATCTTTACTATTGGTGACGAGCTTGCAAAAGAATTTGAGTGTAAGGATCTAGCTGAATTCCGTCTAAAGGTTCGTGAAGCTATTGAGTCTGATAATAATAAGATGGCGAGAATTTATCAAAAACGTCATCTTCTTGATTCTTTAGCAAGCCAGTATACTTTTGATCTTCCAAAAGCAATGACTGAGGGAGAGTTCACGACAATTTGGCAAAGATTGCAGGATGAAATAGCTGACGCAAAAGCTAAAGGCAATTTTGAAGATGATGGCGATAAAAACGAAGATGAGCTGCGAGTAGAATATCAAGCGATTGCTGAAAGACGTGTTCGCTTGGGTCTTTTAATTTCTGAAGTCGCAAAAATTCACAATATTAGTTTGACTGAAGAAGAATTAAGATCTCTCGTTCTACAAGAATCTTTACGTTATCGTGAGCAAGCAAAACAGGTTGTGGATTATTATCAAAAAAATCCATCTGCTTTGAAACAGCTATCAGCAACAGCTTTGGAAGATAAAGTCGTTGATTTTATTTTGAGCAAGATTGAGAACAAGGAAGTAAAAGTTTCTATTGATGCTTTGAAGGCGAAGCTTAAAGGAATCTTACCTGGCATTGATGGTGATGAGGACGAGACTGTAGCTAAGCCTAAAAAAGCAGCTTCTAAGAAAATAGAAACGGAGAGTTCAGAAGAATCAGCTCCGAAGAAAGCTTCTCCTAAGAAAACAGCTGCGAAAGGCAAAACTGCATGACACAATTTAATGGTCCATTTAATACTTTAGTTCCTATGGTTGTTGAGCAAACAAGCCGGGGCGAGCGTTCTTATGATATTTATTCACGTCTTTTAAAAGAAAGAATAATATTTGTTGTTGGACCAGTTCATGATGAGATGGCATCACTTATATGCGCTCAATTGCTTTTTTTAGAGTCAGAAAATCCAAATAAAGATATTGCTATGTATATTAACTCTCCAGGTGGAGTTGTAACTGCTGGTCTCTCTATCTTTGATACAATGAACTACATTCGCTGTGATGTGGCGACTCTTTGTTTTGGACAAGCTTGTTCAATGGGGTCACTGCTTTTAGCTGGAGGAACAAAAGGTAAGCGTTATTCTTTGACGAATTCTCGGATTATGGTTCATCAGCCATCAGGCGGAGCTCAAGGGCAAGCAACTGATATTGAAATTCAAGCTAAAGAAATCTTGAACTTGAGACAGCGTATCAACGAGATTTATGTGTCACAAACCGGCAGAACATTAAATGAAATAGAATTAGCACTAGAGCGTGATCGGTTTATGTCTCCCGTTGATGCTAAAGAATTTGGTTTAATTGATGAAGTTGTCACCCACCGTCCAAAAGCCTTAGATCTTAGTGAAGATAAATCTACAACTAAGGTCGAGAAAGTTTAAAAATTAACTTTTTGTTGATATTTGGCAGCCCATAATTAAATTAGGGTGGCGGACCAGTTCGACTCAAAGATGAAACAAACTTTGTGTACGCCGAAGTGATTAAAAAGCGGAGATATCAATGAGTAAAAATAGTGGCAACGACACAAAAAATACCTTGCACTGCACATTTTGCGGCAAGAGCCAGCATGAGGTTCGCAAATTAATTGCAGGACCTACAGTTTTTATATGCGATGAGTGTGTTGAGCTTTGTACTGATATCATTCGTGAAGAGAATCAACCTGCGCGCATATCAACGCAAGAAGGTGTTCCTCCTCCATCAGAAATTTGCACAGTATTAGATGATTATGTCATTGGACAATCACACGCGAAGCGTGTTTTATCTGTCGCGGTGCATAACCATTATAAGCGATTATCACATGCAAAAGCGTCTGAGATAGAAATTGCAAAATCAAATATCTTGTTGGTTGGACCAACAGGTAGCGGCAAAACTTTACTTGCTCAGACATTGGCGCGAATTATTGACGTGCCGTTTACTATGGCTGATGCGACAACGTTAACAGAAGCTGGTTATGTTGGTGAGGATGTTGAGAATATCATCTTAAAACTTTTACAGGCTGCTGATTACAATGTTGAGCGCGCTCAAAGAGGTATTGTTTATATCGATGAAGTTGATAAAATTTCTCGTAAATCCGACAATCCATCTATTACACGAGACGTTTCAGGAGAGGGTGTACAGCAGGCTCTTTTGAAAATCATGGAAGGTACGATTGCATCTGTTCCTCCACAAGGTGGGCGCAAGCATCCACAGCAAGAGTTCTTGCAAGTTGATACAACCAACATCCTCTTTATCTGCGGTGGAGCTTTCGCTGGTTTAGAAAAAATAATTTCTGCTAGAGGACGTGGCGTTGGTATTGGCTTTGGTGCTGATGTTCGTGCTCCTGAAGATCGGATGATGGGTGATATCCTTCGTGAAGTTGAACCAGAAGATCTATTGAAATTTGGTTTAATTCCTGAGTTTATCGGCCGTTTACCAGTTATTGCAACACTTGTTGACCTAGATGAAGCAGCGCTAGTTGATATTTTAAGTAAACCAAAAAATGCGTTAGTTAAGCAATACAAACGACTTTTTGAGATGGAAGATGTTAATTTAAGCTTCACAGAAGAGGCTCTAAAGGCGATTGCGTTAAAAGCAATTGGAAGAAAGACAGGGGCAAGAGGTTTACGCTCTATTATGGAGACAATTCTACTCGATACCATGTTTGAGCTTCCTTCCTACCGTGAAAAGTTTGAAGAAGTTATCATCAACAAAGAAACTGTTGATAGCCAGCAACCCCCTTTGAAAATTGTCGTTCAGAAACCTGCTGAAGCGGTTTCTTCTGCAGGGTAAAGAAGTATTCTTTGCTTGAAATCCTGGATGCTAGGCCCCAGGATTTCAAAACCTCTGAGAAGCCCCTCTAATATTTATGAACTACTCAGTAAGACTACATAAGTAGCTTCATTATCCAAGATAAGCTTGGAGTCAACCGACTTTCCAAGATATGACGAACGGAGGGGGAGGATAACTTCATAAAAGGCAGAAACACTGCTTCCACAGCTGTCATCCTGACAGCAGGCGAGTTCCAAGCTTTAGCTTGGGTAACGAGTCACTGATGCAGGATCTCAAAAAAATACTGAGTATCTGCTTTCCTAAGAACCAATTCTTTGAATTCTTGTCTGGATGTGCTAAAAATAAAGGGTGGAGATTAAAAAAATGCTGACTTTAAAAACAGGAAAAAGATACCCAGTGCTGCCATTGCGCGATATTGTGGTATTTCCTCATATGATCGTTCCTTTGTTTGTCGGGCGCGAGAAATCTGTTTCTGCCCTTGAAGATGTAATGCGTGGGGATCAGAAGCATATTATTCTTGTGACTCAGAAAAGTTCTACGCAAGATGATCCTGATAAACAGGATCTCTACACACTTGGGACTTTAGGAACTATTCTCCAACTACTCAAACTACCTGACGGTACTGTTAAGGTATTAGTTGAGGGAGTGAAGCGTGTTCGTATCCTGCATTATTATGAAGACAGCCACTATTTCCAGGCAGATGCAGAGGAAATTGAAGAAGTTACACCTGACGAAATTGAGATTGAAGCAATGGTTAGAACTGTTGTTGCTCAATTTGAACAGTACATCAAACTAAATAGAAAAATCCCTCCAGATGTATTAGTTACTATCAATCAACTTAGTGATCCAGGTAAGCTTGCTGATACAATCTCCTCTTATTTTACTTTAAAAATTTCTGAAAAACAGGAATTGCTAGAAACTATAGATACAACCAAGCGTCTAGAAAAGATTTTAGCGTTTATAGAAAGTGAAAGCAGTGTCTTGCAAGTTGAGAAGCGCATTCGTACGCGCGTAAAACGACAAATGGAAAAGACTCAAAGAGAATATTATCTGAACGAGCAATTAAAAGCGATTCATAAAGAACTTGGAGAAGGTGAAGATGGTCGTGATGAAGTTTCAGAAATTGAAGAAAAACTTAAAAAACTAAAGCTAACCAAAGAAGTTCGTGCAAAAGCAAATGCAGAAGTTAAGAAATTACGGACAATGAATCAAGCTTCGGCTGAAGCTACAGTAGTTCGTAATTATTTGGATTGGATTATCAGCATTCCTTGGCAACATCGCAGTAAAGTTAAGCGCGACCTAAGTCAGGCTGAAGGAATTCTAAATAACGATCATTATGGCTTGGAAAAAGTTAAAGAACGGATATTAGAGTATATTGCTGTTCAATCACGAGTTGGTAAAGTTAAAGGGCAAATTCTTTGCTTAGTTGGTCCTCCAGGTGTGGGTAAAACATCACTTGGAAAATCGATTGCGCAGGCTACAGGCCGTAATTTCGTTCGTATTTCCTTAGGTGGCGTGCGTGATGAAGCAGAGGTTCGTGGACATAGACGCACATATATTGGTTCAATGCCTGGAAAAATTATCCAAGGCATGCGCAAAGCAAAAACATCTAATCCATTATTCTTGCTTGATGAAATTGATAAACTTGGAAGCGACTGGCGCGGCGATCCATCTTCAGCCCTTTTAGAGGTTTTGGATCCGGAGCAGAACGCAACCTTTAATGATCACTATCTTGAAGTTGATTATGATCTTTCTGATGTGATGTTCGTTACGACAGCGAATACTTTGAATATGCCGCAACCTTTATTGGATCGTATGGAGATTATTCGTCTTCCAGGCTATACAGAAGATGAAAAGCTAGAGATTGCTAAGAATCATTTGTTGTCTAAGCAGCTTGAGATGCATGGTCTTAAACCGGAAGAAATTACAATTGATGATGAAGTTCTTCGCATGATTATTCGCACCTATACACGCGAAGCGGGTGTTAGAAATCTTGAACGTGAAGTTGCTAAGCTTGCTCGTAAAGCAATCAAAGAGATTTTGTTAACTGGCTCAAAATATGTGCACATTACAATAGAAAACTTAAAAGACTATGCTGGTATTCCTCGTTATCATTATGGTCAGGCATCAGAAGAAGATATTGTTGGTGTCGTAACTGGTTTGGCATGGACAGAAGTTGGTGGTGAATTACTCTCCATCGAAGCTGTTGTGTTGCCGGGTAAAGGCAAGACAATGATCACCGGTAAGTTAGGTGATGTAATGCAGGAATCAATTCAGGCTGCTCTGAGTTATGTTCGAACGAGAGCTTTGCAATTTGGAATTAATCCAACCTTGTTTGAAAAACGCGATATTCACATTCATGTTCCAGAGGGAGCGACTCCAAAAGATGGCCCTTCTGCAGGTGTTGCAATGTGTGTATCGATCGTTTCAGCGCTAACTGGTATAGCTGTTAGAAAAGATGTTGCGATGACAGGGGAAATTACCCTGCGTGGCAGAATTCTTCAAATTGGTGGTTTAAAAGAAAAGCTATTGGCAGCGCATCGAGGTGGAATTAAAACAGTTCTCATCCCTCTTGATAATGAAAAAGATCTGGCAGAAATTCCTGAGAATGTTAAATCTGGTTTGAAAATTATTCCAATGATAACCATAGATGATGTTTTAAAGGTTACGTTGGTAAAAATGCCACAGCCGATTGAATGGCATGCTGAAGAGGAAGACATTAATGTTATTACTCATCCAAAACATGTTCCCACTCATCCTTCGGTGATGTAGAAATAGAGTGTTTTAGTGTCTTGTAAAAGGGTATTAAGATTATTTTCTCTGTTTCTTTTTGGAATTGTACTGATTTCTTGTGCAATAAACCCAGAAAAACAGCCTGATAGTATTTTAACAATCCCTGTCGATCGTGATGCCTATGGAAAATTTGTTGTTAATGGAGATACTCTTGAGAGTGTTTCTAATTTCACGAAGAAGTTTGAACAGTTTATTCATCACGTGCAACAACATCATTATTTGAAGCCAATTATTATTTCCTTATCTGTTGATAAAAATCATTCGGCATTATTGAAAGTTATGAAGGTTTTTCAATTTGATATGTATCACGTTGATAATTCACAGAGAAAAATTGAATGGATTTTTAAAAATGGCAGGAAAGTCCCTGAGCCAGATACAACATCTTTAGCAACAAATGTAATTTTCTTTCGAACGCACAATGGGGAAAAGGAAGTTTTGTTAACTAAGGACGTTGATAAAACTGTTTTGATACCTCCAGGCGGTTATCTTGATCGCGGTGAGACTGTAGAGGCTGCAGCAATTCGAGAATGCAAGGAAGAAATCAATTTAACAATTGACCCAAGCCAACTGCAATTGATTGGGGTTCTTCATAAGATTAATCGCGGGGAGAAGCAACCCGTTAGTTTGTCTAGTTTCATTTTTATTCATCCCATAACGGATAATGATGTGGCTAACATTAAGCTTGAAGAACAAGAAATTTCTTGGTGCCGATTTGTCAAACTATCTGAAATCGATATGGTAAATGGAACTATTTTAACGGCAAAAGGGTATCTTATTAAAGATGGTTCAGAAAGCCCTGATAAAGAACCTATTAAAATTCATCCAAATTTCTTACCTATCTTAAGTAAGCTTTCTAAAGAAGGTGAGATTAAAACGAGCGTTATTAAGTTAAATCCTGAGTCTATGACTTATGTGTTTTAAGGTGCGATGTTTTTCACACTAAGTTGTTTGAGATCCTGGTGACGCCATGGGGCCATCCAGGATCTCAGCGAAGTGCTTATTTAAACAGCAATAGGTCTTGAGAGGTGGGACGTATTGGTTTCTAGGTAATTGTCTATGTGACGGCAAAGAATTGGAAGCTGATCTTTGTAGAAATGATCCGCTCCGTCTATAACTTCATAATCAATTTTAATACCGCGTTGGTTGCGTAATTTTGTAACTAGGTTGCCTACAGAGGTGTGTGAAACAGTTTTATCTTGGTTACCTTGAATGATCTGTCCTGAAACAGGGCAGGGGGCAAGAAAGTTAAAGTCATAACGATCAGCTGGAGGGCTTACAGAAATGAAACCAGCAAGTTCAGGGCGCCTCATAAGAAGCTGCATGGCAATCCAGGCGCCAAAAGAAAATCCAGCCACCCAATATGAGTTCACATTTGGGTTAAAGGATTGTAGCCAGTCTAAAGCTGATGCTGCATCACTCAGTTCCCCCTCGCCATCACCGAAAACTCCTTCTGAACGTCCAACGCCTCGGAAGTTAAAACGCAAAGCGCTAAATCCTCTGTCGATAAAAGAGCGGTAAATAGCATAAACAATTTTATTATTCATTGTGCCACCATGAGGTGGGTAGGGATGTAGAACTAAAGCAATCGGTGCGTTAGGTTGCTTGCTCTGATGATAGCGACCTTCAATTCGACCTGCAGCTCCGTTAAAAATTACCTCTGGCATTCTTTATCCTTTCCTACCCATTAATTCCGACTAAAATTGTAGGAATAAATCCCTGCAATTTGCCTCTTTCTTTTGATGTTCCCTAAATAATACTTGACTAGATTAGTCGGGATAGATTAATTTTCATTAACCTTAAGAAAAATAGCTTTGTAAGCCTCTTTTTCAAGGCTTCCTGGGAGAATAGCACGACATTGTTCTAAGAGCTATATAAATATAAAGTGAGTAAATATGCGGCTAACAACAAAAGCAAGATACGCTGTAATGGCCATGGCTGATATTTCTCAAAATATATTGTCGAGTGGTCACCCCGTAGCTTTAACAACAATTGCAGAACGCCAGAACCTTCCTCTTGCATATTTGGAACAATTATTTTTAAAGCTCCGTAAAGCGAATTTAGTGAAAAGCTCAAGAGGCGCTGCTGGAGGCTATAATTTAGTTCGCACGCCTGAAGAAATACGTATTCTTGATATTATTACAGCTGTTGATACGTCTTTGAAGGCAACCCGCTGTGAAAATGGATCGCCAGTAGGATGTCAGCCAGGCGGTGGTCGGTGTATGACGCATGATCTTTGGGATGAACTTGGTGCTGTTGTTCAGCTTTTTTTAGCGAGAGTCACCTTGGCTGATGTTTGTAATCAGCGAGTGATGGGAATGGGGCGTTTTTGGATGATGCCTCAAGATGCAGGGCTTTCAAAAATTTCAAGGTCGTTATAATTATGTCAAAAATTTATCTTGATTATAATGCGACAACGCCTCTTCGATTAGAGGCTAAGGTGGCTATGATTAAGGCTATGGATATGACAGGGAATCCATCTTCAGTGCATGCCTGGGGCAGAAAGGTTCGCCAGCATCTGGAGTCGGCTCGTCATACTATCGCTGATTTCTTCAGTGCAGAACCAAAGCAGATTGTTTTTACCAGCGGAGCGACAGAAGCCAATAACTTGGCCTTAAAAGGATTTGACGGAATAAAGATTATTTCTGCGGTTGAGCATGATTCTATTCATCAAGTCTGTAGTGATGCTCTCAGCTGCCCTGTTGATGAAGATGGAGTTGTCAGCTTAGAAAAACTTGAGTCTTTGTTGCAGAGTCATCATGATGAAAAAGTTTTGGTGTCTGTTATGGCTGCTAATAATGAAACAGGAGTTATTCAGCCCATTTCAGAGATTGCAGCTTTAGTAAAAAAGCATCAGGCGTTTTTTCATTGTGATGCAACGCAAGCGGTTGGAAAACTGAAACTTGACTGGTCTCAAATTTCTTTTGATATGTTGTCAATTTCTAGCCATAAAATTGGCGGGCCGGCTGGCGTTGGGGCGCTTATTGTTTCTCCAAATCTTGCTCTAAAAGCTCAAATTATTGGTGGCGGGCAGGAGAGATCTAACCGTGGAGGAACAGAGAATATTTTAGGAATTATGGGATTTGAAGCAGCCTTGAAAGAATGTTTGAAGGACCCATGGGATGAAATTCGCTTGCTTCGAGATCGATTCGAGGATGAAATTCAAGCTTTTTGCTTGGATGTTGATGTTTTTGGTAAGAATATTCCAAGGCTGCCAAACACTTCTAATTTAACAATGCCAGGCGTTAAAAGTGATGTTCAATTAATGAATTTTGATTTAAGTGGAATTGCTGTTAGTGCAGGGTCTGCATGTTCTTCGGGTAAAGTAAAAACGTCTCGAATTTTACAGGCAATGGGATTGCCGTCATCAAAGACAAATTCTGCGATTCGCGTAAGTTTGGGATGGCAAACGCGGTCCTTTGAAATAGAAACAATGATTGATATGTGGAAACAAATTTATAGTAGATGCGCTCCACAGCGCCTTTTAAAATCTACGCAAGAGGGGATTTATGCCAACACCTGAAATGACACAACAGATCTATTTAGATTATCAAGCAACAACTCCATGTGATCCGAGAGTGCTTGATAAGATGTTGCCTTATTTTACGGAGATTTTTGGGAATCCGCATTCTCGCAGTCACCCGCATGGTTGGCTTGCAGAGTCAGCAGTAGATAAAGCGCGCTTACAAGTTGCAAATATTATTGGTGCTGATGAAAGAGAGATCGTTTTTACCAGCGGTGCAACAGAGTCTAATAACCTTGCGATCAAAGGTGTGGCGCAGTTTTATCAAGATCGTAAAAAGCATATCATTACGTGCGTTACGGAACATAAATGCGTGTTAGATAGTTGTCGTCATCTGGAGCAACAAGGGTTTCGGATAACCTACTTACCCGTGCAACAAAATGGTATTATTGATTTAAATCTGCTGCAGGACTCAATTACGGATCAGACGATTTTGGTTTCAATTATGGCGGTGAATAATGAAATTGGGGTCATCCAGCCGTTAAAAGAAATCGGAAAAATTTGCCGGGAAAAAGGTGTATTTTTCCATACAGATGCTGCGCAAGCTATCGGAAAAATCGCGATTGATGTTAATGAAATGAACATTGATTTATTGAGCATTTCTGGGCATAAAATTTATGGTCCAAAGGGAATTGGTGCGTTATTCGTTAGGCGCAAACCAAGAGTTCGATTGCAAGCGATTATTAATGGCGGCGGCCAAGAACGAGGAATGCGTTCAGGAACATTGCCAACACCTTTGTGCGTTGGACTTGGGGAGGCTTGTGAAATTGCTCAAAAAGAAATGGTCGATGAGAACATTAAGCTAAGCGCACTTAGGGATCGTTTGTATCAAGGAATTATGCAACGTTTGCCAGATGTTTTCTTAAATGGAGATAAAGATCAACGTGTTCCTGGCAATCTTAACTTGAGCTTTGCTTATGTTGAGGGAGAAGGATTGATGATGGGGATTAAAGAATTATCAGTTTCTTCTGGTTCAGCATGCACATCTTCATCTCTTGAACCATCTTATGTTTTGCGGGCACTTGGGGTTGAGATTGAGCTTGCCCATACATCGATTCGGTTTGGTCTGGGAAGATTTACAACAATAGATGAAGTCGATCAAACGATAGAGAAAATGGTGGCGGCAGTGGAGCGTTTAAGAGAGATGAGTCCACTTTGGGAAATGGCACAAGAAGGAATTGATCTGAAATCAATTCAATGGGCAGCACATTAATATTAAGAGGGATAAATAATTATGGCTTACAGTACTAAATTAGTTGATCATTATGAGAATCCTCGTAATGTAGGGGCGCTTGATAAAAATGCAGATAACGTTGGAACTGGATTGGTTGGCGCGCCAGCGTGCGGTGATGTTATGAAGCTTCAAATTCAAGTTAGTGATGATGGTATTATTCTTGATGCTAAATTTAAAACTTTCGGTTGTGGTTCTGCAATTGCTTCGTCCTCTTTGGTAACAGAGTGGGTTAAGGGAAAAAGTTTGGACGAGGCGCAGCAAATTCGAAATACTGAGATCGCGACTCACCTAGCACTCCCTCCTGTTAAAATTCATTGTTCGATTCTAGCGGAAGATGCTATCAAAGCGGCAATACAGGATTATCGCTTGAAGCAAAAAGCAGCTTAGGAACTAAATGATGAATGCCCCTTTAACAATGACTCAGGCTGCTGTTGAGCGTATTAAGATATTGCTTGATCAACGCGGAAAACCATCAGCTGGAATTCGAATCGGCATTCGCACCAAGGGGTGTTCAGGAATGTCCTATACGTTTGAATATGCGGATGAGAAAAATCCTTATGATGAGTTGGTTGAGCACGAGGGCATTACCGTTATGATCGATCCCAAAGCAATTATGTTCATTCTTGGAACCGAAATGGATTTCGTCGAGGATAAGATGCAGTCAGGTTTTGTATTTACAAATCCTAATGAAAAAGGACGCTGTGGGTGTGGCAAATCCTTCCATGTCTAACTTGTTTTTTTTGTTTAATCTGGAGCCCACGTTTGATTTAGATTTAGAGATTTTAGATAGGAATTATTTTTTTCTGCAATCAACACTTCATCCAGATCGTTTTGTTTTAAAAATAGAAAAAGAGAAACAGCTTGCTCAAACAAAGGCAGCTGAGATTAATCAAGCCTACAAAAACTTAAAGCATCCTTTAAAACGGGCAGAGACGCTTTTGTCTATCGCGAATATCTCTGCGTCTGGTGAATCAGATGTACAAGATCCAGAGGCTTTAATGGAAATCATGGAGTTGCGAGAAGAATTAGAAGCGCTTCAAGGTAGGAGTGAGTTAAATAGTTTTCATCAAGTTATTAAGGAACGATTTAATGAGGCGTGCAAGCAATTTTCAACTGCTTGGACTCAACAGGATTCAAAGGAACTTATGAAATTATATTTACGTCTTAGCTATTTATCAAAAATCCAAGATGAAATAAAAACACCTCAAAGACAATCCTCACTAAATTAGAGTGCCCTTATAATGCTTTTACAATTAACTGAGCCAGGAATGACGTCTCTCCCTCATGCTGAGGATGTGCATAAGGCAATTGGGATTGATTTAGGAACGACAAACTCTGTGGTCGCTTATTCAGAAAACGGACAACCTATAGTTATTAAAACGCGAAATGGGGTTAGTTTAATCCCTTCTGTGGTTTCTTATAATGAAGGAATAACGGTTGGTGTTGATGCCTTGGATCAATTAAAGCAGGATCCAAAAAGCGCTATCAGCTCAGTTAAACGATTTATGGCAACTCCTTCAAAACCTGTCTATCAAGATAAAACTCCAGTTGAGATATCTGCTGATATTTTAACCTTTTTAAAAGCACAAGCAGAACAATCTTTGGGACAATCTGTTACGCATGCCGTTATTACTGTGCCGGCTTATTTTGATGATACGGCGCGTCAGGCAACAAAAGATGCTGCTAAAATCGCTGGCTTAACGGTTTTAAGATTGATCAATGAACCAACGGCAGCAGCATTGGCTTATGGCCTTGATCAAGGAATAGAAGGTATTTACGCCATTTATGATTTTGGTGGCGGTACGTTTGATATTTCCTTATTAAAATTGACTCATGGTGTGTTCCAAGTTCTGGCAACGGGTGGTGATACTAACCTTGGCGGTGATGATATTGATGAGAAAATTGTAAATCATTGGTTTGGTCCTTCAGAAAACTGGAGGCAGCATCAATTGATCGCTCGACAAGCTAAAGAAGCTTTGTCAAATCATGAGACTTGGTCAGATGGAAAGTTGCATTTAGATCTCCAAACTCTTGAAAATCTAAGCCTTTCTTTGATTGAGAAAACTACTCAGATTTGTAGTCAAGTTCTTCTCGATGCAAATTTAGGGCCAGATGAGATTAAAGGTGTTGTCATGGTTGGTGGTTCAACGCGGATGCCACTTGTTCGTGCTCATGTTGCAGAGTTTTTTAAGACTGATCCTTTAACTGATATGAATCCAGATGAGATTGTAGCGTTAGGCGCTGCTTTGCAAGCTGATGGGCTAACGAGAGGGTCGAATACCCTTTTGTTGGATGTTATCCCGCTGTCTTTAGGAATTGAAACCATGGGTGGAATTGTGGAAAAAATTATTCCGCGCAATACACCAATCCCAATTACTTTGGCGCAAGAATTTACAACCTATCAAGAGGGACAAACAGCTCTTAAAATTCATGTGTTACAGGGAGAGAGAGAGCTTGTTGATCATTGCCGATCCCTAGGTGAGTTTATTCTATCTGGCATTCCTTCTATGGTAGCGGGCGCTGCGCGTGTTGAAATTATGTTTGCTGTTGATGCGGATGGCTTATTAACAGTATCAGCGCAAGAAAAGATGACAGGTATTTCTCAAAAAGTTGAGGTTAAGCCTTCTTATGGTCTTACCGAGGATGATTTAATCAGAATGCTGAAGGATAACTCAGAACAAGGTGCGGCGGATATGCAACAGCGTTTGCTAGTTGAAGCTAGAGTTGAGGCAGAAGGATTAATAATGTCCCTCGAGTCTGCTCTTAAAGTTGACAGCCATTTACTAAAACTGGAAGAAATTGCTGTTTTACGGCAAGAGCTGGAAGTGTTAAAAGAAACAGTGAAAACGAACGATCGCGATCAAATTGAATTAGCGTCTAAAAAACTATCTGAGAATAGTCAAAATTTTGCTGCAATGAGATTAAACTCTTCCATTTATCAGCAATTAGTTGGTAAAACTATTTAAGAATGATTGTAGCTATTAAGTTTTGTTAGAGATCCTGCATAAGTGTGATAAGAGCCAATCCGATGTATGAGATCCTAGTGTCAAGCACTAGGATGACACTGCGGGGTTAAGGATGACATAAAAGTTTGGTCATAGGATGACACCTCCTGCATTGTCATCCTGGTGCTAGACACCAGGATCTCAAAAAAGAGCTAAGTAATTACTAACAACAAAGAGAGTATTATGCCAAAAATAAATTTTATAAACCCTGAGGGGAAAAACATTGAGATTGATGCGCCAGTTGGACTATCAATTTTAGAAGTCGCTCATCAAAATAATATTGATTTAGAGGGAGCTTGCGAAGGATCTTTAGCTTGTTCAACTTGTCATGTTGTTGTTGATTCTGAATGGTACGATCTATTGCCTACAGCTACTGAAGATGAAGAAGACATGCTTGATTTAGCTTTTGGCTTAACGCACACATCACGTTTGGGATGCCAGATTATTGTCACAGACGAGCTAGATGGTTTAGTTGTTCGTCTTCCCTCTGCAACGCGGAACATGATGGTCTAGCCAAATGTCACTTCAGTGGACAGATACTTACGATATTGCGATAGCGATGGAAGAAAAGTACCCAGACGTGGATATTTTAAGTATTCGCTTTACTGATTTATGGAAATGGGTACAAGAATTACCAGGTTTCATCGATGATCCTCTGCGTAGCAATGAGAAAGTTCTTGAAGCTATTCAAATGGCTTGGTTACAAGAGCGTGACTAGAACTGGAAATATTTAATGGAACAATCTTTAAGAAAGCAAAAAATTATCGATGTTAACAATGGGTTAGCAGGAATTAGAGAAGCTTGGATTCAGAAAAACAAATATTTTCATGAGCAAGATTGGGAGTATTTGAAATTCTTAGCTCCGAAAAATCTAAGAGTTCTTGATCTAGGCTGTGGTGCTGGAGATGTCCTCAATGCTCTTGAGCCTTCCGTTGGTGTTGGTGTTGATATTAGTCCAAAAATGGTGGAAATTTCACAAAAACGTTTCCCTCATTTAAAGTTTCACCAAGGGGATATCGAAGATAAAAGCTTCGTAGAGTCACTTAGTGGACCCTTTGATATTATTGTGCTTTCGGACACGATAGGATTTCTTGAAGATTGCCAACAAACACTTACGAATCTACTTTCTCTTTGTACTCCTGATACACGGATTATCATATCTTATTACGCAAAAGGCTGGGAACCTCTGTTAAGGCTTGCAGAGAAAGCTGGAAAAAAGATGCCTCAGCTGGCAGCGGGTAATCAAAACTCTTTATCAACGGCTGATATTATAGGTCTATTAGATCTATCTGGTTATGAAACAATAAAACGAGAATGGCGACAACTCGTTCCAAAGAGTTTTTTTGGAATAGGAACGCTTATTAACCGCTATATCGGGACTTTGCCAGGAATTCGCCGTTTATGTCTGCGTAATTATATTGTTGCCAGGCCTGATCCAAAGCCGGCTAAAAAAATGCCATCTACGACAGTGTTAATCACCTGCAGAAATGAAGAGGGTAACATTGAAGCTGCAATTCAGCGCCTGCCAAGATTTTGTGATGACTTAGAAATCTTATTCGTAGAAGGGCACAGTAAGGATAATACCCTTGCAGAAATTAACCGAGTGATTTCCGCTTACCCTCAGTACGATATTAAAGTTCTTGTTCAACCAGGCAAGGGTAAGGGGGATGCTGTTCGTTGTGGTTTTGATGCGGCGAAAAATGATATTTTAATGATTTTAGATGGAGATTTGACAACTCCACCAGAAGATATGCCAAAATTCTATCATGCTTTAGCTAGCGGAAAGGGTGAGTTTATTAATGGAACACGCCTTATTTACCCGATGGAAAATCAGGCAATGCAGTTTTTGAATTTCTTGGCGAATAAAGCATTTTCTTGGATTTTCAGTTATCTGCTTAATCAACGATTTACTGATACGCTTTGTGGTACGAAGGTTTTGTATAAAAGACATTATTTGGAAATTGCACGTAACCGTCATTATTTTGGTGACTTTGATCCTTTCGGTGATTTTGATTTAATTTTTGGTGCGGCAAAATTAAATCTAAAAGTAGTTGAAATACCTGTTCGGTATGCAGCGAGAACTTATGGCACAACAAACATTTCTCGCTTTCAGCATGGTTGGCTCTTATTGAAAATGGTTGTTTTTGCTTTCCGTAAACTAAAGGCTTTCTAATTGATGAAGCTTTGCATTTCTCGGCCATTTTTTCTGTGGCTTTTGGTAGGCCTTGTTTTTATGGTTCCTCTTTGGAATGCTTGGGCTTATTTCCCCCTTGGTGATTGTTTTCCGACTGCATATTCAGCAATAGGCGGCATTATACCTCATAGTGACGCGAATGGGTATTACGAAGGAGCTTATAATTTTTTAGAAGTAGGTCACCTTAATGGCTGGAATATGCGAAGGCCTATTAATGCGCTTTTCTATGCTTTTCGTTTAGGGATTACAGGGCTTAATTTTTATGCAGCTTTGATAATTCAAACCATTTTAGCCGGCATTTGTTGCGGATTAGCGTCTTTAGCAGTTTTACGAACGCATGGAAAAATAGCGGCTATTGTTGTTTTTTTTGGTTTGTTCTTTGCGGTTTCGCCCTATCTTGCAATCACTCTTTCTGAGTCTTTAGGGTTTGTTTGGGGAGCTTTAGCTTTTGCTATTTTATGGCAAGGAGCGGCTTTAAATAATCTCAGGCTATTTTCTTTTGGCGCACTGATCTTTTCAATTGCTTTAAATACACGCGCAGGACCATTTTTTATTCTACCTTGTTTAATTCTTTGGGGAGGATATCATTTTAGATCTTCAGAGCGATTAAATTTAAAAGCTATGGCGATAGTTACATTCTCTATTATTTTCGGATTTGTTTTTAATTCTATCTTATTAAAAATATATGGAGACCCGTTGGGCAGCGGTGTTGCACATGCAAATTTCTCAGAGACTCTTTACGGTTTAGCTGCTGGAGGAAAATCTTGGAATTATGTTTATATAGTCCATAATGTTCCCGGTGCGCAATCGGATCGTGCACAGTTTATCTATCAAGAAGCCTTTAAACTTATTGTGAGCAATCCCTTTAACTTAGTATTGGGGCTGTTAAAGGGATTATGGCTGTTTATTGAAGGATTAGGACGATCTTTTTCATTAGGCTTAGTAAGCAATCGCACTTTAAAAGGGCTTTTTTCTGTAATTGGTTTTTGTGGACTATTTATAGGTTTAAATCGTTTAAGAAAAATTGGTCAGAATGACAAAAAAATAGGGTTGCTGTGGGCAGTTTTTGCAGGAGCTTTGTTGTCCATTCCTGTTATCTGGCAAGATGGACAGGTTCGAGTTTTTGTTACAATTTTTCCTTTTATTGCCGCTGCTGCCGGGATCGTTTTTTCTGGTTTTTTCAAAGAATCAAAAGCAGGATGTTTTGATGAGGACGCAATTTCTCAAAGAATTTGTCGATGCCCATCAGTTATTCTCTCTTTGATTTTAATGGCAATTATTCTAATTGGCCCCTCATGTTTGCGAAATAGTTATTCTCAGATAGCTGCCAATGATTACAAAAATAATTATGGTTGTGCAGAAGGGGAAACAGCACTTATTGTCAGAAGTCTTTCTGGCTCACCTTATTTTCATCTTTCATCTGATCGTGTTGATGAGGCTTCAGCATTGCTTGCTCCTAATATTAAGATTTCTCGCTTTCTTGAGGTTTTTAAAAAATCATCCAATGAGTTAGTTAACGAATGGACTTTGTTAGCAAACGACATCAACAAGAACGATAGAATCGTAACTGTTGCTTCTGTCCTTAATTTCTTAAACAAAGGACAGTCTATGATTGTGTATTCTAAAAAAGAGTTTCAAGTAGCACTTGAAGAAAGCAAAGGAAAAACATTATGTTTTTGCGCAGTGAATAACCCTCTTTCTCCAGTTCTTCCTCAAGTCGTTAAATCTCATCATTTATTGGAGTCTAGTCGTGTCCCAAGAATCTAATAAAGTTGCTCTTATAACCGGTATAACAGGGCAAGATGGAGCTTACCTTGCAGAGCTTTTATTGAATAAAGGGTATGAGGTTCATGGACTTCAACGTCGATCGTCACTGCCGAATACAGGTCGTATTGATTCTCTTTCTGATCAATTGCACCTTCATTATGGTGACATGACAGATTCAACAAACCTTATTCGATTAATGAGTGAAATTAGACCTACTGAAATTTATAACTTGGCAGCGCAAAGTCATGTAGCTGTAAGTTTTGAGACGCCTGAATATACAGCTAATGCTGATGGTGTTGGAACGCTTAGATTATTAGAGGCAATCCGCATTTTAAAGATGGAAAAGCACACACGTTTTTATCAGGCATCAACATCAGAACTTTATGGAAAAGTTCAAGAAATTCCTCAAAAAGAAACCACACCATTTTATCCACGTAGTCCCTATGCAGCAGCCAAGTTATACGCATATTGGATAACCGTAAATTATCGTGAAGCTTATGATATGTATGCATGTAATGGAATTTTATTTAATCATGAAAGTCCAATTCGTGGTGAAACTTTTGTAACCCGTAAAATAACCAAAGCAGTTGCTAATATTATTGCGAATAAGCAAGATTGCCTTTTCCTAGGAAATCTGGATGCAAAACGTGATTGGGGTCATGCTAAGGATTATGTCTATGGTATGTGGCTAATGTTACAACAATCGACTCCTGATGATTTTGTTTTAGCAACAGGTGAAATGCATTCCGTTAGAGAGTTTGTTGAGCGTTGTTTCGAACATGTAAAGATAAAAATTATATGGCAAGGACAGGGCGTTGATGAGATAGGTGTTGATGAAAAGACAGGAAAAAAACTCGTCGCAATTGATTCCAAGTATTTCCGTCCGACAGAAGTTGAATTGTTATTAGGGGATGCAACGAAAGCTAAAGAAAAAATGGGATGGGTTCCGAAAATTTCTTTTGATGAGCTTGTGATGGAAATGATGCAATCAGAGTTGAGCTTATAATGATATATTCTCTTCAAGGTAAACGTGTTTGGGTTGCTGGACACAAAGGTATGGTTGGCAGTGCAATTGTACGTCGATTATCTAGAGAAAATTGTACGATTTTGAATGTGGGCCGTGCTCAAGTTAATCTTGAAAATCAAGCAGAAGTTTATGAATGGATGAATCACAACAAGCCAGAAGTCGTATTTTTGGCAGCAGCTACTGTTGGTGGAATTCTTGCAAACTCTGTGCGTCCTGTTGATTTTATTTACAATAATTTAATGATTCAGACCAACATTATTAGTGGGGCTCATGCTGTTGGTGTTCAAAAACTTTTGTTTCTTGGTTCATCCTGCATCTATCCAAGAGAGGCAACACAGCCAATTTCAGAAGAAGAGCTTCTAAGCGGGCCACTTGAGCCTACTAATCAATGGTATGCGATTGCAAAAATTGCTGGGATCAAATTGATACAGGCGTATCGCCAGCAGTATGGATGCGATTTTATCAGTTGTATGCCGACTAATTTATATGGACCGGCTGATAACTATCACCCTGAGAATAGTCACGTTGTTCCGGCATTGATTCGAAAAATTACCCAAGCTCATAAAAGCGGATATAAAGAAGTTATCTTATGGGGAACAGGCAAAGCTCTGCGTGAGTTTTTGTATGTAGATGATCTCGCTGATGCGTGTGTATTCTTGATGCAGAATTATTCAGATGGATTACCAATTAATGTCGGAGTAGGGCAGGATATTTCTATAGCTGTTCTGGCAAACATTATCGCAGAGGTCGTTGGGTATCAGGGAGATTTTGTTTATGATAGTACGAAACCAGATGGAACTCCAAGAAAGCTATTAGACACGACACGAATCAATAATCTCGGTTGGACCGCAACAACAAAGCTGAAGGACGGCATTAAAATAGCACATCAAGATTTTTTAGCGAGAAACTTATGATTACACCTGTTCTTTTATGTGGCGGCGGTGGGTCACGTTTATGGCCAATGTCTCGAACTGCTTTCCCCAAACAACTTTTACCGCTTGTAAGTGATAAAACGCTTCTGCAAGAAACTGCCTTGCGTGTTGGCGATCAATCACGGTTTAAACAACCCATTGTAATTTGCAATGTAGAACATCGTTTTTTAGTGGCAGAACAATTACGGCATCTTGACATTGTGCCGCAGCATTTAATTTTAGAGCCGGCTGGTCGAAATACGGCCCCAGCTGTAGCGACTGCTTGCTTGGCGCACGGGCCAGACGATGATGATTTATTACTAATTTTACCAGCGGATCATGTGATAGAGAATGAAGAGGCCTTTTTAAAGGCTGTTTTTAAGGCTGAGAAGATAGCACGACAAGGTAAAATTATTACATTTGGTATTAATCCCACTCAACCTGAAACAGGCTATGGTTATATCCAAAAAGGTACTCTCATAGAATATGGTATTTATTGTGTGCAAAAATTTCAAGAAAAACCAACTCTTGAATTAGCAAAAGAATTAGTGTCGAGCGGTGAGTACTCTTGGAATAGTGGAATTTTCCTCTGTAAAGCGAAGGTTATGCTTGAAGAGTTAAAACGACTACAACCAGATTTATTGAAGCAAACTGAAACTGCCTTTAATGCTGCTGAGAAGGATTTAGATTTTCTGAGGCTTGATCCCGTTGCTTTTGAAAAAATTCAAGAAGCCTCAATTGATTATGCGATTATGGAACACACTCCCCATGCTGCTGTTATTCCAGTTGATATGGGATGGTCAGATGTTGGATCATGGAAAGCGCTCTGGGATATTTCAGTTAAAGATAATGCTGATAATGTTTTAATCGGTGACGTTGTTATACAAGATGTTAGCGGTTCCTATATTCGAAGTGATCAAAAATTAGTTTCTGTCATTGGATTGGATGATCTTATTGTGATTGTTCATGATGATGCTGTTTTGATCGCGAAGAAAAGTGAATCTCAGCGTGTTAAAGAAGTTGTGCATCAACTTAAGAATAATAATCGCGTAGAGTTAGATATGCATAGTCGCATTTATCGTCCTTGGGGCTATTACCAAAGTGTTGATGCAGGAGAACGCTTTCAGGTTAAAAGGTTGATGCTGCATCCTGGAGCAAAAACATCGACACAGATGCACCATCATAGAGCAGAGCATTGGGTCGTTGTTAATGGAACAGCCAAAGTGACGCGCGACGATGAAATTCTCATGCTTCATGAAAATGAATCTGTTTATCTGCCAATTGGTTGTACGCATAGTGTTGAAAATCCAGGAAAAATCCCGCTCCATTTAATTGAAGTTCAAGCGGGATCTTACCTTGGGGAAGATGATATTGTGCGCATCGATGATCTATATGGACGTTGTTAGTATTTCTGCTTCTTCAGATGAAGATCAAAAACTATTCTGGAGTTTTAAATCGTCCCTACCTCAAAAAGGAAGCTTAAGGCCACCAGGAAGATTTAAACCGCCCGTCACTTTGCTCATTTCTTCAGCTGTATGATTATCAATCTTTGCTTTTGCATCATTAAATGCAGCAATGATAAGATCTTCTAGGATATCAACTTCTTCAGCATTAGCCAGAGCTGGGTCAATCTTTATAGATTTCATCTCTCCTTTGCCATTGATTGAAATTGTTACCATACCACCTCCGGATATTCCGCTCATTTCAACTTGTTGAAGCTTCTGTTGCATATCAGCCATTTGCGTTTGCAATTGTTGAGCTTGCTTCATCATTTGATTAATATTCTTCACTGAGTCTCTCTCCTAATTAGTTTTTCTTAATAATAGTGGCCTCTGGAAATGCAGCCATAATTTCTTTGACAACGGGATGGTTTAAGCTTTCTTCTGTTTGTTTTTGCTCATGTTCCTGTTTTTGCTCCGTCATTGTAGCGTTTCCGCCAGTTGTTACAACATCAATTTTCCAAGGTGTTTTGGTCACTTTCACCAAAATACTTTGTAAAGATTGAGGGAAATTTTGAGGTGCGTGAGAGCTCAGTCGTATAGTCAAATGACCTGGGCTAAAGCTAACAAGGTGTATGTCATGCAAAAGGTGTGAATACATCAGGGGCTCTTTAGCACCCTCAACCAACTTTATCATCTCTTGAAAAGATTGAGGTAACACCGCAGGCGCCGCAAGAATAGGTTCAACAGATTGTTGTCTCTGAGGAGGTGTTGGTGGAGGCGGCGAGCTAAAAGTTGGTGTAGGTGCTCCGCTGCGTGCTTTATCACTATGTGAAGATTGTAAAGATTGGACAATTTCTTCAACAGAAGGCATATCACTAATATAGCAAAGTCTGACTAATACCATTTCTAATGCTTGGTTGGGGAGAGGGGCGCGTGAAACTTCTTCATATCCCTTTGATAGAATTTGCCAGGCACGCATTAGGGCGGGCAGGGACAATTGCGCAGCTATCTTGTTGCTTTGTTGACGTTCACTTTCAGGCCATGTGGGGTCAAAGCCAAGCTGCGGTGATGATTTAAAGCACGTAAGCCAATAAATAAGGTCAAGAATATCTAAGAGAAGTGTTGTTGCATCTGCACCTTGATTCAATAAGTCACGAATTAAAGTAAGGGACTTGGTGACATCTCCAGAAAATAAAGCCTGAACTAATTGATAGAGACAATTGCGATCCATCAGGCCTAACATGCCGCATACGGCCTCGCTTGTTACGTGATCACCACTAAGGGCAATTGCTTGGTCAAGCAAAGATAAACCATCTCTGACAGACCCGTCAGCTGCTCGAACAATCGCTGCCATAGCCTCGATTTCAACGACTATGTTCTCTTGTGCTGCAATTTTTTGAAAATGTTTTACAAGCGTCAATGGTTCCATGCGTTTTAAATCAAAGCGCATGCAGCGAGAAATTATTGTATCTGGGATTTTACGAATCTCAGTAGTTGCAAAGATAAACTTTACATGAGGAGGAGGCTCTTCTAATGTTTTTAAAAGCGCATTAAACGCACTCTTTGAAAGCATGTGAACTTCGTCGATGATAAAGACTTTAAATCGGCCATTTACTGCCTTATAGCGTGATGATTCAATAACTTCACGAATATCATCAACACCTGTTCGGCTTGCTGCATCCATTTCAATAACATCGAGATGGCGATCTTCAGTAATACTTGTGCAGGACGAGCATACGCCACATGGTTCAGGGGTGATTTCTCCTTTGCCATCAACACCTAGACAATTAAGAGCTTTAGCGATAATACGGGCTGTGGTGGTTTTACCAACACCGCGAATGCCATGTAGCAAGAAAGCATGCGGAATTCTATTTTGCTGAATGCTCTGCGTGAGCGTTTGTACGAGTGTATCTTGCCCAACTAACTCTGATAAAGTTTTTGGACGATATTTGCGTGCAAGAACGCGGTAAGAAATAGCTAAAGTCATTAATTTATATACTCTATGCTCATCTTCATTTTAGATGAGTCTGTTATGAGAGATTGAGCAGTAACCCGAGTTTGTAATCGTTACGGCTGCTTCCTTCCGAATCTGACCGGATTGGCGAAAAACTCGTCCACCACTCAACCCCTCACATAATGTATAGCAGAGCAATGATAGCTCTGCCAATCCATAAATAAACATTGACAAAGAAGTACAAATGGACGCGTTATAAAGTCGTCAAATGGCTGGATGATCGCTGGGTGTAAACCTGGAGGAAAGTCCGGGCTCCATACAAACAAGGTGCCGGATAACGTCCGGCGGGGTTGGCTCAAAAGGCCGGCTTTAGGGAAAGTGCCACAGAAAATATACCGCCTATACGCAAGTGTAGGTAAGGGTGAAATGGGGCGGTAAAAGCGCACCGCACGACTGGTAACAGGCGTGGCAGGGTAAACCCCACCTGGAGCAAGACCAAATAGGAGTAAGCGATAGGCATTTATGTTTATCAAGTATGTTTGTGTACTATTACTCGGGTTGGTTGCTAGAGGCGTTTGGTAACAAACGTCCCAGATGAATGATCATCCAGTGAGAATAAACCCTCATGGACAAAACCCGGCTTATAGGCCATTTGACACTTTCTTATTACTGCTTAGTAATCTTTAGCGCCCCAATAATATTTCCTTCGTGACTTGATGTTTTATCTACAATGGCTTCACCCTTACCTTTAAAGGTAATGTTGCCTCTGATGTGAGTGGTGCCTTTTATATGAACAATTGTGTAAGCAGAATCATCTTCAGTCTTATGCACTACTATATCGCTTGCATCTGAATTCTCTATTGTTAGCTTACTTCCAGTCATATCAATGTTTTGGAAACGCGAACCTTTAGCATTTAAAGATCCATTAATGACAGTATTTCCATATACTTTTGAGCTTTCTAAAGAAGCTGAGCCATTCACGATAAGGTCTTTTTTAATTGTGCACGATGTAAGCGATACTATCCCTGTTGCATTAATTTCTTCAAGATCTGCATGCTTATGCTCAATATTGCTAATACCTGCTTCGGGAGAAAATTTTGGTGAGGAGATATTTTGTTCTGCAAAAGTAACGGGAGAACAGATTAATAAACCTATGATGATTGGCGCAATGTAGTTTGCCATTTTATTTCCTTATTGCATTCCATCTTATTATGTTGATGAATCATATATTTGATAGAAGTGTCAAGTGAAATAAAAACCCCCTCAAGTGAGAGGGGGACCTTGAAGTTTTCGGTGTAATAATCTAGCGGCGGTTGCCAAACATTTGAAGCAACATAACGAAAAGATTAACGAAGTCTAGATAAAGCTGTAGAGCTCCAAATAGTGCCTTTTTACCTAATGTTTCAGAATTATCATTGGCGGAGTAAATCTCTTTAATTTTTTGAGTATCATAAGCTGTTAGACCTGTGAAAACCAAAACACCAATACAAGAAATCATGAACTGCATAGCACTGCTATGTAGGAATAAGTTCACAACACTGGCGATGATGATGCCAAATAGTCCCATTGTTAAGAAGGACCCAAAGCTGGTTAAATCGCGCTTTGTTGTATAACCGTATAAACTCATACTTGCAAAGATAGACGCTGTTATGAAGAATAAGCGCGCAATGCTTTCTCCTGTGTAAATTAAGAAAATCGAAGAGAGAGAAACTCCCATCAATGCGGAATATATCCAGAAAAGAGTTTGTGCTTTCGCGAAGGATAGAGTGTTTATCCTGGCGCCAATATACATAACCAAACCAAATGGAGCTATCATTGCAACCCAAAATAGAGGCGTTCCAAATATTGCACGCATAATTTCAGGAGAAGATGACATTCCATAAGCCACTAAGCCAGTGAGTGCTAAGCCAAGAGCCATGAAGTTGTAAACACTTACCATGTAACTACGTAAGCCTTGATCAATATCTCTGAACGCTGCTTGTTGGCTATTTACATGCCAGACAGGTCCGTCATTATAGTTTTCGCTCATGTTGAAAGTTCTCCTTTAAAAGTATTTTGATAAGTTTACCATATGTATTTGTATTTCTTAAATGAAAATATTGTTTTTCTGTAACGACTCACATTTCTTTGGTCTGGACTTATTAACAGTCTGGACACCGCCTTCGCGAAGAATGAGAACGATGTGAAATAAGAATGGTGAGTATAACGTATGTTACACCAGCTAACTATTTTCAGCCTCTACACTCATCATCCACGCGTAGGTGGGGATTCAGGCTCTGTTTTATAAAGGCATAAAACAACTGAGGGGTTCGTTTTATTAGGAAAAGAAGTCCTTAACCAGCGGTAACTACTGAATCCGTAAGCTGTCCAACAATTTGATTTTTCAAAGGAATTCCAACGATCTGTGTTTCGATCTCTTTTTTCACAAGATTGAATTGCGCTAGTTCTTTTCCAGCTAGTTTAAAGGTTGGGAGTTGTTTAATGCTTTGTGGATTAATATGCACATTATTGAGAATAACTTCATGGTGAAGGTGAGGGCCTGTCGCTCTACCGGTGGAGCCAACTTTTCCAATAATTTGTTTTTGTCGAACCACTGCGCCAGGACGTATTCCAGTTCCCAGTTTACTTAAGTGAGCATAGACAGTTTCATACCCACCACTATGTTTAATTCTTACTAACAAGCCGTAATTACCTGAATATCCAGCTTTGGTGACAACGCCATCTCCAGCAGACATAACTTCTGTTCCTGCTGCTGCTCCAAAATCAACACCTTTATGTTGGCATGTGTATCCCATTATAGGATGTTGCCTAAGGCCAAATTTGGATGTGACACGCATTTTGGAAGGATCAATAGGTGTTTGAAGAAGACTACGGGCGACGCTTTCACCTTTAGCATTATAATACCCAGCGCTCGATTTTGTTTTATAGTGATAAACGCGATGCAAAGTTCCTGAAGAAGCTAATGCGACATATTTCAAGTCACCAGTTTTAACAAAATTACCTTCTTTGTCGTGAAAGACTTCAAATAAGATTTCATAAGGTGCACTTTTTTGAATACCGTGTTGGAAATTCATGCTGAAGCTTAGCGCGCTAACAGCTTCTTTGACGATGCTTGAAGGAGCACCGCTTTTTAAGGCAGCAGAATAAAAATTAGATTGAACATTTCCTTCGATTCGCTTCAAGGTTCTAGTGAGAGGCACAGTGTTTTTTATTGCATTAAATTGTCCTTGCGTGTTTTTTTGCAAGACAACTTCGTGCTCCAGATTAGGTTTAATGCTAATGGAAATTAGGTGTGAGTTCTCTTGGTCACTCTCTTGTTTAAATCGCACATCGATTGCCTGGCCAATTTTAAGCGAGGTCAAATTAACAACTTTTTTTAATGCTTTTGTTGCCTTGTCAGCTTCCTCGCGAGTGATGCCAATATTTGTTAGCAATGACCCTAGTGTGTCACCTTTGCCAACTTGCAAAAGTTGCTGCTTTTCAGAAGTTTGATTTGCAGAAACAGTTTGAACAACATTAACAGTTGGAGTAGGTGCAGGAACGCTAACAGGGGCAGGTTCAGAAGAGAAATTTGGCTCATAATCAGAGTAGTCAGAATCGTTATAAACAATAGACTCACTGGCCAGAGCTTCTAGTGAATTTTGAAGCTGATGCTCAATATAGTACTCTCGCACAGATATAATAATTGCGAGCGAAAGGCAGATAATACTAACGTAATGAGAATGCCGCGCCAAAACTTTCCTTCCAACTTAGGTTTTTAATATCATTTTAGTAAATATTAAAATGATTAATAAAATGATAATTTTGTAATATTTCGTAATAGTGACAAGTTTGCCACAATATGTCAACCCGCAAAACGATGCTTTTTAGAGGGGGGATGAATGGTTGTGATAAGAAAAAAGATTCCCTCAAATGAGAGGGAATCTTTTTAAAGATCTATATATATTATAGGTCTGCCTTAGCGGATGAGGCAGATTGAGGCTGCGGTGTTGAAAAGCGATAAGCTGTATCAGCCCAATAACGACTTAATGTTTCAGAGCTAGTCATCGAATCTGAGTTAGTAAACAATTGGAAAATTATGTTTTCTCTAATAGATCCTGATGATATCATAAATACTTTATTCTGCACTGCACTATTAGTAAGAGTGTAACCTGCTGAACTTTTTTGTATGTCATATAAGTCATCGAGAGTAATTCTTGTGTCTTTTTGTTGTTGCGTGAGGAAGTATGTAATAACATGATCCACACATTTTGTGGCGAATTCTAGATCAGCCCCTGATAGATAACTTGGTAAAGCCTCCGTAAATGATTTGACTTTTTTCTTTGCATCTCCTGAAAGTTCTGGTTTTCCTTTTGATGAAAAAAAGTTCACAGAAATACCAGTTAGTGCTGTTTGTAAAGTCGCTTTGGATGTATCTGATATTCCTCGTGCTGTTTCTAATACAAAGGTTCTTCTATCAGTAACTCCTGTAAATAAATCACTTGCTTTTCTATGTATATTAAATAAATCTGGTCTATGTGTAATAATGCTTTCAAAAAATCCATCCAAATTACGAGCTACTGGTCGTGGAGGTTTTATAGAACCTTCTCTGTGTTTTACAGAGCTCTCTCTATATGTGATATTAGAAAGTAACGTAGCTTTTTTTGAAGATTGGCCAGTAGTGAAATGAGAGCGAGCAATGGAACGTGAAGCAGTAGAATTAGACATTCTATCAGCTTCAAAACCAAACATTGCTTCTCCGTCTTCCTCGCCATCATCATCTTCTTCAACTCTTCCTCTTAGTAAATCTATCTGTTGAATAAGTTTTTGTTGGTCTTGAGAATTAGTTTCAAGAAATGCATTTCTTATTTCTAGCTGGGATATCTCTTGCTGCAGTCTTATCTTTGTTTCTGTCACGTCTTCTAAAGATTGTTTAAGACTATCTAAAAATGATTGATTACTAGCGCTATTTGCTTCTAACTCTTTTACTTTCATCTTTAGCTGAAAATGCTCAGATTGTGTCTTTCTTAACATTGTTATTTCAACAGATTTTCTTTCATTGTCTTCTTGTATTGCTTGAAGTTCAGATCTAATGCCTCTGCAATCAGTTTCTGCTGAGCGGCTTTGTTTTAATATTTTTAAAAGAGCCAGTTGGTATCTTCTTTGAATGCTATTATTGGAGTTAATAGTTTCAACAAGTTCCTCTATAGTTACTTCGGCTTTTGGTACCTTTACCCCTGGACTTGTAAAGCCAATGCCTCTAATTTTTGATGTAGTTTTAGATTTCGCTGTTAAGTCAACTGCATCAAATGAAGATGATGCAGCTTTTCTAGCTACTAATCTATTATGACCTTTTCCTCCTTCAATTTCAGTCCCTGAGTCATCCTCATCTGAGGCAATTGAGCAACTTAAACTCAATAACATCAATAATATTAAATTTTTAATTTTCATTTTTAGTTCTCCATTCTGTGTTTTTAAATCTATTCTGTATTTAATTTTATTCTTGAATTCTTTTAATTAAGTTACAATATCATCCCATTCATTTACTTGTTCTTCTCCTATGCTGGAAGCAGATGAGGCATCATCATCGTCTGCATCTTCAGTTTTTTGATGATGAACCGTTGGAGTAGGAGCTTGCACTCTGTGTTGATTTGAGTGAGTTACAATGTCATCCAATTCATTTACTTGTTCTTCTCCTATGCTGGAAGCAGATGAGGTGTCATCATCTGCTTCTTGGGTTGTTTGATGAGGAGATGTTGCAGCATGAGCTTGCACTCTGTGTTGATTTAAGCCAGTTATAATATCGCCCAATTCATCTACCTGCTCTTCTCCTTTGCTAGAAACGGATGAAGCATCATCATCTGCATCATTGCTTGCTTGATGATGAGCTATTGCAGCAGGAGCTTGCACTCTGTGTTGATTTGAGTGAGCTACAATATCATCCAATTCATTCACTTGTTCTTCTTGTATGCTAGAAACGGATGATGCTGCATCATCATCTGTAGATTTGGTTTTTTGATGATGAACTGTTGGAAAAGGAGCTTGAACTCTGTGTTGATTTAAACCAGTTACAATATCACCCAATTCATCTACTTGTTCTTCTTGTTTGCTGGAAGCTGATGAAGTTGCATCATCATTTCTATCTTTAGCTCGAACTGTTGGAGCATGAGTTTCAGCTCTGGAGTGACTTAAGCCAGTTACAATATTATCCAATTCATTCACTCGTTCTTCCGCTTCAGACACTGATGAGAATGACGTAGATTGTGCATCTGAACTTACTCCATTACTTGGGATTCCCATGATCGAGATTCTTCTAGCGTCTGCCTTGCTGTTTGAAGAAAATGGATTATTTTGCTCAGTAGGTATTGAGCTTTTAATTCTATCATATTCTAAGTATGCTTGATTGATTGTTCTCCGAACTTCTTCTCTTTCATCCAAGATGGTCATAAGTAACTTAGTCTGTTCAAGCGGAGGAAGTGTCTTCATTGTTTTTTTCAATTCTTTTTCTCTCACAGCCAGCTGTTCAAACAATTCACGTGTTTGTTGAGAAAGTTCTATAGCTTTTTCAAAGTGCTTTATTGCTATTTCAGCTGTTGGATCAAATGATACTGAAGCTGTAAATTCTTTACTTGGAAAATTGCTTTCTTCAAAGTTATCTTGAGCGCCACTATCTCTAAGTTCTTTAGAAAAACTATAAAAAGGACCATCAGTTGGATCTTCAGAATAGCCAACTTTTCTTTCAACAATTTTACTATCTGCATGAAGCCTTGCAAAATCAGCTCCTTGCTTTCTAAGTTGTTGATCACGGGTCATGCCTTTTTCTTTTGCTTTTGCAGCTGCTTCAATTACTTCTTGACTTAGAGGTAGATGGATTATTTCTTCCGCATCATATCGTCTGTTCTCTTCAGCGCGACGTGTAGCAGCTTCCCTTTCAGCAGCTCTCTCAGCAATTTCTTCTTTTACAACACCTACGAGGTTAGAAAAGAGTCCGCGAACTTTTTCTTTCAGGGCTCTTGATATGCTTGATTTTTTCTTTTCTTCAACCTTTGGGCTATCGGAAAAATCTACTGATTTTACGGGCGTTCCTTCAATCACAAAATCAGGACTACCTAGAGAATAGTTGTACACATCATCTGAATTAGAAGCTTGTTGTCCGTGCTGACCTGGGGTTTTAGGTTGGCCAAATAATGTTTTTCTTTTCGCTAACCCAGCTCTTGCTTTGGCGCCAAATCTGACATCCTCAGTCGGACTTGCGAGTGAACCTGGGCTTGTGAATGAATCATCCACTCCTTGGTCAAATATTCCAGATTCATCATTCTCATCAGCAGACTCACTTGAACTACCATCAACTTGCCCAGAAAACTGACTATCAGGAGAGAGCATACTTTTTCGAACCTCAATATGCTGTGGTTTTCTAGGTGTTTGTTGTCTCGCCCTAGAAGTAGGTGCAGCAATTTCTTGTTCTAAATGTTCTTCTTCCAACTCAAGTTCTTCATTTAGGCTTAACGCCGGAGCTTGTTGAGGATGCAACACCTGATGAGCTTCTTTTAAAGCTGAGCCTTTGCCGATTATTGACTCTCTTCTCTTCTGAACATTTTGTTGGTGAACAGGGGTAGGGGTTAAATCATCGAGGTTTGGGGTATCCATATCTGGCGTTGGTGCATCGCTTAATACAATACCATCTGGGCTTGTGAATCGATTCTGTGGAAGTCTTTTCTTTGCTCTCTGTAATGATTTTGATGTAACAGGACCTTCTGCCGGTAGACTTCCATGATCTTCACCGTCAACACGTTGAGCCTCTTCATAAGCTTGCAACGATAGATCATAGAGCTTTGCCGCTCTATCAAGATCTTCTGCTGCTTTTACTGTGCCTGGGCTAAAAATTGACGCTTCCGCGGAAGAAGTTTGAGCCGCAAGTTTAGCACTTTGAGCAATAGAGGTACTTGAAACAGCAGGAGCACCCAAACTCTCTCTGCGTTTTACAGTTCCCTCTACTGCTTTTGCTTTTGCATCAAGTCTTTTATGGATATCGGCAGATAGAGCTCGGCGTTCCTCTGCATTTGCTATTCTCTCCAGATTCTCGATTTCACTTTTTAATTTAGCGAGCTCTGCTCGTTCAGCAGGAAGTGACTTTTCAAAAGCCCGGGTTTCTATCTCAACGGCTAATACTTCTTCAGCTCGGTGTATTTCATTAGTAAGTCTAGTGAGCGCGGCACGACGGTCCACAAGTGGCAATTTTTCGATTCCTGCGATACGACTTCCCATAGTAGAAAGATCTGGCAATGTAGCTTTAAACATTGCTGCCTCGTCTTTACCAGTCACTTTAGATTTGCGTACTGATTTCGGCCCAAACAACTTGCTCTTCATCGCACTAACCTGTCCTGAGGTGTTAGGTGTTGATGCTTGTTGTTCTCTTGGCTGCTCAATTGTTGTTGAATCTGATTTACGGCGTACTTGCAATTTCTTTTTACCTTGAGTAGGTGTTGCTGGTACCGAATTGCGTCGCGTTCCTACAGCAGTTTTTTCTTTTTCGCTGCGAGTGCCTTTAATCTCAGCTTCTGCAGCACCTTCTTTAGAACCGTCTTTTTTCATTATGTTTGGAACTGCAAATTCTTCGTTACCAGGCGCACTGTAGATATCATCGTGATGTAATGCTCCTACATACATCTCATCATCACTTAAATCTCTAGGTGTGCCCTTATCTGAAAAATCTCTTTCTCCTTCAATATCGTCACCAAAAGTACCATCATAGCCAAAATCCTCGGTGCCAAAATCAAAAGTTTCAAAAGTTGCTCCCCTTGTTATTGGTGAACCATCATAGTTCATCGAGGGATTGTTTCCTCTTCTGGTATTAACGAAGTTTGCTTTGTCTACAGAACGACTAGCGCTAAGTCTTCTCTGACTTTCGCTTACTGGTGTATTTGTTTCTTCATCACCGAGCAGAGAATCTAAAAATGCTTGTTGCTCTTCTGCGCGCTTAGCTTTCAGATCTGCTTTAGCTGTACTCAATCTCTGTTTATTTTGCAGGGTTGTAACCGCATCTTTAAGATCGCTGAAAGCGGTTTTGTCTGACTTCATTCTCCAAGCGGATTGGATGGTTGTGGCTGAGTCAGCTTTGAGTTTAGTGTCTTTAAGTTTAGCAAGTTCCGCTTTAGCTGAGCTCATTCTCTGTTTGTTTTGCAGGGTTTTAACCGCATCTTTGAGATCACTGAAAGCAGATTGATCAGACTTCATTCTCCAAGCGGATTGAATCGTTGTCGCTGCGTCACGAGCTGTTTGAAGTTGTTTTCTGGCTTTTTTAACTTTAATGAGATCTTGTAATTTTTGAGCTACAGTTGTTTTAGCTGTATTAAGTTTCTCAGTTTGTTTTTGTTGTGTTTCTTGAATTTCGAGATTATTTCTTTCAAGTTCTTCTCTTGCTTGCTCTTGAGAGAGTTTTTGTGCTTCAGCAGCATCTCTTCTTTGTGCTCTTCTCTCTAATTGAGCAGCTTTTTTGAGTTTTTTGTTTTTAAGCCTTTGATCTTCGATTTCAGCGAGTTCAGTTTCTTTCTCATTTTGAGCATCAAGTTTAGCGAGTCTATCTTCATCTGCTCTTAGTTGTTCTAAGGCTGCCACTTCGAGATCAACGAGTCTTGCTTTTTCAGCTTTGACTTGCAGATCTATTTGAGTTCTACGCTCTTCGTCAGCTTCATGAAGGAGATTTGCGGCGATAGCATCTTGAAGGACTTTGTCTTTTAGAGCATTAATTGCGGTTTCTTTTTCAATTCTGACGTTTTCAAGTCTTAACACTTCAGCCGTTTTAAGCTCAGCAAGTTTAGCTTTAGCTTTTTTAACTTTAGTGAAAGATCTGAAGTTATCGACGATTGTTTTTTTAGAAGCGATTTCTTTAGCGATACGAGCATCTTCGATGAGTTTATCAGCGATTCTCTTGTCTTCTATTTCCTTAGCGATACGAGCATCTTCGATGAGTTTATCAGCGATTCTCTTATCTTCGATTTCTTTAGCGATACGAGCGTCTTCGATGAGTTTGTCAGCGATTCTCTTATCTTCGATTTCCTTAGCGATACGAGCATCTTCGATGAGTTTATCAGCGATTCTCTTATCTTCGATTTCCTTGGCGATGCGGGCGTCTTCGATGAGTTTATCAGCGATTCTCTTATCTTCGATTTCTTTAGCGATACGAGCATCTTCGATGAGTTTATCAGCGATTCTCTTATCTTCGATTTCCTTGGCGATGCGTGCGTCTTCGATGAGTTTATCAGCGATTCTCTTTTCTTCGATTTCCTTGGCGATGCGTGCGTCTTCGATGAGTTTATCAGCGATTCTCTTATCTTCGATTTCTTTAGCGATACGAGCATCTTCGATGAGTTTATCAGCGATTCTCTTATCTTCGATTTCCTTAGCGATACGAGCATCTTCGATGAGTTTATCAGCAATTCTCTTGTCTTCGATTTCCTTGGCGATACGAGCATCTTCGATGAGTTTATCAGCGATTCTCTTTTCTTCGATTTCCTTGGCGATGCGTGCGTCTTCGATGAGTTTATCAGCGATTCTCTTTTCTTCGATTTCCTTAGCGATACGAGCGTCTTCGATGAGTTTGTCAGCGATTCTCTTGTCTTCGATTTCCTTAGCGATACGAGCATCTTCGATGAGTTTGTCAGCGATTCTCTTATCTTCGATTTCCTTAGCGATACGAGCATCTTCGATGAGTTTATCAGCGATTCTCTTGTCTTCGATTTCCTTAGCGATACGAGCATCTTCGATGAGTTTATCAGCGATTCTCTTGTCTTCGATTTCCTTGGCGATGCGGGCGTCTTCGATGAGTTTATCAGCGATTCTCTTATCTTCGATTTCCTTGGCGATGCGTGCGTCTTCGATGAGTTTATCAGCGATTCTCTTGTCTTCGATTTCCTTAGCGATACGAGCATCTTCGATGAGTTTATCAGCGATTCTCTTGTCTTCGATTTCCTTAGCGATACGAGCATCTTCGATGAGTTTATCAGCGATTCTCTTATCTTCGATTTCCTTAGCGATGCGCGCGTCTTCAATAAGTTTGTCAGCGATTCTCTTCAGCTCAACTCTTCGTGCTTCTTCGTCAGCAATTTTCTTTGCTCGACGAATCATTTCTTGACGGCGAGCTTCTACTTCTTTTTCTTTTTCGAGTTGAAGGGCATCAGCTTCTTTTTTAAGTCTTATTCTTTCAGCTTCATTAGCACGTCTAATATTTTCAGCGTCTTGTTCTGCTTTTAATTTTTGAGCAGCTTCAACAAGTTTTCTTTGTGCTTCTTCATCTTTTAGTCTTTGTTCAGCTGCTGCAGAATCTCTTGCTTTTTGTTCGGCTTCTTTAATTTTTTGAGCATCAGCAAATTCTTTTCTTAACGCCGCGAGCCTTGCTTCATCTTCTTCTTTAACGTGTCTAGCTTCTTCCTGCTCTCTAGCTAATCTTTCTTTCTCTAAACGGTTCTTCTTAGTGGTTTCTTTCCAATGTTTAGCGGCTGCTTCTGCCTGAGCTTGTTGCTTGTGTTCCGCATCTTTAGCTGCTTTTCGCGTTGCTTCTTTTGCCGCTTCTAAGTCTACTTGTGCTTCAAAGTGTTCGTATTTTGTTTTTTCAAATTTTAATTTCTCTTCTTCTTCAGCAAAATCCTTTGCAGCTTTTGCTGCTTTTGCAGCTTCATAAAAACTGCCTGCTTTTGTTTTTGTTGACGCTTCGTGTTCTGCTGCTTCTTTAGCAAATTTGACTTCTTGCAGTCTACGCGCTTCAATCTCTTTGTTGAGGCGTATCCTGTTTAGGATTTTCTTGAACTTTCCAAGTGCTAAAGCAGTTTCTATTGAAGTTCCAAATTTTTCATGAAGAAAATCTGTGGTGTCTGCGCGTCTTATTAAAACTCCATTCTGCCATACGATAGTTTCTGGAGTTCCTCCGCCTTCATTTGACTCGCCTAACTCTACAAGATGATCTGTTTTGTCTATGTGATATGGATGTTCAGCGCTACCATCGGCAAGGGGATCATCTTTTTCATTTACGTGGCGCAAATTATCTTTAATCACGTCTTTTTTGACTTGGGTATTGTTCTGTGTATTTGTAACAGCGTCAATATCTCGCATTGGCTGTTCGACCATGCGTTGTTCAAGCGATGTTAGTGTTGATGGTTTATAGCCATTTTTGCTAAGCGGAATCGTCAGTCTCATACCAATGAAGGCAACTTCTTTTCTGACGTTATCGCGACTTACTTCTGTTTCGAATGAGAAAAATTTGTTTAATTTTAGATTTGCTCGGACACGTCCACCAATTACAGACTCGACACCATCACGTCCTTGGAAATGATAATAAGCTCCATAGACTCTAAGGGCAGGGAATCCTGGGATGACTCTCCCAATTTCAAGGTCTAAACCTCTTAGGGGAACTTCTTTTACTAAATATTGGGTGCTTTTTTGAATTTCGGTATAACCAGCAAAGGTGGTCTTCTGTTCTGGCTTAGTTTCTTTAACTATTGTTTTTGAAAGATTCTCAGGGACATACACGTTTACGCGATAATCCCAGGTATCACTCATTATTTCAGAGCCAACAGTTACCTGATTAACAACGTTATTAAGCTCTGTATAGCGTCTATCATAAAAGGCATACATTCCCAGGATATAACGACCATCTTTTAGCCATCTTCCACCCGCACCAAAGTTTCCTTCTTTTGCTTTGTTTGTGTCAGACATCAAACGCAAATCAAGATAAGCAAGAGATGTAGCGTTTTGGGCAAGAGGAGTTATGGTTCCAACCTGCGCGATTCCGCGTTTAGTTCCCTGCTTCAGGTCTACATGCGCTTCAGGATACCATTTCGGAGGTTCGTTTGCAGGCATAGCAGCAGCCGCATCTGAAGTGTAGAGAGCAGCTACAGAGACAGTTGAAAGCAATATTAAAGATCTGTTGAATAAAAAATATTTAAACATAGTTAGTCGATAAAGATCTCATTTGTCCCATTCATGTTAGTTCTTGAAGTCAGCTGTAATAGTTAACAACTACATACTTACTAGTAAAATTAACAAAGATATTCAACATTTTTCTTATAAAGTTAACAATTATTTAATGTTTAAACTTTATAGTTAAATATATCTAATATTTTATTTATTTTTAACTTAAATTTTGACTAAATTTTTATAGATTTTTTGTGATATGAATGAGGCCAGAGAGAATAAGGCGTGACGAAGGGGAGTGACGACGAAATAGCCATAATAGCGGAGTGCTTGAGGGTGATTATACGAAACAAATATTGTCGTTATCTCTCTTATCGATGTCACCTCCGTGGAGACGGAGATCTAAGAGAAATCAGGTAAAATCTTCGCTGTATAATTTTAAACAGCCTGGATTCCCGCCTGCGCGGGAATGACGGTAGAGGGAGCTGGATAACAATAGAGAGCAAGGACGACAATGGAGAAAACAAAGATGGCGAAGAAAATAACAAAAAATGTGCGAGTGCATTTTTCTCGGTTTTCCCACCTCGTCATCCCCGCGAAGGCGGGGATCCAGGCTGTTCTCTTATAAAAACTTGAATACTGTACGATCTTAGAGTTGCTTGTTAATCAAATGCTCAGCAATTTGAATGGCATTTAAGGCTGCACCTTTTCGTATATTATCAGCAACCACCCATAGGGCGAGTCCGTGGGGAACGGTTTTGTCTATTCGAAGACGGCTTATAAAGACTGAGTCTTCGTTGACACATTCGACAGGCGTTGTGTAAATATTTTTAGCGGGATTGTCCACAATAGTAATTCCAGGAGCAGATTTTAATTTTTTATAAGCGCTTTCTAAAGTAATGGGCGCAGAAAATTCAATATTCGCTGCAATTGAATGGCCAATAAACACAGGTACACGTACACATGTTGCTGTCAGTTCTATTTTGGGTGATAAAATCTTTTTAATCTCTACCGCCATTTTCCACTCTTCTTTTGTCTCACCATCTTTTAAAAACGTATCTATCTGTGGAATGACATTAAAGGCAATTGGCTTATTGAATTTTTTCGGTTCGTATGAAGAGTTCATCAAGACACCACGTGTTTGCTCAAACAACTCATCCATCGCTTCTTTCCCTGCGCCAGATACGGACTGATAAGTTGAAACAACAACGCGCGTAATTGGGCTTAAATCATGCAAAGGCTTTAGAGCCACAGCCAGCTGAATCGTTGAGCAATTTGGGTTGGCAATGATGTTACGTTTTCTGAAATTGGCAAGATCACTTAGATTGACCTCAGGCACAATAAGGGGGACATCAGCATCCATGCGAAAGTGAGAGGTGTTGTCAATGACAATGCAGCCCATAGCCGCTGCTCTTGGTGCATAGATTGCTGAAACATCTCCACCAGGAGAAAACAAGGCGATTTGATAACCTTGGAAATTAAATGTATCGAGAGATTGCACTTTCAAAACACCTACTTCACCATAGGAAATTTGGCGGCCATTTGATTGGCTTGAAGCAACAGCAGCAATGTTTTCTATAGGAAATTCGCGTTCTGCTAGAATAGAAAGCATTGCTTGACCAACATTTCCCGTGGCGCCAACAACAGCTATTTTACAGTCTTTTTTCTTTTCCATCTTGAATACCTTAAGTTTAGGTAACCACTGAGCAAATCTACATGAGATCCTGGATAAATGGTTTCGTTATCCAAGCTTTAGCTTAGGTGTACGAGCCACTGATGCAGGATCTCAAAAAAATGCTGAGTAGTTATAATTTTACAATCTCTCAACCTAACATAGATGTAACAATCAAGACTGAAACGCAATAAGGGATTCTTGTCAAAAAGAGTTTGTTGCGATTTTGTCTCTGATTGTGTAAGATTGGGCATTGAAATTTTATTGCAGGGATTTGATGGGTTTAGCAAACGTCCAGGAACGTGACATTCGAAGTCGTGAGAATCGTTTGTTTTTTCGTCGTTGGTTGGCTAACCCTACAAGGTTAGGGACCCTGGCGCCGATTACACCTCGTTTAGCTGCGCTTGCGGCAAGTCTTTTAAAAAACCCTGCTCAGCAACGAATCGTTGAGATAGGCGCTGGAACAGGCAGGCTTACACGAGCACTGTTGGCTGCTGGTGTGCTTCCTGAAAATCTAATTGTTGTTGAACTTGATCCCGATCTTTGTGATTTCTTGAGTAAAAGCTTGCCTGATTTAACTGTTATTAACGGTGATGCTGCATGTTTGCCCGATCTTTTACCTTCTGGGTGGAGTGGTGCTGTTACAACCGTTGTTTCTGTTGTTCCCTTGATGTACTTAGATAAGCAGGTGCGTTCGAACATTATTAATGCGTGCTTTGATGTGATGCAGCCAGATGGCACAATATTACATGTTACCTATAGCCCAAAGTCTCCTTTATCGACGCTTTCAAGTTATTATGGGATTCGTGAAGGCTCCTTGTGGGTTAATATTCCTCCAGGATTTGTTTGGCGTTATCATAAACAAGACGCTCATTCTTAAGGATTGCAGAATGAATGTTCCAGAGCCAGTAATTCGCAAACGAGACGAAAACCTGCTTTTTCTACGTCAACTTATGAAAAATCCAAAATCTCTTGGGGCACTTTTCCCTAGCTCTAATATGCTTGCTAATTTTATCACCAGCCACGTTGATTTAGTTGCTGATTATCTCATTGTAGAAATAGGAGCAGGGACGGGGCGCTTTACTCAGGCATTGCTGCGTGCAGGTGTAACTCCTGATAAGCTTGTAATTGTTGAGCTAGACCCTGCAATGTGTGTGTTTTTGAGAAAGAATTTTCCGAATGTGATGGTTGTTGAGGGTGATGCAAAGGATTTAAAGAATTTACTGCCAGCACAAATTGTTGGTTCAGTAACAACAATTATTTCCGGTATTCCAATGATAAACCTATCAGCGGACGAGCAAATAGGTGTAGCAGAGGCTTGTTTTAGTATATTGTCAGAAACCGGCAGTTTATTGCAATTTACCTATGGTCCTATGTCTCCTTTATCGTCAAAGAAACTGGGGTTGCGTAAAAAAAGACTTGGTCATATTTTTTTAAACATTCCTCCAGCTGTTGTTTGGCGTTATTGGCGTCAATCTCCTCTTAGTGCTTCCCCTCTCGTTCTTAAAAAAGTAAATAAGATTACTCGATTTAAAAACATGATGAGTTTAAAAAAGCGCAAGGGCCAACCAAAGATTGAGGATTGCGCTTAAGCTGGACCGAAGGCGAGAGCTGTCTCTCTATTGACTGGAGCTGTCGTTACTGGAATATCGGACGGATCACGCAGCACATAACCTCTGCCCCAAACTGTTTCAATACAGCTGTCATCACCTATTGCTTCACCAATTTTGCGTCTAAGTTTGCAAATAAAGACATCTATAATTTTTAATTCTGGTTCGTCCATGCCGCCATAGAGATGGTTTAAAAACATTTCTTTGGTGAGCGTTGTTCCTTTGCGAAGGGAGAGTAATTCAAGAATTGCATATTCTTTACTTGTTAAGTTGATTGTAATTCCATCTGCATTTGCTGTGCGGTTTTGAAGATTAACAACGAGTCTACCCGTGCGAATCATCGAATCAGAGTGCCCTCTAGATCGACGTACAACCGCATGAATTCTGGCTAGTAACTCAACTTTGCTAAAAGGTTTGGTTATATAGTCATCAGCACCAAAACCAAGTCCTTTTACCTTATCTTCAGTTTCACTTAGGCCTGACAGCACAAGAATAGGGGTTTTTATTTGTGCTGCGCGCAGACGTCTTAAAACTTCATAGCCGTCTATATCAGGAAGCATTAAATCAAGAAGAATGATGTCGTATTCATACAACTTTCCAATTTCCAAGCCATCTTCACCAAGATCTGTTGAGTCACAGACAAAGCCTTCGGAACGCAACATAACCTCAAGGCCTTTTGCAGTTGCAGAATCATCTTCTATTAGTAATATACGCACATCAAGTCTCCAACGGATTTATTCCTCATTTATCTGTCATGATATCAAAGAAATCTGACAATCACTAATTTAATATTTTAATAAAATTTTAGCCTAATTAATATATTATTAACTTTTTCGCTTTGAGGCTAAAAAATTACAAAAGTAGAATTTGATTCATTTATACCATTGTAACCTAAAAAAAATAGTTTATGATAAATTTTAAGTAAAAGCTGTTATCCTCTAAAAAGCAGCGTATTGACCAAAAAACAAAGGTGATTTTAATGAAAAAAGCTATTTATACTCTTCTTTTATCCACAGCAATTGCTCTTCCAAGCTATGCAGCATCCACAACAACGGCTCCAGTTTCAGCTGCAACTCCAGCTGCTGTAGCTCCTGCTGTAAATCCTAAAGCAGCAAAACTTGAGAAAAAAAGAACTGCGGCTCTAGAGCATTGTGCTCAAGTCGTTGGTAAAGCGACAACTGCACTTACCGCTGCAAATCTTACTGGAAATTGGAAGATGCTTGCTGGTACTTACTTGGATGCAGCAAATTTATTGAAGCAAACTTTAACTGGCCTAACAACTCCAGACAACAAACCGCAAATCGGACATCTTGAAACTGCATGTAAAAAATCAGCTAAAGAAGTAGAGTCACTTGTTAAGCATGCTCCAAAAACTGCTGCTGCTCCGTTGCCAGCTGCTAAAGCTGAAAAGCTTGCGAAAAAGAGAGCTTCTGCTGTTGAAAAATGTACAAAAGACATTGAGAAAGCGACAGCAGCAGCTACAGCTGCAAACCTTTCAGGAAACTGGAAAACACTTTCTGATGCTTATTTGACTGTAGCTAACTCATTTAAAAAAGCTTTAACTGACCTAGCTGCTCCAGACAATAAACGTCAAATCGGACATCTTAGTACTGCTTGCTACAAATCAGCTAAAGAAGTAAAAGCAATTGTTACGAATGCTCCAAAAGCTACTGCCCATTAATTAATAAACTCATATTAATTTCTGCAGACCCAGCCTAGTTTTCTAGGCTGGGTTTTTTATTATGCCAGGTATATTTAAGGCTCTATTAATTTTCAACTCCTAGAATAGTTGTATAGGATCAAAATTAATGTTGTGCTTTATGAATCTTTTCAAAATTATTTTTCTATTCTGGGTTGTGATTAGCGGTTCTTATTCTGCAGGGTGGGATCATAGTGCACTTGTCCAGATGAGTTGGCGTACACATTGGTTAGAAGCACTTCAAAAAATGGAAGGGCCACATGAGTTAACCGAAGAGCAACGAAATAAAGTCTTAGAAAGATTTTCTCAAGGTCGAGGGAGAACAACTGATTTAGATTTAATTACTGATCTAGATCAAGAGGGGCATCCTGATCTAGGCATTCAAATTCCGAACAATAACATTGATCTAAATTACCTAAATAATGAACTTGTTTGGCAATGGACAAATGTTGATATGAGAGAAGTATTGGAGTCGGGGATTATACCTATAAAACAGGAATATCGTCATCATGCCAGAGATCATAGATGGACTGCAGGTTGGATTCTGGAAACTATGGATATTATTCGCCAACAACCAATTACAAACACTCTTTTTGATATAGGTGATGTGGAATCGAACGACCTATTAAAGGTACGTGGACTTTCAGGAACCTTTGGAGAGTGGGATAATGGCATGTTTGTTGAACAATTTTCTGGAATGATTCAGCCTGGCCAAAGAATTGTAGGTGGGAGCACAGTAGTCAACGTCATAAGTTGCTTTCACGGATTTTGGAATAAACAGCTTAACAGTTTGTTTTTTCTTCCTAAAGGTGAAGATCCATTGCGTGAAAACCTTTTTCAAGTTCGCAGTATTAGGGTAAGAGAACATGTTGGCCTTTTAAATCAAAGACATCTTAACAATTTATCTGGAAGATGGAATAGTTTTGAATGGGGCGCATTATTTCAGCAAGATGATTATGCCATCATGCAAGTCAATAATATCGCAGTAGAGAGACCAGCAGCTGGAGGAAGAAATAACAGCTTAAATGATATTTTGAGAGATAGAGATTTATTATTAGGTGCTGAGGTTATAAATCTGCAAGGAGAAGATCATGGGGTAGAAAATTTTAATCCAAATCGTATTCTTGCTTTTGGCAAACCGCTTGCTGATTTTTTTGAAGCACTTTTACCAGATAAGGATTCTTTTTGTCTTGTTTCAGATGTTTCCAATGGAAATGCTGTGATATTAAATAACCCTAATCTGGTTCATCCCCTACGAAGATTAGATTACTCGGAACAACTGTATAGGTATGACCCTTCACCGGAGATGTCTGGAAATATTCATGGAGCTACATTGTTAGCTAACAAGCTGGGGGTATCAATTCCTATGGCCCCTGGGATGAGTGGGGGGCCTGTTCTGCAATGCCAAATAGAAAACACACAAGTTAGGTGTAGATTATTAGGTGTTGCGCACGGAATTAATTTGGTTCAAGAGACTGGTCATGTCTCATTTAAAGGATTAATCGCAATGCGCCAAGAAATTGAAGAGGCAAGTGATAGAGATTGTTGCGTACTATCATAAATAAGTTTTTAGTAAATCTATTGAAAGATGTTGTTTGATTATTATTTGTGGTATAATAAATAGAAAATTAAGTAAAGGAGCTGTTAATGGAAATAAGAAAAGTTGGTGTATTCGTCTTTTTTATTATAGCTATGGGGCAATGCCAAGCAGCAACTAATGATTTACTAAAGCCAGAACCAGGTTCTAGATTTTCGTTTTCATGGATGCTTCAGAGTATGGGGGGGGTATTGTCTTCTCCTTTGCATGCGGAGGAAATGCAGCTGGAAAATGTTTCACCTCGCTATTCAGCAGATCAGATTGTTAAGTCTATACAAGATATTAATCTTACTGAGTCAGTCTATTTCGAAGACCATTTAGTTATAAAAGGTGATTTATTTACTAAAATTAGAAACCATGACGATCTGATTATCGCTCAAGTTTACAAACAAATTGATTTGATTAATAAAAGAGTACAAAAAACAAAAAGTTTAAAGGGTAGTTATGTGCTCAAATATTATCCAAAAAATAATCGAGTTGTTTGTTCTGGATTAGCTGGTGAATAGGGGGGAGACTTAACTCTCCTAGCCCAACCAATGCTTCCGCTCCTGCTCTAACGTATCATCTTTTATCGCGCGGCGGATTGCCGTCATTAAGCGGTTCATAAAGGTTATGTTATGAATCGATATCAACGTAAATGCCAAAAGTTCTTTTGCCTTTAAAAGATGGTGCAAGTAAGCCTTTGAATATTTTTTGCACGTTGCACATCCACAATCTGGCTCAATAGGAGTCGGGTCTTCTCTGAATTGACTATTGCGCAGATTTATATGTTCACTCTCTCTTGAACCTGAATTTTCCATTCTAACCAAAGCGCTGCCGTGACGTGCAATGCGCGTTGGATGAACGCAGTCAAAGGTATCAATGCCCTGCGCTACGCCAACAAAAATATCACTAATTCCCCCAATACCGAGGAGATGAATCGGGCGATCAGGACACAAGTGTTCAGTCGCAATTGCAATCACATCATGCATTTGGCTTTTATCTGCGCCCAAGGAGCCGCCAATCGCATGTCCAAAAAACTCTTGCGAATTTACAAAATCGCAGCTGTCTTTGCGCAAATCAGGATAAATGCCACCTTGGATAATTCCATAGAGTTGTTGATCGCCCGTATCTCCGCGTTTGAACTCTGCTAAGCTTCGAGCCGCCCAGCGATGACTCATTTCCATTGATTTTTGTGTATAGGCCTTATCAACGTGAAAAGGAGTGCATTCGTCAAGAACCACAATAAGATCAGCGCCTAACTTTCGCTGTGTATCAATCGATTTTTCAGGTGTTAAAACGTGCTCATTTCCATCAATGTAGGACCTAAATCTCGCACCGTCTTCCGTAATTTTTAAAAGAGTTTGATTGCGATTTGACATTCTCCTGCCTTTGATTTCAGACGCAACTGATCCGTGTCCCAAACTAAAGATTTGAAAACCACCAGAGTCCGTCAGCATCGGACCACTCCATCCCATAAAACGATGTAGTCCGCCCATTTTCTCAACAATCTCTGGTCCTGGTTGCAAAAGAAGGTGATAGGTGTTTGAAAGGATGATTTGCGTATCACCATTAACCATGTCATCAGGCGTTAACGCCTTCATAGCAGCTTTGGTTGCGCAGAATATAAAAGCAGGTGTCTCAATGGTGCCGTGCGGGGTTGTAATCGTCCCTAAGCGTGCCTTTGTTTTACCAGGTGTGTGGCTTGTAAATTTAAAATTTGTGTTCATAAAATGTTTCTGTTTTTGGAAGAAAATAATAACTTAAATAAATGATCGGCGTTGAAAGAAAGCTAATGACAACGCGCATTAGATACGTTCCTAAGATAAACGTAAAGACTAAGGTTGAAAAATCAACAGGAGTGGAGCTTAAAATAACCCATGCAATTACACTAAAGACGGTGTTGTCTAATAAACCTGACAAGAGAGTTGATGTATTGACTCGCAGCCATAACCAACGATTATGACTCAAATCTTTAATTTTTTGAAATACCCAAATGTCAAAAAGTTGACTGATAGCATAGGCCAGCAAACTTGCAATTAACAGACGAGGGGAGGGAGAAAACAATTTTAACATTGCCAAAGCGTTTGTTGTGCAAACGGCACTCACTTCAGACGGTAATGAGTTACATTCTATCGGTTTATAGCCTAAAGCTAATACCATTACTATCGTTACAACGATTTGCCCCCAGACGCTTAGCCATAAAGCTGTCTGTGCAGTTTTTTTATTATAGTGCTCTGTTAAGATATCGCTTACTAGGAAAGTAGTTGCAAACACAACTGTTCCTAAGGCAATGGGCCTTGAGGAAAATGAAAACTCTGCCACAGTTAAGACCTGGATGTTTGCCATAATAATGGCAATCGTGCTGTAGGCATATAATCCCACAGCGCCAAAAAAGCGCAGCATAGCTAAAATGATAACAGAGCAGGTAAGGAATAAAATAAGCGATAAAAGTTCAGCTGAGAGGCTTTGTAGATAATGTATAATGGAAAAGATAATATTATCCATGAGAAGGACTAAACTTTCGGAGTCATCAATGGTATTTTTTTACTTTTGAGATCTGATATTAAGAAACAGGATGACGATACACCCTATCGTCATTCCCGCGTAGGCGGGAATCCACTCTTCATTCTTATCATCCCCGAACTTGATTCGGGGATCTTTTAAATAGCTTTATAAGCTTAAACTAAGCTGTAGCAGCTGCAGCAACTGCAATAGTACGCTTTTTAATAACTTTTTTTAGCTTTACAATTTCAGGAGCAAGGCGTGCAGTCTTTGCCTTTAAAAGGTAAGCATCAATACCACCATGAAATTCAATCGTGCGAATTCCTCTAGTACTTAGACGTAAACGAACCATTCTTCCCAAAGAATCACTCATAAAAGATGCTTCTTGAAGGTTTGGCAAAAAACGACGACGTGTTTTATTGTTTGCGTGACTTACGTTATTTCCTGATAAAACACCCTTGCCAGTAATGGCGCAACGTTTAGCCATGTTAATTCTCTCCTAGATCATCTTAAAATTCATTATATTTAGTTCTTTCCTACCCGAAAAACGACCAATTCGTCAAGGGTTTATCTTCTACTTAAGAGATATCAGATGCGAATTATTCTAGAACTTTCGCGTGGAATTATGAATCAATATCAGATAAGTTCCCCTTAAAGTATATAAAACATATCAATAATTATTAATTAAAGAATTTGTTCTAGAGAATAAAAATAAAGTACCGCGTACTTGAATTTGTTTTTTTTATACAGATATATCCATTAGATAATATGTTTTAAGGAAATAAAGATGCTAATTCTCATTGATCCAAGTAATTATGAATTTCATAGGCACGACCTTGATAATATGTATCGTCTACGGCATAAAGTTTTTTTCGAAAAACTAAAGTGGGATGTTACAAGTAACCACGGTATGGAAAAAGATGAATATGACGAGAAACATGCCACGTACATAATTTATAAAGATGAACGCGGGATTGTAAGAGGTTGTATTCGTCTTATTGAGATGATAAATCCATGCATGTTCGATGGTCCCTTTAGGTTTCTGCTCCCTAACTTAGAAAATTTTAAGAAAGTTGGGTGCTGGGAACAAAGTAGACTAGCTGTTGATCACAATTTTGATGAAAATTATACGCCTCAAATGGTCAGCCACGTTACAGCCAGTATTTCTGCGGCTTATGCACATTTTTCTTTAGAGTTAAAGAATGTAAAAATGTGTCTTGTTGTTTCATTCCCTGCGTTTAAAAAACTGTATAGTCGGTATGGATATTCTGGGGAACCTGTTGTGGAAAGAAATTTCAATGGAAATCAGTTGTTGGTAACGAGCTACGTGTTTTCTTGGCAAAGCTATGAAAAACTACTTGCACAATTAGGTTATGATTTTACAAAGCCTCTCCTATCTTACGTAAAACCAATCTACGCATATACTCAAGAAGATAATAATGAAGAGCGAAGAGCAGCTGGGTGAACATTACTATTAAAGTTTTCTTTATCTAAGTTTTGAAAATTACTTCCTGGTAACTGGCTAACTGCTAATCCAATAAGAAAAAGGGCTTGTTCACTATTTGAAACTTTTAGTTTTTTTTTGATATTTGTTAAATGAAAAACGACAGTTGATTCAGATATGTTCAGAGTTGTGGCCACGGTCTTCATGGCCAATCCTTTTGTTTTTAAAAAAATAATCTCACGTTCACGCGCTGTTAATAAGCTTAATAAAGTCTTTGCTTTTGTTATTTGTGTAAAGTGCCAATAAGATTGAGCCGCTAAAGAAAGCGCATACAGTGCGAAAGGATGATGATTTTCATGATCCAAGAGTGTAAGAAATATTTGCCCAGTCTGGCTGGGAACAGATAAGGTTATGCCTGTATTAATTCCAAAATCATGAGCTTCTGAAAATAAACGCTCCTGTGTTGGCGTTAGATTTTTTATTTTATTGCTGCTCCAGCTAAAAGGGAGTCGAATTTTATTCCATGAGAGGATTGGGTCATGGAAATGATATTGGCTTGAAATGTAATGTGACATCCAATCGGGGGGATAAGTATCAAAAATTTGAAACTCATTATCGCAGTATCCTGCGATTGAAAATTTCTCTATATCAAAGGATTCAAAAATCTTTTTGATGTTTATATTAAGCTCGTTCAGATCGCTACTTTCCCCCAAGCTTTCAACCATTTGCTCAGTTTTGTTATGATCAATAGCTCCAGCGAACATTTTCTCTTCAAAGGTAAATTGTTACATTTAGACGAGATCATAATCTTTCTATTTTAAATGACAAGAGTTTATTTCAATTTATAACCAATTTTATTACTTATCTTATTGATTGAATTGTTTCTATCACTGTCATCAGTTAAATGAGGGGCTTTGTGGAGGTGTCAAGACCCAGGATGATGACATCGTGCAATTTAATCATCACTCTGGGCTTGTCATTTAGGTATCATTGTCGCCTACGAAATCAAGAGACCAAATTCTGTTCTGTAGATGTTGTAAGTGTGCTTTTTAACGTAAGATTTTCCCTAATGAAGGTGTTGTATTCTGCAAGAGCCGAGGCTTGATTATCTCCTCTACTGCGTTTGAGGAGACTTATGTATGTTTTTCGAACAGCTACAAAGTCTTGCTGTGCTTTGTAAATATTTATTAAACGTTGGTGAGCATTAATTACTTCTGCTGATCCTCGTTCTAATTCTTCACAACGACTTATTTCTGTGTTTATACTCGTTATTTCCTCAATTGTTGAAAGATCAGGATGAAGATAATATAAGTCCGATAAAGCAATCTGTACTTTCAAAGATGCGGTCGGGTCCGCGGCTAAAACATTTTGATCTGTAGACAAACCGGTCAAGATTTCTTGAGCTCTTGCTTTTTCTTCTTCAGTATTAAACGTCGTTTCTCCAGTTATATACCTCTTTAATAAGCGTGCTAATACGTTGAGTTGCTCTAAGGGTTGATCTGCATATAATATTATAAGTTGTTGATAACATTCAGTCAGTATAGAAATATTTTCACAACTGTTGAATAGACGTAGATATGTTGTTTTTTCTTCTTCAACATTTCCTTGTCTGTGATAGTTTTCTATTAGACTTTTATGGGCATTAATTAAGTCCGATGAGTTTGCTTCCAATTCTGAAGACCGACTAAGAATTTCCGTATTTATACTGGTTATGTCCTCAGGTGTTGAAAGGTCAGGATAAAGGTAATATAAGTTTGATAAAGCAATTTTCACATTTAAAAGTGGAGCCGGCTCTGCAGGTAAATCTGTCAAAATTCTGTGAGCGTTAGCCTTTGTTTCTTCAGTATTAAATGTCATACCTTCAGCTATATAGAGCTTCAATAAACGCGCCAAGATATCCAATTGTTCTAGTCGGCGGTCCGCATACAACTCTATAAGTTCCAGATAGCATTCGGCTAATTTTACTGGATTTTTATGAACTGAATCATGTTCGTAAATATAAGATAATTTTTGTAAGCTTGATAATTTAAATTCACTCTGCCTACGAACCCTTTCGTAAAATTGAATGGTTCTTTCTGTATTTTTAACGACAATAGTACTCTGTGTCAAAAGCTGACCCCATGATTGAAGAGCTTCCAAAGCTTCCACTGAATCACCAGTTTGCATTTGTATAATTTTTTGAACAATATTATCCGCTTCGATTTGATTAAATGTCTCTCCTTCAGTGTCATAGAGATTCAATAGGTTTACTAAAACTTTAAGCTGCTCTACCGGTTGGTCTGCATACAACTCCACAAGCTCTAATTGGCATTCAAGTGCTTTTGATAGATTTCTGTGGATAGGATAATACTCGTAAATACTAGATAATTTCTTTAAATTTAATATTTTGAAATTGGTGTGCGTACAAAGCTCTTCTAGGATTTGTATTGCTTTTCCGATATCTCTAATTTTAGCGTTTCCATACATCAAACTGTGAACAAGTCTTTGAAGAGTTTCTAGATATTCAACCGAATTCCTAGATTGCATTCCTAAAATATTTTCAATGATACTCTTCGTTTTTTCCTGATCATCATCACCTTCAGTTTCATAGAGACCTAATAAATTCTCTAAAACTTTGAGTTGCTCTATCTGTTGATCTGCATACAGCTCTACAAGCTCTAGATAATATTCAAGTGCTCTTGATCGATTTCTATGGACTGGATCAGTGGTGTAAATATTAGAAAGCTTTTTCAAACTTAATGCCCTGAATTCACTATTTTCAAGAAGCCCTTCGTAAAGCTGAATATTTCTTTCTACACTTCTAACTGCAATAGTTCCGTCTGCTAAAAGCTGAATTAATCCTCGAAGAGCTTCTAGGGATTCCACTGAATCACCACTTTGGATTTCTAAAATTCTTCGAACAATACTATTCGCTTCTTCTGGATTAAATGTCTCTCCTTCAGTGTCATAGAGATTCAATAGATTTACTAAAACTTTGAGCTTCTCTAACGGCTGGTCTGCATAGAACTCTATAAGTTCCAGATAGCATTCGGCTAATTTTACTGGATTTTTATGAACTGAATCATGTTCGTAAATATAAGATAATTTTTGTAAGCTTGATAATTTAAACTCACTCTGCCTACGAACCCTTTCGTAAAATTGAATGGTTCTTTCTATGTTTTTAACGACAATAGTCCCCTGTGTCAAAAGCTGACCCCATGATTGAAGAGCTTCCAAAGCTTCCACTGAATCACCACTTTGGATTTCTAAAATTCTTCGAACAATACTATTCGCTTCTTCTGGATTAAATGTCTCTCCTTCAGTGTCATAGAGATTCAATAGATTTACTAAAACTTTGAGTTTCTCTAACGGCTGGTCCGCATAGAACTCTATAAGCTCCAGGTAGCATTCAGCCAATTTCACTGGACTTTTATGAACTGCATCATAATTGTAAATATACGCTAAATCCGCCAGTCTTCGTGACTTCAATGCCTCGTTCTCGCGATGTTCTTCGTGAATCTGTATTGCTCTTGCTGCGTTTTTAACTGTAGCATCTCCGTACACCAAAAGATGAGTCAGCGACAAAAGCACATTTGAATGATAATCGGAAGCAAAAACTGGGCCAAAAGTCATAGCCGCTAGATTTTCTAAAATTTGCAAAGCTGCTTGAGGGTCTTTAATTCCTTCCGGACCATCCCTATATAAATCTGCTAATGATCTTTCTATATAGGTTTTGAAAGGTTCTGGAAGATTTGGGTTTTCTCGAGCTTCTAATGCTAATCTAAGCGCTCTAGCAGGATCTTTTGAAACGTAAATACTTATCAAACTACTTGTAGCATATGAATAATTCCAGTGATTAGGTTCTTTTGACAGTATGTCGTCTAAAGTCTCTATTGCTTTCTCTACGTTTTTTACTGTTTCATCAGGAGAAAATGCAAAGAGACATGCAATCCGTATATGAATATCATTATCTGTACCTAGAAAACGAACAAGTTGTGGATCACTTATAAGATCTTGATAGTGTTTTAGAGCATCACTCGGTCTGTAAAATGCTGAGTTTTGATTGGCGTATAAAACAATAAGCTTAGTGAGTGCTTCCGCTTTTTCTTTTGGGGTGCCAATTTTAATAATTTTCTTTAAATAGCGTTCCTTCTTAGGCTTATAATCTTCTGAATTGTCAAAATCAGCTAATTCCTCATAAATACGAGCGTGATTTCTTTTAGATGACAACATTCCTTTATATAAATAGTGAAGAGCTGCTTCTTTATCTCCCGAGTCTTTAGCCGCATCAAAGAGCAGATGATAAGCATAGAGCCGAAAAACGGGGTAAGGAGAATTCATTGTTTCTTGTAATAACTCTCTCATCTCGTTTAATTCAGCCTCTTTATTACTCTTCTTGTTTTTAATAATTACTTTCATAAGAGAAGCTTGTTGTTTCTGGATGGAGCTTCCATTCGCTATTTGTCTTTCAAGATAGGCTTGATATTTTTGCAAAAGAGGTGCTGTATCTAGACCTTCTAGGTTAGAAAGCAATATACCCATAAGCATGGCGGTACTTGTAAAACGATTGGAGTTATTTAACGAATCTATGTTTTTTTGCATTTCTTCTGCAATCAACGCTAGATTACCCGCAGTTCTTTTCCCCATCTCCTGTGCTTCTGTAGATAATTCATCCGCTAAGCTACGTAGTTTCTTGTCCCAATAAAATACCTGAATTTTAGAAGCCGCAGCTTCTCTCTCCTCATCCCTAATAAATGACGTTGCTGCATTAAGAGCAGTGCTCATTAAACTTAGCATTAATACCGTTGACGTGATTTTGATTATAGGTTTCTTCATAGGGATATTATTCTTTTATTAGGGCTGGAATATTCTACATATATAATTACTTGTGAAAATGATTTCAAGGATGAAACTGTAATAATCTTACCCTCTATTCTATTTAATCATTCAATTCAGTGTGGGGGAGGTCTCCAGGATAATCTTGGGGGCACGCTAAGGAGAGTGTTGTTTTTCACATCTCTACCCTCTATCCCCCCACCTCGTGAGAATGTCAGAGAGAGGGGAGACAACAATCAAGATGATGTTTGAAAAAATGACGAATGGTAAATCTCTATCCCACAAACCAAGTCACACTCAGATATTCACCAACTTCTCTCCTCGCAAATGCCTTCTCAGTTTCAGAAAGCGTATCTCTTGATTTCAATAAATCTTGTTCAAATTTCAAAACCATCTGCTCGTAATGATTCTTTAGCAAGATTTGATCATCGCTCGATAAGAATTCAAATTTTCCTTGGTACTCTGGACTAACCCAAGTATCAGTATTTACTTTATATTCTGCTGCCTTTCTTATTTCTCCAATTTTGGATTCGAGGATTTTTAAAGGATGCTCTCCTGGTAGTGCATCAATGAGTTTTTGCTCATTTTTTGCAAAACCTGAAAAAGCATTCTCCAACGATAATGTCACAGCACGAACGTCAGGAAAAGTACCTTCCATTGCTTGGAAATGACGCATTATTTTTCCAACGGGACAGACAATGTGGCCATCAGGATCAATCGCTGCTGCAAGTTGCAACACTATTAAATCCTTTAAATGATTTACATCAGGATGGTGAGTAATGCGTGCCCAGATACGAACCAAAGCTTCTCCATATGCCATCTCCCTGCCCAAATCATCAATGGAAAATTGATAATCAAGATCTTGAACAGTAGGACGATAGCTATAAGGATGAGTATTCCCTGTTTCAAAAACCTCAGTAGCTACGACGGCTGTAGCAGCAAATTCAGCGTCACGTGCACCATATTGTGCAATGGCTTCTTTAACTTCAGCTATCGTTCTTTCTAAGTTTGTTTGATAGTTCACTTGGTCAAAATGATCTCCACTTAATGCAAGCAGTGATGCTTTTCTATTTGCAATCATCTCTGGTGAAAAATAAGGATCAACGTGACCCGCTCCACCAAATCCAGCAACAATACCAGGTAACTGCACAAGTTCTTCTGTCATAAATACTGCAGGTTGCGGGAGAAGCGCTCGAAGCTCAGTCACACGTGCAGGGTTTTGTACAGTTGCATGATCTGGATTTTCAAGAAAGGAGATAAAATCTAGGATAACACCAGTACGTTGCCAATCTACAGCACGTGTTAAAAAATGCTCATATGTTGTAACAACTTGTTCAAAACTCCGTTGTGTCAAGTAAGCTGCTATCAAACGACGATGAGCATCTCCCACATCCGATGGAGTTGCCATAGGGTTATGTGCCAGCTCATTATTTACATCAATTATTTCTGCGGTTGAGCCTGATTCAGGATGTAGATGAAAAAGCTTTGATAAAGCAACTTGTACTTCCAAACGTGCTGTACCGTCGACAGCGGAATGAGTCAAAATTCTTTGAACAGCAGCCTTCGCTTCTTCAATGCTAAACGCTGTTCCTTCAGTTGTATAAATCTTCAATAATTTTGTTAATGCTTTTAGTTGCTCTAATGGTTTGTCAGCATACAACTCTACAAGCTTATTAAGGCATTCAGTCACTTTTACTGGATTTTTATGCTCTGCAATATGCTCGTAAATATAAACTAAGATCGGTAAGCTTAATAGTTTAGATTCTCTGTGTTTAGAAAGTTCTTCGAGGATTTGTATTGCTCTTCCTCTGTCTTTAACTCTATCGTTTCCAAATGTCAAAAGACTAGCCAGGCTTTGAAGGGCCACGAAACTTTCCTTCGAATTATTGGATTCAATAATAGGTTGCATTTCTGAAATTCTTTGCTGGATAATTTGTGCTTTTTCCAGATTAAGTGTCTCTCCTTCAGTCGTATAGAGAGATAATAAACGGATTAAAGTGTTGAATTGTTCTACCGGTTTACCCTCGTGCAATAGCAAAATTTCTTCAAAGTATTCAATTGCTTTTAATAGATTTTTATGCTCTGCATCATGTTGATAAATATGAGCTAAGTCGATTAAAGCTGCCAGCTTCACTTTACTGTCTTTACGAAGTTCTTCGTGAATCTGTATTGCTCTTGCTGCGTTTTTAACTGTAGCATCTCCATACACCAAATGATGAGTCAGCGACAAAAGCACAATTGAATGATAATCGGGAGCAAAAGTTGGGCCAAAAGTCATAGCCGCTAGATTTTCTAAGATTTGCAAAGCTGCTTGAGGGTTTTTAATTCCTTCCGGACCATGTCTATATAAATCCGCTAATGCTTTTTCTATGTATATTTTGAAGGGTTGTTGAAGATTTGGATTGCTTAAAGCTTCTCGTGCTAAGCTAAAAGCTCTAGCGGGATCTTTTGTAATAAAAATACTTATCAGTTGGGTTGCAGCATTTGAATAATTCCAGTCATTAGGTCTATTTAAAAGAATACCATCTAAAATCTCTACTGCTCTATCTACGTTTTTTATTTCTTCATCAGGAGAAAACGCACGAATAATTGCAATTTGTATGTGAACATTATCTGTGTCTAAAAAAGAAATCAGCTGTGGATTAGCTAAAAGAGAATCATAAATATCTAGAGCTTCGCTTGGTCTGTAAAATGCTGAATTCGATTGATTGCGACCATACAAATAAGCAAGACTCATGAGTGCTTTTATTTTCTCTGTCGGAGTTCCAATTTCAATAATCTGCTTCAAGTAGCGTTCCCGCGAAGGTTTGTACTCTTCAGAATCAACAACGTAAGCTAACTTCCTGTAAATGCTAGCATGATATCTGTTGGGTAAAATTAGTCCTTTTCTTAAACAGTTAATGGCTTGGTTTTTATCCGCATAATCTCTAGCCAACCCAGATAATTGTAGATAAGCATTGTGTTTAAAAAATGGATAGTCAGAACTTATAGCTTCTTGCAAAAAATACTGCGCTGTATTGAATTTATCATTTTCTGCAGCAGCTTTAGTTGCAAGCTCCGCCATGATAAGGGAGGCTATCTGTCTCCTGATTGGATCGCGACTTGCCATTTGACTTTGAATATATCCTTGATAACGTTCTATAAAAGGTCTGATATCTAAATCCTTCTTTGCGTTGATGAAGTATACAGCAGGCAATCCCATGCTTTTAAAATCACTGTGTTCGTTTAAAGATGCGATGCTTTCTTCTAAATCTGCTTCAGTAGGTGCAGGAACAACACCTCTCTTTATATTTTTTGATGTTTGGTTTAACGTTTCAAAAGTTTGGTTGAGTTTTCTATCACGATAAAGTCTTTGAATCTTAATAGTAGTCTTTTCATCAAAATATGTAGTTGCTGCATGAACGCTGGTGCCTATTAAGCTCAGCATTAATACCGTTGACGTTGTTTTGACTATAGACATTTTCATAGGATATTATTCTTTTATTAATTTTAGATATTTTACACATATATGTATTTGTATTAATAATTTCAAGAATAATAAAGATAACCTCCCATACGTTACATAAATTAAATATATATAACGTAATGAAGGGCTTTAAGATCAATCCCGCAAATATGGTGGATTTAACCGTGATCCCCGCGGAGGCGGGGATTCAGGTTTCTTAATTAGGTTAATGCAATCCGTGTTTTATGTGGATTTCCGCTTTTGCTGGAATGACGACAGAGAATGAATAAATATCAGTAGATCCGTATCGTTTCTCTAGTCGCTATCTGATCCATATTCGATTCCTCTATCACCTGTTGGCTAGGGAAGCTTACTTCTTAAAGCCTCAGAACTATCAATGGCCTCACGAATTTCGTCTGATCCATTTTGATAAATCGTTTTTAATTCCTCACTAAATTGCCATTCTGGATCATTTAAATCTTCTGTTACTAGACCAAGTGCTTCAGAATATTGATTTTGACCTATATAGTTATCTATAAGATAGTATGCAGCACTCCAATAATAGCTAGAACCTTTATTACCTTCTCGATTTCGAATTGCCTTATAAATTTCTATGGCTTTACTTTTGTCTTGTACGTCAGCTGGACCAGAAGTCAAGATAGAAGCTATACGAAAATTAATATCATCGGTATTTAGTGTTTGTGGGTCCTCTAAAAGGGATCTGTATATTCTTAAAGCTTCTTGTGGGTTGTAAAAATTGGAGTCGGATCCATTATCATATGAATCAGCAAGCTCAAGGCTTTTTTTTGCCATTTGTTCAAGGTCAGATTTGGCTTCTGCTACTGCTTGTTCAGGTCTGCCAATTTTAATAATCCTTCTTAAATAAAATTTTCGCTCAGCATCTGAAGTATTAAGATCTGCTAGGTTTTTATATGCTCTGACGTGATACTGCTTAGGTAATTCCAATAATCTCATTAGATATTCTTGAGCTTGATCTATATCTTTGGAATCCCTAAGAGCTCTAGCCAATATTCCATAGTAAGCGTTTTTAAAAACAGGATAATTGGAAGTTTCTATTTCCCGGAGCACTTCTTTTTTCTTATCTATATTTTGAATGGTCAAACTTTTTATGAGTGAGGCAATCTGTCGTTTAATTGGGTCTTCACAAATCCTCAATGTCTCAAGGTAAGTGTTAAATACTTCTACATTTTCTGGCGCTAGATCTCTAGCAATTTGGCACCACACTTCTGCTGTCAAAATATCATTAATAGTGCTGTTTTCTCCTAATGATTTTATATGAGTAGTGAAAGCTACTTTGGCCAAGTTAGGATTTTGTTGCATATTTTGAGCTATGATCTCTGCTTCTGTGTCAATCTCTTGAAATAGTTTCCTGACTTTTTCACCTCTATAATGCCTTTGAATTTTAACAGCGGCTGTATCTCGGTGCTCTTCAGTAAATTCTGCTGCATGAAGACATGTGCACATTAAGCTAAGTGTTAGGAATGTTGAAGCTAATTTTATTGTAGTATTTTTAATAAACATTCATTTCTCTTTCAATAATAATAACCCTTTATAAGGGTGGAAATTCAATGTATTAAACAGAAATGGAAAATTCAATCTTAAAGTTATCACTAATAATAATAAAACTTTACTCAATAAAGTGTGAAGATTTCTAGGAAATCATTTTTAACTGCTCAACCATAAACAACCTGGATCTCCGCCCTCGCGAGCATGACGATGGAGAGAGCGAAGATTATGAGGAAAGCAATAAAAATTGTGCGAGTGAATTCCGCTCGTTTTCCCCCCCCCTGTCATCCTCGCGCAGGCGGGGATCCAGACTGTTCTCTTACTAAAGCTTGCACACTGTGTTATTTATTTGTTTTTAATGAACTTATTGTATTCTTGAAGAATAGGAGCCCTATTATCTGATCCGCAACGTTTGATCAGACTTATGTATATTTTTTGTATTTTTTTATTATGGGCCATTATTAGACGTTTATGTGCATTAATCACGGCTTGTGATCCTGCTTTTAACTCCTCATGGCGGTTAATCTCTGTATTTATACGAATTATCTCTTCAGAAGTTGAAAGGTCTGGATGAAGGTAATATAAATCTGATAAAGCAACCTGCGTTTCCAAATATGCAGTCGGATCTACAGTTAAAGAATTCAAAAAACCTTGAGCCGTCGTTTTTTCTTCTTCAGTATTAAATGCCGCTTCTTTAGCTATATAAATCTTCAATAAACGCGCTAATATATTGAGTTTCATTAACGGTTGGTCTGCCTTTACAAGCTCATGATAACACTCAGTCGCTATAGAGGCATTTTCACAATAATTGAATAAACTCAGGTATGTTGTTCTTTCTGCTTCAATATCTTGCTGTGCTTTATAGACTTCTATTAAACGTCGATGAGCATTAATCAAATCCGATGATCCCGCTTCTAATTCTGAGGCTCTCTCAACAATTTTCGTATTTATACGTATTATTTCTTCAGGTGTTGAAAGGTCTGAATGAAGGAAATATAAGTCTGATAAGGCAACCTGCGCTTTCAAAGATGGAGTCGGATCTGCAGCGAAATCTATCAAGATTATATGAGCTCTAGCCTTTGCTTCTTCAGTATTAAATGCCGCTTCTTCAGCTATATAGAGCTTCAATAAACGCGCTAATATGTTTAGTTGTTCTAACGGCTGGCCCGCATACAACTCCACAAGCTCCAGGTAGCATTCAGCTAATTTTTCTGGATTCTTATGAACCGGATCATGTTCATAAATATAAGATAATTGTTGTAAGCTTGGTAGCTTGAACTCATTATTTCCACGAAGTCCTTCGTGAGCTTGCATTTCTAATATTCTTTGAACAATATTATTCGCTTCTTCTGGATTAAATGTCTCTCCTTCAGTGTTATAGAGTTTCAATAAACTCACTAATACTTTGAGTTGCTCTAATGGCTGGTCCGCATACAACTCCATAAACTCAAGGTAGCATTCAACCAATTTTTCTGGATTTTTATGATCCGGATTATGTTCGTAAATACTAGATAGTTTTTGCAAACTTGATAACTTGTATTCGCTGTGTTCACGAAGTCTTTCTTGAATTTGTATTGCTCTTCCGATGTCTTTAATTTTATCGCTTCCATCAGTTAAAAGTTGAGACGATGATTGAAGAGCTTCTAAATATTCAGTCGAATCACTGATTTGCATTTCTACAATTCTTTGAATAATGCTCTTTGTTTTTGTTTGATCATCATCACCTTCAGTTTTATAAAGATTCAATAACGCTACTAATACTTTGAGTTGCTCTAATGGCTGGTCCGCATACAACTCCACAAGCTCCAGGTAGCATTCAGCCGCTTCTGGTAAATTTTTATGAACTGAATTAGAACTGTAAATAGTAGCCAAATAATCTAAGCCGAGAAATCTGAAGACGGGATGATTTAAAAGTCCTTTTTTGCAAAATCGGATAGCTCTGCTTCCATCTTGAATGCTAGGATATACTAAGAAAAGAAGCCTAGCACACACCAGTTTACTTAAAGCAGTAATATCAATTTCTTCTTTAGAAAATTCACCGTCCATTTTACTGAGTTTTCTATCTATATTTCTATCAAAATAAAGCCTTACTTTTCTTTGAATTATAGTGGCAGCTTCCTCAGAAGATAACGTTGATGCATTAAGACTGGTGCACATTAAGCCCAGCATCAATAATGTTAAAGTTAGCTTTACTGAAGATTTTTTCATGAAGAACGTTATTCTTTAATTAATTTGGGGTATTTTACACATATAGTAATTTATGTAATTAATTTCAAGAATAATAAAGATAATATTTCTGATTACATAAGCCAAATGTATGTAATGAGGGTTTTTTTTTGACCAAGTGTCATGACAAGTAGCCCTCTACAGTCATCTCTGGGGATGACTGTAAGAAAATTGAGTATCTACTTCTTCTTATAAGGATTTTCACTGCTACGGAAAGTAAGGCGAATCGGAATGCCCGGCAGCTTGAAATCTTGACGCAAATTATTAATCAAATAACGGCGATAAGAATCCGGCACATCGGCTGATTTTGAGCAAAAAGCAATGAAAGTCGGCGGTCGACTTTTTATCTGCGTAATATATTTAATACGAATGCGTCTACCGCACGAGATTGGTGGTGGATGAGCAGTAACTGTATATTCCAACCAACGGTTTAACTCGCCCGTCGTCAGCCTTTTATTCCAGGTTCTTTCAACTCTTAAAACTTCATCAAGAAGTTTTGGTAAATTAAATCCTGTCTCAGCTGAAATAGGAAGGCAAGTCACACCCTTAGCCTGCGTTAAATGCAAATCAAGTTCTTGCTGTAAGTGTTTCAAAAGAGCTGTTTTTTCTTTAACGAGATCCCATTTATTAACGGCGATAATCAAGCCGCGTCCTTCTTTAATGACGTCACTTGCTAGGCTTAAATCTTGCTTTTCAAATTGTTGACTAAGTGGCACAGTTCCATCAACAACCAAAACGACAACTTCGGCATACTTCAGAGTCCGCTCAGCATCCATAACCGCAAGTTTCTCTAAATCTCGTTTATCAACACGGCTTTGACGACGAATTCCTGCCGTATCAACAAGATTAAACTGCCGTCCTTCATATTCCCATTTGATTGTAATAGAGTCACGCGTGACGCCAGGCATGTCTGCCGTTAATTGTCTCTCTTCACCAAGTATTTTATTGATTATGCTTGATTTTCCAACATTCGGACGGCCCATAATTGCCAAATGCAATGGCCGATCCCATGCTTTATCTTCATCATCTTCTTCTTGCATAGCTTTTTTTAAGCTTTCTGGAAGATGAGCAATCAGCATCTCGTGAAGATCAACTAAGCCTTCGCCATGCTCAGCAGAAATAGCCGTGACATCTCCAAGGCCTAACGCGAGAGCATCCGCAATACCATGGTATCCATGCTTTCCTTCACACTTGTTGGCAACAACAATGAGTGGCTTTTTTTGTTTGCGCAAAAGATTAGCCAAATCAGTGTCATAAGGCGTACAGCCTTCTCTGCCATCAACCACAAACACAACAACATTTGCTTGCCTAATTGCAGCCAACGTCTGTTCTTTCATGCCTTCTGCCAGTTCTGGCGCTGCAGAGGTTGTATCGGGATCAATCAAACCAGGTGTATCAATAACCGTAAAGTTAAGGCCGTAAAGCTCCGCGTCGCCTTCACGGCGATCACGCGTTAGCCCGGGGGTTTCGTGCACCAAGGCTAAACATTTTTTAGTTAATCGGTTAAAAAGTGTTGATTTCCCAACATTTGGACGCCCGACAAGAGCTACAGTAAAAGATGAGGAAATGGTCACTTACTTTACACCAAAAAAGATTAACGCCATGCGATAAGATCGGCATTATCCGTTAAAACAAATAGAGTTGAATCTGCGATAACTGCAGATAAATAGCTGCTTCCTTCAAACTTTAAAGATTTTAAAGTTTTGCCATCCTGAGGAGATAAGAATTTTACTTCTCCCTTGGAACTTGTGAAAAGCAGAGCATCTCCAGCAACAACAGGCCCAGCCCAAAAGATCGGCTCTTTCTCTTCGCTAAGCTTAGGCAGTGCTGCAGCCCAGTGAACCTGTCCTGTATCCTTTTTCAAGCACATAACATCGCCTTGATTCGTTAGAACGAAGATTGAATCACCAATCACCGCAGGCGTGCGCGTTCCGCCAACATCTTTTTGCCAAGCTCGAATGCCTGTTTGCATATCAATTGCTGTCATGCGTCCGCCATGGCTAATAACGTAAACGAAATTTCCATCTATAATCGGACGTGCGCGAATGTGAGGGATACTCGTAACAGAGTCAACCCGCAACGCCGACGTTAAAATATCTGACCACAGGGGATGACCATTTTCAACATGAAGTGCATAGATTTCACCCGATGAATACGTGACTACAACTGCATTGCTCGTTACCGCAGGATTTGATCCCCCTAGTAAAATAGCAGGCTCCGTAATACCTGAATGCATCCAAAGAGATTCACCAGTTTTTGTGCTCAAAGTATGAAGTTCGTTATTAATCGTAACTGTATAGATTCGACCGTCCTTTACCGTAGGAGCGGAGCGAATAGGGGTCCCAATAGATTTGCGCCAGATAATTTTTCCATCTTTTGGATGAAGAGCAATAACTTCTCCAAATGAAGTCGTTGCGTAAAGCATTCCCTCTTCAAAGGCAAGACCTCCGCCCAAAGCATCAGCTGGTTCATTCTCTGTAGCAGTTGTTTGTGTCCAAAGGATTTCTTGTTTCTGGATATCAATTGCGTTGACAATACCCCCTGCATCCATAGCATAAACACAGCCATTAACAACGATAGGGCCAGAGATTAGTTTTTGCCCCTCATTGGATCCAAGGCCTATGTTCTTTTGTAAAACGACCTTAAGATCCTGACCTAAAGCAAGTGGTGGCATAACGTGAGAAGCGGATCCACCAACTTGTGGCCAATCTTTATTCTTCACTGCAGCGCCAATAACAACCTTTTGGTGAAGCAATACAGGATCTGGTTGTAGCGCTTCATCAAGAACGATAATAGACTCTCTCGTTCCTGGAAGTGGATCTTTTTCTTGAAAGGTATCGCAGCTACTTAAAAGTAAAGAGGCTAAAATACCGAGCAGAGTTTTGCTTTTTTGACGTAAATTCATTGCACGTGTTTTCATTATTTATGATCTTCAAGCTGGTTAACAATCAGTTGCGACAATAATTGTATTCTCATCCGAATCCCTTCAGGAGTTCTTGGGTCCTGAGCTAAGGTCGTAAATGTTTCTACAGCAGCCGCGATGTCACCATTTTGCTTTTGTATAATACCTTTGAACTCTAATGCAAGGTGATACCATGGGTTCTCAGTATTTAAGAGAGGGGACAAATCAGTTAATAGCCCTTTAAGGAAAGTTTTCTCTTGATTCGGTTCTGCCGGAATCTGATTTAATTTTAAGTTAACAAGCAAAACTCTTGCTAAATCACGCATGTTCTTTTCTGCACTCGTGTCATTTACCAAGGATTCATAAGTTTGGATTGCCTTAGTCATGTCACGTTGTGGGCCTTCTTCTGATAATAAAGTTGCCGTCACAAGTTTAGCTAGGACTGGGTATGCACTGTGAGAAGAATCATGTAGAGATTGCATAACGCTAATCGCTTCATTAACTTTTCCTTGAGCAATCATCTCTTGAGCTCCAAGAAACATTTCTGCCAGATGTGCTCTTTGTGTTGCTTGATGTTTTTGCCAAAATGTATAAGCTGCAAAACTTGCAAACAACAAAACAACGACAATTGAAGCCATTTTACCGTATGTTTGCCAAAGTTTCAGAAACCGTTCTTGGCGGATATCACTTTCTACTTCTTCTAAAAATTCATCAAATTGCTCAGCCATGCTCTCTCTATCCTGATTTATTTCTTTAATGCACTATAGCAATACCTACAACATTTCAGTATAAAAAAGTATGCTTATCTGAAAAATAGGAGGTCCGAATGATTCAAAGTCAATATTCAGAGACTACCGGTCCCATCAGAGTGACTATTTTTCCTATTTATCTCGAGACCCAATCTGATCCACAGAAGAGTCATTATCTCTGGGCGTATCATGTTTACATTGAAAATCTCGGAACAGAAAAAATTCGTTTAAAAACCAGGTATTGGAAAATAATTGACGCTCTCGGTCACGTTCATGAGGTGAGGGGAGATGGAGTCGTTGGCGAAGAGCCCGAGCTATTGCCAGGTAAAAATTTTGAATACACAAGCGCAACGCCTCTTACAACCCCTTCAGGTATAATGGTTGGATCTTATAAAATGGAAAAAGAAAATGGTGAATCGTTTGACGTCGCGATACCTGCATTTTCTTTAGACAGTCCTTATCAATCAGTGACAATTAACTAAAGAAATTTCTCTTGATGATTTATTGAGGGGTCTTCAAAAGTTCTGAATCCCCTTTTACACCTTCAGAGACAAAAACTGACAGCTGGTGCAAAAGGGGGATTGTTTCAGAAAATACTTATTTTAACTTAGTTAGAGGAGGGTAACTCCAGTGGAGCATCTGGAAGTTTTCCTTTTAGTATTCCTGTATTATGAGTGAATGTTAATTCCAAGCTTTTGAATCGATTGTCTAGAGAATTTACACGTTCTCCCATATCAGACGATATGCTATTCAATCTCTCCTCTATTTTTTGAAGTTCTGCCTCCATGTATATTTGCTTGGTGGATCTACTCTCACTCCCCTTCCATTTTTCTAAGAGCAGAGGCCCCAAGAAACCACCAAAAACACCAACTAACGCTGGCAGTATTACGCTTTGGAAATCAACCATATATTTCTCCTACTTTAATGATTTATTTTCTTGTCATAAGCCTCTTTGGCTTTTTCTTTTGCTTTATCTAGTTCTACTTTTGCTTCGTCTGCTTTTACCTTTGCTTTGTCCACATCTACTTTTGCCGAGTCTTTAAGATGTGTTGCTTTGTCTGTCGCCTTATCCTTTAAGTTTTCTGCATACTCTTTTACTTCGCTAATTTTTTCTTTAGCTGCATCCGCTATTTGATCTCCTTTTTCACGTGCTTTGTGAATAAGGTCTTGAGTCTTTTCTTTTAAACTAGTCATAGGGATTCTCCTTGTTTATGGGCACTATTATTTTTTCGTTTTATTGTAAAAATAACTGCCGTCTCATAGCTATTTACTTAAGAGTACTTTTTTGGATAGGGGATAAAATTTGCTGTTTTTGCAAGTAGTCCTTCCATCTCAATATCTAACGCATCAATAAGTTTAGTACTTAGAGTTTGTGTCAGAGTTTTACGTTCATCGTCTGTCATACCTACAGGCACTGAGACTTTTTGTCTTACTCTCGCTTCTGTGGTTGATAAGACAGCTTTTTTATCATCCAATACTGAAAGTACAACATCTAAATGTCCTTCCATCGCTTCTGGGATCTGCGTGTTCGGAATTAGAATGAACGATGCATCTCGAATTGTGAGCTGAGCTACGCCATATTGATTCAAAGGATATAGACGTTTTTTAGCCCACTTTTCAACATTTTGCACTAATGTTCTAGAGAAGAGTTGGTCTGAGTTAGATGGTTTTGGGTAGGGGTTAAAATCCTGAGTTACTAAAATTGCATTAGCATTGATTGGAATTGGAGATTTTGTCTCATATTTTGGCCTTATGCTATCTACTCTATCTACACAGGCAGACAATCCTAGGCCCAAAGCTACTGCTAAATATAGTTTTTCCATCGTTTATCTCCTTAATAAAGTCAATCCACGTTGTCTAGTTAAGCTAAGAGGCTTAGCTTAACCATTTTCTCTATTTATTTTAGATAATTCGGCCTTTTTTATTGGTCTTTTCTATCGCTTTCTTTAGCTTCGGCGTTTCCTACTTTTTCCTTAACTGCTTCTTTAACATTTCCATATGTAGTAGCAGCTTTTTCTTTGCCGCTTTCATAGAGTTCTTTTGCTTTCTCTGTCATTTCCTTTGTTTTCTCTGCTGCTTTTTCTTTTAGAGTTCCTGCCTCCTCCTTTGCCTCATCTACTTTTACTTTTGCTTCATCAATTTTTACTTGTGCTCTGTCTTTATTCGTTTCCAGTTTTTGTTCGGCTGTATCCTTCATTTCTTCAGCTTTTTCTTTTGTGCTTTGTGAGGCATGAACGCATGGTAAAAGCATGCCTAAAGCAAGCGCGCTAATTAAAGAAAGTTTTTTGTATTGAGGAGAAGTAATTTTGACTTTATTCATTGTGTCTTTCCCTTTTCTAAATGGTTGTCTAGATAGTAGAAGAAACATGATGCCAAGCTGACATTAACAGATAAGTTTTTATCTGCCGGAATTATGGCTATTCTTAGTGATTTTGTCAATAATTTAGGTGGAATTGTTCTAAAATTTAAAGAAAGGTTTTTGTATTGTGGGGGAGATTTTAACTTCGTTCATTATATTTTTCCTTTCTAAATAGTTGTCTAAATAGTAGAAGAAACGCAATGTCAATATGACATTAATAGATAAGTTTTTATCTGGCGGCATTATGGACATCCTTAATGGCTGTGTCAACCTGTTAATTGAAATTATATTAAGCTTAAGGTGGGTTTAGGTTGCTTTATAAAAAACTCTAAAATATAATCAGCCATGTCGTCGAAAGAGCGTCTTCGGAAAATATTCTTCAACAAGACCTTTGAAAACTAAGAAAATAAAAAATCAACTTAATCAAATCAAGCATTTTATGATGAGGAGATGAAGTATGACAAAATTATCCCTTATAGCTGTAATCTCGTTAAGTTTTTGTCAGATTATTTTGGCAGAAACCAGTGCTCAAAAGTTTAGATATGACGAAAAACTTAATCTATCAAGAAATCTTATAGAGCTTGATAAGCTTCTGGTTGAGGCAAAAAAATCGTTCACCTTTAGAAATAAGCCTATTCATCCGAGAATAATCAAAGATTTCGAATTTTGTGAAGATAATTCAATGGAGCCGTGCAGAATTTCTTATGATCTCAATATGGGGTTTGACAGCAATGAGTATCCGAATTCAGATGTAACGAGTGTGGATGATGGTTGGAATATCATTCTCGACGAAAAAGCTTTGACGACTTATCAGTACAAATTTATTGGGTCTTTAGAAAATGAACTTAGTATTGTTATCTCTCAAAATGTAAGAGATGGTTTTTTGCTCAATTATACGCTTCACGCGTTTGAGTTCAAAATAGAGCAAGGTCTTTCTCATAAAGACTTTAAACTCTATAATCGTCTCGTCCTTAAAAGTTATTTTCAAATACGCCTAGGCTCCATTAATAATATTTCTATTAAAGGCAATGAAGTCATTGTCGATGGAAAAAGCTTTAAAATTGAGAGAAAGGGCTCGGCTGACCTAGAGGGAAACGTCTATAAAATATAGATGTTGAAGTCAACAAAAAGCTGCTAGTCATTGATTTTTAAAATTATCGAATTGACAGAGTACATATTCATCTATTAGATAAGGAAGATATCTCTCAGCCTTTGCTTTTGAGAGGTATGTAGCTGGAGGGGTGGCCGAGAGGCTGAAGGCGCCGGTTTGCTAAACCGTTATACGACCTTAAAGTCGTATCGAGGGTTCGAATCCCTCTCCCTCCGCCATTTCAATATTCAGCGCAAACTCTTCTTTTGCATCTATCCATCCTCCGCTTGTCAGTCCTGGAAAGTAGGCGAATCCAAGTTTTATCTTGGATAGCGAGCCACTTATGCAGGGTCTCTTTATAAAAAAAATAGTAGTTATAACTTAGAAAAACATCTTGTTTTATATTCATTTTGTACTTATATGTATGAAATCAAATAGAGAATTAGTTTTTATCTAAGAACAACGAAATATAATTATGGAGTATGTAAGTGAAAAGAAATGTTTTCAAAAATCTGGTGATTGCAACTTTCTTTACAATATCAACTGACTTTACATTCGCTGCTGAAATCGTTGGAAGCGATTTGGAACTTGCAGATGGAAAAGCATTAGCGACTACATCAATGTCACCGAGTGATGTTGATTCATTTTTCGTGACTGCAGGTTTTGAGTCTGTTGTAGGAAAATTATCAAGTTCAGGTGGGAAGTCTCGTATGCTTGAAGGTCTTGAAATATTAAAGAAACAACAACATGAAGCTTTGTGTGAGATAAATGCTTTGCATGCTGAAGTTGCTGCGCTCCGTTGTTTTGCTCCACCGCCTTCTCCACCGCCCTCTCCTCCTTCTGAAAAACTTTCTGATCATGTTCGGCAGGCAATGTTAGGTGAAGGAATACCGTTGTTGTCATTGGGAGCTTTCGAGGATTTTTTTGGTAGTACCTCTAGCCGTCAATTGCCTGAAGTAGCGAATTTAAAAGTAGTGCCAAAGCCTGCTAGAGTTTTTGTGGACAGCTCACTATCACAAATTGAACAAGAGCAACTTGATGCATGTTGGGATGCTTTCATAAGTTCTTCTGTTGGGAGACATATAGCTGAGAAAGGTGATGGTGAGCTTAGGTTTGGAAGTGTAACAGGCATGAGAGCATCAGATCTTCTTGCCAATAAACCATTTAGACGAACTGATGTAGAAGCGTTGATTAGAGAAGCTACTGACTACTACGATGTAAATAAAGCATTACCAAGGGCTATTCAAGAAGTAAGGCAATTGCGTCGCCATCTAGCCACTGCGTCTATATCACCGAGTGATGTTGATACCCTTCTTCATACCGCAGGCTTTGGCACTATTGTAAGAAAATTATCAAGTACCCATGGAAAGGGCCGCATCATTGAAGCTCTAAAAAAAATAGAAGAGCAACAAGATGCGCTGGAAGAGGATGCTTTTGCGACACATCGTTTGCGGGCTGAAAATGAACAACTGAAAAAGATAATTGCAGGTATGAAGAGCAGCAGTGTTTCTTAGCCACTCAGACGGTTGTTGTTATGAAAGATAAATAACGATTCGTACACTCATTAAATAAGGGCCTATTATAATTTTTAATAAAAGACGTTGGTATTTATTGTTTTATTGAAATAGGTCCTAAAAATCTGGGATAGCATTCTAAATAAGTTAGGATGCTATCCTACGTTTTTCTCTTATCAATGCCTTTGATTTCTAGGCAACTTCATTTAAACTAGTCATGTATCTTGTTCAACAAAGGATTAATTAGCATGAGCTTGAAAGGTATACGTTTAAAGAGTTCACAAGTCTCTGTTATTTGCAGTGCTTTTAGATCATGTTTTTTGGAAAATGATCATCTATGGTTGTTTGGCTCTCGTGCTGATTTAAGTAAAAAAGGTGGGGATATTGACCTATACGCAGAAACATCTTTAGATGTTGATGAGGTTTTATCAGCAAAGTTGTTGTTTGCACGCAAGCTCTTTTTAGAATTTGATGAGCGCAAAATCGATATTGTTATCCGATATAAAGACGCTAAGGAAATCCCTATTTATAAACAGGCAATAGCGAGTGGAGTACAGATTATATGACGCCTTATCAGCTTCTTGTAAGCACTGTTGATGTTGCTAAAATTCATGAAGAGCGTTTACGAAATGCTCTTACTCGTCTTCAAAACATTTTGCCGCTGAATGAAGAAAAATTGAGCAAGCTTAACCATGATGATTACGCTTATTTAGATGTGATGTCTGTTAGATATGCAAAACTTCAAGATATTATCGGAGCAAAGATTTTTTACCGTTTACTAGACGCAATGGCTGAGCCAATAGAGAGTAATCGTTTCCTAGATATGCTTGCTCATTTAGAAAAAATTGGAATTCTAGATTCAATGGATTTTTGGATAGATTTACGTAATGTGCGCAATTTTATTGCACATGAGTATCCTGAAGAACCTTTACTCCTTATTCAAAATATAAATAATCTGCATGTTTGTTCAGTAAAGTTACTAAATTTTTGGGAGAAACTACTACAGGAAACTCAAAAGCTCTCTAAAAACTAATATGAACATCCTTTCCTTCACATTCCTCATTTTCTGTTGTTCGTTTGGTACAGGTATTCTTGGAAGTTTCACCGGTCTTGGGGGAGGAATTATTTTAGTTCCCATACTAACTCTGGTATTTGATATTAATCCGTATTATGCCATGGGATCCGCTTTGATTGCTTCTATCGCAACTTCCTCTGGTGCTTCAGTTGGCTTTATTCGAGAAGGTTTTCTAAATCTTCGTGTTGGGATTTTCTTAGAAACAAGTGCTGTGATCGGTGCTGTAATAGGAGCTTCTACCGTTACAATGCTGCCTCTTTCTCTTCTAGGGGCGCTATTTGGTGTTGTCCTTTTGTATAGTGCGATTTCCACTTTAAAGCAGAAAAAGCAAGAATATAACGCTGTTGTTTTTGCGCCATCAGGCCATTGTCTTGACATGGGAGGGAGTTATCTCTCAAAAGGAATTCGATTACAATATCAAGCGCATCGGATTTGGAGCGCGTGGATAACAATGTTAATTGCGGGCGTATTATCAGGTATTCTAGGAATAGGATCTGGTTCTTTAAAAGTGTTGGCTATGGATCAATTTATGGAATTGCCTTATAAGGTCTCAACCGCAACAAGTAACTTTATGATAGGTCTTACCGCAACCGCAGGTGCCGGGATCTATCTAGCTCAAGGATATGTTGATCCAATACTCTGTGTGCCAATTACGCTTGGTGTTTTATCTGGTTCATTTCTTGGGACAAAGCTTTTGGTGAATATCAAAAGCCAAATTTTACGCTATATTTTTGTGGCCATGACTATAATGCTTGGCATTCAAATGATCATAAAAAGTATAATAGGGAAGTTTTAGACCATGAAGTCTGAACACAAACATGCTCCTTCTTTTATGGAAACTCTCATTAGTAACGTCATGCTTACAGGCGTTATTCTCAGTGCCACTCTTGTGTTCATTGGTGGAGCTTTATATTTATGGCATCACGCCAACGTGACGGAAAATTATTCTATATTTCTTATGGAATCCACACACTTTACCTCTCTTAGGCAAATCATACAGACAGCTTGGCAGGGCTCAGAACGCAGTATGATTCAATTAGGAGTTTTGCTGCTTATTTATTTGCAGTTGGTCCGGCTTTTTTTATCAGCATGCTTATTTCTTTTTAAAAAAGAATGGGTGTATGTTGCCTTCAGCATTTTTATATTCGGCTTTTTAATTTACTCCCTTACGGCAAGCTTTTAGCTGTGAGGCTATACATTTTAGAATCACTTCTGGGTTTATTACGGCAATACATACCAAGTTGCTTTGCCCTTACCAAGGCGCACTATACTTCCTTGTGCTGCTAAATCAGCAAGATGTTTTTTTATAGTATTGCGATTTGCTCCTGTCATTTTTTCAATCTCACTTATGCCTAGTTTCCCATGCTCCTGAATTAAGTTTAAAATTTGATTTGTAAGTTCTGATAGATGAAAAACTAATTTTTTTTCTTTAGAAATTTTTTGTTCAAGGTAAATTTTTTGTTTATGTAGGCTTCGTAAAAAAAATAAAAGCCACGGATTAAAATCGGGTGATTCAGATTTTAAACTACCTTGAGTCCTGCGAAGCGTTAAGTAGTAACTTTCCTTGTTGCGTTCTATAATACTTTCTAGCGAACTATATGGCACATAAAAGTAGTCTGTTTTTAAAAGAAGCAAAGTCGTCAAAACTCGAGATAAACGCCCATTACCATCTTGAAAAGGATGAATAAATAGAAACACAACAACAAATATTCCTATAATGAGTAAAGGGTGTAGTTTTTTGTTTTCAAGCAGTTCTTTGGTTTCAAAAATCAGTTCTTGCATTCTCATAGGTGTATCAAAAGGGGAGGTTGTTTCAAAAATAACACCTATGCTTTTTCCAGATTCATCAAAGGCTTCAACGTGGTTTGCTAATTTTTTATATTCACCTCTATGCATTTTATCTTTACTAGAAAATTTTAGTAACCATCCATGTAATTGCTTGATAATGTTTTCTGAAAAGCCAATGGACTCAAAACTCTGGAAAATTTCGTCACATACATGTGCATAGCCCGCAACTTCTTCCTCATCTCTTGATACAAAAGAATAAGTTTCTAAATTAGATAATAAACGTTCAACTTCTCGATCAGATAATTTTGACCCTTCAATGCGCGTTGATGAACCAATGCTTTCAATCGTTGCAACTTTTCGCAAAGCTTGTAATCTCTCAGGAGTCATGCGTCCAAGGTGTTTCCATGCTCCTTTGAATTCATCAATTTCTCCTATTAATGAAAGCATCTCAGGCGTAATAATAATTCTTGATAAATCCCATATCATGTCCGATACCCATATTTATATCCAAACGTACCCAATTATACCCATAAATACCCAAATAGCAATACCCGTAAATACCCAAATCAAAGTTCTTGAAATTGTACTGAATGCAATTTAATGATGGGGGTACTCATGAAAAAATTTGTATCTCATCTTCTTTGTCTGCTTACAATAATGTTTGTCAACATGACAGCATTTGCAAGCATCCTTACTCTTCCTAAGCCAACTGGAATCTTCTCTGTTGGCACAAAAGCCATTGAAATACGTGATCCATTGCAACAAATGTTTCGTGATACAAATCCAAGACGTTGGATGATCCAAGCTTTTTATCCCTGTAAAACGCATCAAGAAACCTCTCATTATATGCCTAATACACTTCAAGATGGCAGTGTAGATGGTGTTCATGTAATGGCGCATGTAAAACTCGACGCCCATTTTATTCATAAGGGGGATGATGCAATATCAAGAAGATGTTGGCGATAAACTTAAAAACATTGCTAATGCAACATACTGGGAGCCATATGTTCAGCATGGCGCCTTTAGTGATGAAGCCAATTTTGCAGCACTTATCCCAAATTTTGGGCAACCTGGATTCTTGAAAGTAATTTGCAATTATATTTTTAAGAAAGGCCCACTGCTGGACGCGACTGATACTAACTTAGGTGGAAAAGATATTGACAGTTGGCTTAGCGAATATCATGGAAAAATTATAAAATGGCTAGATGCACAAGTTATGAAATCCTATTCTTAAACCCTCTAAATCTACAGAGTTTTTTCTTGCGTGGCACCATCTAACTCTCGTTTAACCTGTTCATATAAACCATCCATTAAGACAAACATAAAATTCCAAAACGCAGGGTTAGCCAATGCTTGAGATGCTAGTTCTGTCGGTAAAAACCGACGCATCTCATTTCGAAACTCTGTGGCTGATTTAGGATCATCTTGCAATATGAGTAAGCGTTCTTTAAATAACTGCAAAAAGTGTTGTCTTTCACACTGATGGTCTTTGAGTTTTTTGGAGATCAGGTCCATTTGTGGTTTTACATTTTGCTGGCATAGCCACATTATATCCCATAAGTCTCTGTATTTTATACGATTTGGACGCAAAGTAAATGCCACCAATTTATCGGTAAATATTTCTTCTCGGCTTTCTGCTTGCAAGATCAGGCCACTCGTTCCCATATCAACTCCATAGGGATTAAGAAGCATCATTGGTCTTACTTGGTAACTGGGGATAGCACACACATCAATATTAATGCGCTGAGCTGGTAAGTCATTAATACGATCAGGACGTGTTTGCACTTTTAATTTCCATGTCTTAACCTTTCCTTCATCAAGTAAAGGTTCACTTACATCAACTTGGAGTCCATATTTTGTTTTGAGACTATCCACTAAGTTTTTAGACATTGCTGATAGATTTTCACGGTTAAAGTCTGTTCCTCCTGTAAAGTCTAGGTCCTCACTCAGTCTATTAGAGCCGTAACACGCGCGCAGGCAAGTTCCACCTATAAACGTTAGTCGTTCCAGCATTCCTGTGCTACTGAGTATTCGCAAGATATCATGGTGAAGGAGCTCTTTCTCAACGACGACACGCAAGGGTGATAGACTTTGTTGATTTTTTAGGGCTTCATCTACTAATTGGTCAAACAAGCTCATTTACAGCACTCCAGTCAATCAAGTCTAAATTATGATGCGTCGCACGCATGTCTCTTAATGCTAAGGGCACGCTAGCACGCCATGACTTACAACGTGTATCATAGTGCAGATGCTCAGTTATATCATCAGGTTGTTGTTGCGTGTGTACAAACTCGATAGTGCCAAAACGACCACAGGAGATAATGCTGCTGCGACCAGAAGACATAAATGATACCCAATTGATAGGAATTTGAGAGATCACGCCGGCATCGCTCAACGCTGTTTCTAGGCTTATGTAATTGAATCCATCTGCGCGTAAACGTGCAGCAGCGTGGAATAGCAATAAGCCATTGGATGGCGCAGCTTGCTCGTACAGATATAATCCGCGGCAGAGGCGAGCAAGATGTTTTTCTTTCACTGCCCGACTCAACAAGGTTTTAAAAGCTGATTGAGATAGATTCGGCAATAATGCACGCAGGTCGTTGAGAGTGAACAAAAAATGTTCAGGACTAGAGAGCTTTGCCAAGTTTTGCATTAAATATCGTATAGGTTGCATAACTTTTTCCTCATCATTAGGTTTCACTTAGTGTAACTTAGTGACGAGTTAAACTCAAGATATAGAATACGCTTTCGCTGCCAAATTTAAAAACAACTTTGGATCTCCCTTATCTTCCAAACTCCAACAGGCGGCCAATATTGCATGCACAAAATACCATTGTCTCACGACTGTCACGTCAAAATTAAAGAAATCAGCAATGTATTGAGTGTCTTTTTCTACATCCATTATAAAAGCCCAAACTTCATGAATAGGATCACCAATAACGCCTTTTGGGTCAATAACCATCCAGCCATTGCCATTTGCTAAAACATTGTCATGATGCAAGTCTCCGTGCAGAAGAACAGGGTTTCCATTTCCTTCAAGAAGTTTTCTTTTTAACTCTTGAGCCTTTCTAAGATATTCATCTGGAATATTCCAGTTTTTATCAATTGTTGTGAGCCAATCAGAGATGTGTGGAAATACAATGCCTTTTGGTACGGGAGCTTGATGCAATTTTTTCATGACATCACACATAACCTGTATGCTTTGATTGTTTGCCAGATTATTTTTTAAGGAATGGCCGGGTACCGCATGCTCAAGTAGAAGCGCGCCCTCCATCTGATCTAAAACAGCAACACCACCGTTTCCATTAAAAATCTGCAAAGCAGTCATTTCTCTATCTAACGCGAGAGTGTCAAGGCTGAGTTTCAAAACAATTGGCTGTGTGTTTCGAAGGCCCGATAAAACGTAATTATATGAGAGATTGTTAACTGGCACCAAATTTGTTAAACCCCGGCTTTCTGCAATTTCAGCAGTAAGATGCGGTAAGCTATCCAGCCAAGCAGCACCCTTGCTTCCATAAAGATTTGTGATGTTATTTTTTAGTATGTTCATAACAGCAGGCTAACAGATATCAGGGGGTAAAAAAATATATTGATACGTCCTAATTAATATACTAATTATATTCTAAAATTACAATTTATAAAAATTAATTAAAGTTAGATATAAAATGAAAGATATACCATTGAGACATGTTATGTATAGTTCCGTTAAAAACATATTGCTTACAGTTATTATGACGACAGCTGTTTTAGCCATGCAAGCTTCTTCAATAGAAGAGCGAGATGCAATAAGGGCAGCACGAGGATTGCTAATGATGCAAGAAAGTTCTTTGCCAATAGCACAAACGCCTCTTATAGAAAAACATAAGTCATCAACAAGAAAAAGAAAAATTGAAGGTGACGTTCCTGTTCAATTAACGTTGAAATCTACTTCAGATGCGGCTGTTATTGCAGAGCTTAACAACCCAGCTATTAAAAAACCAAGAATTAAAGCAATTTTTCTAAGATATTTAAAAGCTGCTAATCATGAAATTTTAGATTTAGTATTACAAAGGGAAAATGGAAAACTTATTAAACATCATGTTGCTGATGCTCTCGTTGAAGAGTTTTGTGGAGCAAGACAGGATAGAAAGATCATCGCACTTTTACGATCTCATATTACTCCAATAGGATTAATAGAGTTGGTAAGAGAGACTGATTTAGAAATAAATGGTGTTTTGGGTAATATTTGGCTTGCGGATCAACGAGATTTATCTTCTGTGCTTCGGATGTGCCCCCCATATTGTTCTCCTGAATTATGGAATCGTACTGATAAAGAAAGATTGCAACAACAGTTAGCTGGACTCATAAAGCGAAGAGAAGCCTTTCAGGTGGTAAAGGAAGAGTAAATACATCAAAAAAAAATATAAAATTAGCTGGAATCCTTATTCCCTCGCTGTCGTCCCCGGGCTTGACCCGGGAAAACAACCCTTACTTTCTCCGCTCATCATCCCCGTTCTTCTCCACCCGTCATCCTCGCGAAGGCTTGGATCCATGCTGTTTATTCATGAGTTCTTTATGTTTTTATGGTCCTCTAAAAACGCCCTGACGGCCACTTTTATTTTTTGACTTTTATTATATTTTGAGTTAATTTTTACTTGTATCTAACAAGAATACGGGATTTTTTAAAGAAAAATAATAACTCAAAAATCCAATAAACTCTCAATATTATATAACCGGAATATATTTAGAGACTTACTGAATTCACAAGTTGTTAGTCGACATTTCTTAAAAAAATTGCTCAAAAAGCGTAGGGTCTTCATTAATGATGGGCTCTTCCCCAATCTGTTCCGTATTTAAGTTGGTATACCCTTAAGTTACTAAGTTACTTAAAGAGCGGTGTCTGCTGCGTTTAAGGGTAGAGAAGTGCAGATGTCCTATGCTTGAGCTGTCAAAAGCTCAAAAGCCTAGGTCGTATGTATGGGGAAGAGTTAATGGTGGAGCAGAGCGGCCTTGATTGCTGAGGTAATGACCAGGCTTCACCGCCAGTGTACTGGCTGAGTGTACCGCCGTCGGTTTTGGCTGAATAACCGATCCGCTG